>NZ_CEEDFC010000019.1:0-152830 GCF_979254005.1 Variovorax sp. AC103 | reverse complement strand
TTTTCACCCAACCAACTCGCAATCAGCTCCGAAGAACCCATCGCCTCAAACACCTTGCAGTGACTGTCAGTCGAGCCAGCAAGTATATGCCAGGAAATGAGCCCGGCAACCCCACGCGAACAAAATTGCGTTCAAGTCGCCCTTCTTCAGAACGGCACACAGCGATGTGCTCCAAGCCCTGTCCAGTGCGTCCTCCGATAATCCTCCCCACATGGCACTCATCACACTCCTCGACGCCCAATTGGCGTTCGGTCACGTCCCCCTGCTAGATCACGCGGACTTCTCTCTTCTGGAATCGGAGCGCATCGGCCTGATCGGCCGCAACGGCGCCGGCAAGTCATCGATGCTCAAGATATTGGGCGGACTCGAGAAGGCAGACGACGGCACCCTTCAGTTGCAGCAGAACCTCCGTGTGGCCTACGTGGCCCAGGAACCCCTCCTCGACATGGATGCCGACGTGTTCACCGCCGCCAGCCAGGGCCTGGCCGAAGTCATTGCGGTGCGCGACCTCTATCTCTCCGGTGCGGACGGCCTCGACCTCGACGCCCTGCAGTCGAAGATCGAAGCCTTCGACGCCTGGAACTGGGAGCAGCGCGTCGAAGAGACGCTGCACCGCCTCCACCTCGATCGCAATGCGCGCGTCGGCTCCCTCTCCGGCGGCACCCGCAAGCGCGTCGCCCTGGCCCAGGCCCTGGTGGCCGCACCCGACGTCCTTCTGCTGGACGAGCCCACCAACCACCTGGACCTCGACTCCATCGAGTGGCTCGAACAGCTGCTGATCGACTTCAAGGGCAGCGTCGTCACCATCACCCACGACCGCAGCTTTCTGAACCGCGTCGCCACCCGCATCGTGGAGCTGGACCGGGGCAAGCTGAACTCCTACCCCGGCAACTTCGAGCAATACCTCCTGCAGAAGGAAGAGCAACTCGCCCAGGAGGCCGTGATCAGCGCCAAGGCCGACAAGCTGCTGGCCCAGGAAGAGATCTGGATCCGCAAGGGCGTGGAAGCGCGCCGCACCCGCAGCCAGAGCCGCATCACCCGTCTGCAGGAATTGCGCGCCAGCCGCAGCTCGCGCCGCGAAGTGCAGGGCAGCGTGAACATGGACGTGGCGTCCGGCCAGTCCAGCGGGAAGATCGTGGCCGAGCTCACCGAGGCCACCAAGTCCTTCGGCGAGAAGACCGTCATCCGCAACTTCAGCGGCACCATCCTGCGCGGCGACAAGGTCGGCCTGCTCGGCCCGAACGGCGCGGGCAAGACCACGCTGCTGAAGCTGATCCTGGGCGAGCTCGAACCCGACAGCGGCAAGATCCGCCGCGGCACCAACCTGCAGGTGGCGTACTTCGACCAGATGCGCGACAAGCTTGACCTCGACGCCACGCTGGAAGACTTCATCAGCCCCGGCAGCGAGTGGATCGAGATCGGCAGCCAGCGCAAGCACGTCAAGAGCTACCTGTCGGACTTTCTGTTCTCGCCCGCGCGCGCCAACTCCCCGGTGCGCTCGCTCAGCGGCGGCGAACGCAACCGCCTGCTGCTGGCCCGCCTGTTCGCCCGCCCGGCCAACGTGCTGGTGCTCGACGAGCCGACCAACGACCTGGACATCGACACCCTCGAGCTGCTCGAAAGCCTGCTGCAGGACTACGACGGCACCGTGTTCCTCGTGAGCCACGACCGCACCTTCCTGGACAACGTGGTGACCAGCACCATCGCCTACGAAGGCGACGGCCGCTGGCGCGAATACGAAGGCAGCGTGCAGGACTGGTTGATCCAGTCCAAGCGCGCCCGCGAGATCGCCGAGCAGCGAATGGCCGCGGCGCCCGCCCCTGCGGCGGCTTCGGCGCCCGCCCCGGCCGCCGAAGCCGCCGCCCCCAAGGCGGCAGGTGCGCGCAAGAAGCTCTCCTATAAGGAACAACGCGAGCTGGAGGCCCTGCCCGCCCAGATCGCAGCCCTCGAAGGCGAGCAGAAGCGCATCACGGAAATGCTCGAACTCGACGGCGGCGCCCTCTACGCCACCGATGCCTCGCGCGCTACCGAGCTGGCCGAGCGCCACGCCAAGATCGACGACGAGTTGCTCGCAGCCCTCGAACGCCAGGAAGAACTCGGCGTCACGCGCTGACGCGGATGCCGGTCGTCCGCCCGTCCGACGCGCGGCGGGCGCCGACTAGGCTATACATGCGGCTTCCCTCTCCAAGCCCCGGAAAAGCCGCATGCCTTCTTCCTTCCAGACGTTGTTTCGCCGGTCCACCGCGCTCCTGGCGCTGCTGATCCTGGGCGCGTGCGCGCAACTGCCGCAGAACGTCGATCGACCCGTTTCCACCGCAATCGCCGCCCCGGCCACCGGCACCGCGCTGGCCGACCTGGTGCAGCAGCGGCGCCAGGCCGACAAGGCCCGCTACGAGTCCGGCTTCCTGCTGCTGGGCGGACCGCAGGCCGCCTATGGCAGCCGGCTCGCGCTGATCGAAGGCGCGCAGAAGACGCTGGACCTGCAGTACTACGCCATCCACGCCGACGCCAGCACCGCCCGCCTGGTGCGCGGCCTGCGCACGGCCGCGGAGCGCGGCGTGCGGGTGCGCGTGCTGCTCGACGACTTCCACACCACCGGGCGCGACGCCCTGGTGCTGGGACTGGCCTTCATCCCGAACATCCAGATGCGGCTGTTCAACCCGCTGGCCGGCTCGCGCGACTCCAGCTTCAGCCGCCTGTTCAACTCGATCGACGACGCCTCGCGCATCCAGCAGCGCATGCACAACAAGCTGTTCCTGGCCGACAACGTGCTCGCCGTCACGGGCGGGCGCAACCTGGGCGACGCCTACTTCGGCAACGCGACCACTGGCAACTTCGTCGATGTCGACGTGCTGGCGGCCGGCCCGATCGTGCAGGACCTGTCGCGCAGCTTCGACAGCTACTGGAACAACGAGCGCGCCTACCCGGTGCAGTCGCTGGTCACGCGCGAAGAGCTGCAGGCGACGCGCGAGCGCGCGAGCAAGGCCGACCAGGAGCTGGTCGCGCAAGCCGCCCGTGACCCGGACGACAAGCCCAGCGCCGACGCGCCGCCCACGCCCGAGCAGCGCGCCCGTGCCTGGGACGAGAAAGCGCTCGACCTGCGCACCGCCACCTTCGTCTGGGCGCCGGCCGTGATGCTGGCCGACAAGCCCGGCAAGATCGCCGCCGATTCCGCCTCCGGCCCCGACAGCGCGAAGGCGCCGGGCCTCGTGGTCAGCCAGCCTGACGACAAGGCGAATGCGTCGCGCCGGGTGGCCTCGCTGGAAGCCGCCTCCGACCTGGCCGCCAACGGCGACACGGTGGTCGAAGGCCTGCTGCAGATGATCGGCCAGGCGCGCACCGACCTGCTCATCATTTCGCCCTACTTCGTGCCCGGCAAGGACATGCTGCAGGCCTTTTCCGCGGCGCGCGCGCGGGGTGTGCGCATCCGCGTGCTGACCAACTCGCTGGCGTCCAACGACGCGCCGGTGGCCCATGTGGGCTACGCGCGCCACCGCGAGGCGCTGCTGAAGATGGGCGTCGAGCTGTACGAACTGCGCAGCGAGCAGACCAGCTTCGGCAGCGTCTTCGGCTCCACCGGCAGCAGCGGCGGCGGCGGCAGCGGAACGGGCAGCATCGCCGGCGCATCGCGCGCCATGCTGCACTCCAAGGTGCTGGTGATGGACGGCCGGCTGCTGGTGGTCGGCTCGATGAACCTCGACCTGCGCTCGCAGCTGCAGAACACCGAGATCGCGCTGCTGATCCGCAGCAACGAGCTGTCGCGCGCGGCGTCCGAGCAGATCGAGCGCGGCATGGCCGAGCGCTCGTGGCACGTGGAGCTGGTCGACGGCTCGCTGGTGTGGCGCGCTCCCAAGGACAGCAAGCTGCCCGACGCGACCACCGAGCCCGACACCAGCACCACGCTGCGGCTGATGCTCAAGCTCTTCGGGCCGCTTGCGCCCGACGAACTGCTCTAGAAACCGTCGATCGGGGCCTGTGCGTCAGTGCTTGTGCTGGTGCGCCGACCCGGCGGCATCGGCACCTTCGGGCGCACCCACCGGCAGCGACACGTCCAGCGCGGTCTTCACGCCCTTGGCGTCCTCGAACTTCAGCGTGAAGGGCACGCTCGCGCCCTTGGCCAGGGCGCCCTTCAGGTCCATCATCATCACGTGGTAGCCGCCGGGCTTGAGCTCGACGGTCTGGCCCGCGGGCAGGTCGAGGCCGCCCGGAAGCTCGCGCATCTTCATGACGTCGCCTTCCATCTTCATCTCGTGCACTTCGGCCGTGCCGGCCGCCGGGGTCGAAATGCCGACCAGCTTCGTGCCGGTGGGCGCGGTCAGCTTCATGAAGGCACCCGTACCGCTCTGGCCCGGCACCGACTGGCGCACCCAGCCGCCCTGCACATCGACCGTGGCCACGCCCTGCGCCACCACGTTCAGCCTGGCGGCCGGGCTCTTCAGGCCCGCCGTCGAACTGCCCGACGCCGGCACCTCGGCCCAGTCGGCCACGCCGGTGTCGCAGGTCTGCAGCACCTTGAACCACAGCGTGCCTGGCGTGGCGGGCACCTTGCCGCGCAGCACGAACTCGGCGCGCTCGCTGCCGGGCAGCGCATTGCCGGGCGTCTCGGCGCTCCAGCGCACTTCGCCGTCACCGTTCTTCGTCACGTCGAGCTTCCAGCCCTTGCGCGCCTGGGCGTCGCTCAGCACGAAGCCCTTGGGCAGGCGCACCGCCAGGCCGGTGGTGGCCTTGGCGCCTTCGCAGGCGTGGCCGACGCGGAAGGCGGCGTTGTAGTCGCTGCCCACGGTGGCGCTGCCCGGCGGCAGCGTGACGTGTGCAAGAGTGGCGCCAGCGCCCGTCAGCATTGCGCATGCCGCTATGGTTTTGAGAGTGATCATCGATGTCTTGGTCATGTCGGGTCCTTGCAGTTGGAATGAGAGCGTCATGGGTCGAACCTGAGTTCAGCCAGGCAGGTGTGTTGCGCGGCGAGGGGCGGGAGCGCGCCCACGTCGACCGCGTTCAGTACCACTTCGGGCATGCGCGTGCGGATGGCATCGACGTTCTGCGCCGTGCCCAACCGTTCAGGTCGCGCTCGAAACTTCGAGCCCAAAAAGCCGGACACGCACGTCGTTCATGCGTAGGCAGCTATGGTTTCGAGAGCGTCAGGAGAAAGTCGGGGGCCCGCGCGCCGGCAGGGGCGCGGCGGCGGCGGCCAGGCGCGTGGCGGGAATCGACTGGACCAGGCGGCCCAGCGGCAAGGGGAGATCGAAAGCGGGCACCGACAGGGCCGGCGGCGGTGCGCCGGTCAGCACGCACAGCGGGCAGTCCATGTGGGAGGCGCCGAGCGCCTGCGTGCCGTCCTCGGTGTGGACCACCACCTTGATGGAGCCGACGCTGGAGCACACCAGCTCCATCGCCTGCGGATGCACCAGCGGCGACGCCACCGCCGCGCCCAGCGACAGCACGAACCACAGCAGCACCCCGCGGCCGATGAGGCCGAGAAAGCGGGTGGGGTGGCGCAGCGCGTGCATGGCGGGCGCGATTATCTGCGCACTTTGCCCTTGGCGGCAGGGGCGGCGGTCTTGGAAGCCGCCTTGGCGGGCGCCCTGGCCGTGACTTTGCCGCCCTTGACCGCGGGCGCCGCCTTGGCCGATTTGCCGCCCTTGGCGGCAGCAGCCGGTGCGCCCTTCTGCCCGTTCGGCCCGCGCTGGCCCTTCACGGCCTTGCCGCCGCGCACAGCCCTGGGGGCCGGCGACGGCGCCGCGAGCGCCGCCATCGGCGCCGCGGTTTGCGCCTGCACATCGGTCAGCACCGGCGTCACCGTGAAGCCGCGCGCCGCCATCAGCGTGGGCAATCCCTGCGGGCCGATCATGTGCAGCGCGCCCACGGCCGCGAACACGCCCTTGCCGCCGGCGTGCAAACGCTCGATGCCGTCGGCCAGGTTCGGGTTGCGGTCGTCGAGCAGGCGCTTGGTCAGGCGCTGCTCGGCGGGCGTGTTGAGGCAGTCGCACCATTCGGCATAGCGGCCCAGCTTGCCCACGTCGCTGCGGGCCCACACGTCGGCCAGTTCCTTCAGCTGGCCGCGCAGCTTGCCCGACTCCAGTTCGTCGAGCGCCGCGTCGATCTGCTCGCCTTCCTCGGCCTCGGATTCGCCCGTGAGCACCTTCAATTGCGCGGCCGCGCTTTCGAGCGCGACGATCGGCTTGTTGCTGTTGCGGGCGGCCACGGCCAGCGTTTCGTCCACGCCGAACTCGGGATAGAGCCCGTCGGCGCGCGCCACCAGGCCGGCCAGCGCCGTCACCTGCAGGATGGGCTGCAGCTTCGACAGCGCGCCCGGCGGCACGCAGGCCTCGGCGTTCTGTCGCGCCAGCCGGCGCGCGCGCTCGCCGCTGAGCACGCGCCCGAGCACCTCGGGGTCGGCGGGCTTAGCCATGGCGGCGGCGGTGGCTTCGTCGCGCGAGTCGAGCTCCAGCGCGAGGGTGTCGCTCTGCGTCAGCGCCTTCTGGATGGTCGGGCCGGGCCGCACCCAGTCGCCGCGGCCGATGTGGATGGTGCCGTAGAGCCATGAGGTGCGCCCGTCGCGCTCGATGCGCCAGAGCATGCCGCGGTCGACGCCGTTGCGCAGCGTGGTGCCGGGCTTCTCGAGGCTGGCGATGGCCGAGGGCGGGCAGGCGGCGTGCGCCGCGGCGAATGTAAAGACACAGCAGGCGCCCGCCAGGAGTTGGCGCGGCAGCCGTTGGAGATTTCTTGCCAGGCGCACAGGCGCCGAAAAGTCGATGTTGCGCATGTGTGCAACCAGGGTCCGGAGTATCCGCAAGGCTTGCTCCACGATGAAAGAAAGTCCGGCATTCTCACAGCACCGCTGCCCATAATCCAAAACCATGCAGAGCATCTTCCACCTTGCCTTTCACGTTCGCGACCTCGACGGCGCCCGCCGCTTCTATGGGGGCGTCCTCGGCTGCGCCGAGGGCCGCAGCACCGACACCTGGGTCGATTTCGACTTTTTCGGCCACCAGATTTCGCTTCATCTCGGCGAGCCCTTCGCCACCGCCCGCACCGGCCGCGTCGGCGACGTGATGGTGCCGATGCCGCACTTCGGCCTTGCGCTCGCCCTGCCCGACTGGCAGGCCCTGGCCGCGCGCCTGGAGGCCGCCGGCACCGAGTTCGTGCTGAAGCCGCAGGTGCGCTTCGAGGGCCAGCCCGGCGAGCAATGGACGATGTTCTTCCATGACCCGTTCGGCAATCCGATCGAGGTCAAGGGATTCCGTTCCCTGGCCACGCTTTACGACAAATGAGACCGCGCCGCGCCGCCCCCCGCAGACCCGCCGCTGTGCCGGGCACCGCGGGGCGCCTGTTGCGGCTCGGGCTGGCGGCGCTGGTGCCCCTGTTCTGCGCGGCCGCGGCGCACGCCCAGCAGGACTGCGAGCTCGACGGCCGCAGCGTGAACCCGGCCAACGGCGCCACCACGGCCGGCAAGACCGGCCTGCTGCGCTGCAAGGACCGCGAAAGCGGCGAGCTGCAGCGCGAGCAGCAGGTGCAGAACGGCGTGTTGATGGGGCTGGTGCGCATCTACGAGAAGGGCAAGCTGGCCAAGGAGCACAGCGTCAACGCCAAGGGCAACATCCAGGGACGCGCGCGCGAGTTCTCGCCCACGGGCAAGGTACTGCGCGAGGGCACCTACGACGACGGCCAGGAGCGCGGCCTGGTGCGCAGCTTCTACCCCGACGGCAAACTGCGCCGCGCCGCGTTCTACCCTGACACGGGCAACGGCAGCGAGCGCGCATCGGTCGAGTTCACCGAGCGCGGGCAGCTGTCGGCGCTGCGCTGCGCCGACGCGCCGGCGCTCGCGCCGGTGGTCGACGACGCCAGGCTCTGCGGCTTCGCGGGCGTCGGCCCGTCGCAGGTCGAACTGTTCGACGCGCGCGGCAACCTGCGCTCGCGGCTGTCGTACGTGTCGGGCAAGCGCGTGCGTTCGCAGAGCTTCTACGACAACGGCAAAACCGCGGTGCTCGACGAAACCGTGGGCAACCAGCGGACCGAGCAGAACTACTCATCCGAAGGCGTGAAGCGCCGCGAAACCGTGTACCTGCTGGCCGAGCGCACCAGCGTGCGCATTCGCGAGCAGGCCTTCTCGGAAAAAGGCACGCTGGTGCGCGACCAGCGCTGGAACAGCGCGGGCGAGCCGATCGGCGACGACAGCTATTACCTGAACGGCCAGCCGACCAGCAAGTCGACCTACAGCGGCAGCACCGGCGAGGGACGCACGGTGGAGATCACCGAGTTCTACGACAGCGGCGAGCGCGCCGCGCAGGGCCGCTACCAGGTGGTGAGCCGCGGCCGGCAGATTCCCGTGGGCACCCACCAGCGCTTCAGCGAGAAGGGCACGCTGCTGGCCGAATCGACCTTCGACGCCAAGGGCCGCATCACGCGCGAGCGCACCTGGGACGAGAACGGCGAGCTGCAGCGCGACGACGAGGTCTTCGAAGACGGCTCGCGCAAGGCGTTCTCCCGCTAGAGAGAAGAGAACGCCGCCGGCATCAGTCCAGCTTGATGCCGGCCTGCTTGATGATCGGGCCCCAGCGCTTCGACTCGGCGCGCGACAGCGCCGCGAACTGCGCCGGCGTGCCGGGCATGGCTTCCATGCCGAAATCGTCGAAGCGCTTCTGGACGGCCGGCGTGCCGAAGGCCTTGTTCAGGTCGGCGTTGAGCTTGTTCACCACCGCCGGCTGCAGCCCGGCCGGGCCCAGGATGCCCTGGAAGGCGAACACCTCGGAGTTGGGCACGCCCACCTCGGCCAGCGTCGGCACGTTGGGCAGCAGCTTGTTGCGCGCACCCGAGCCGATGGCCAGCACACGCACCTTGTTGCTCTGCATGATCCCCAGGCCCGAGGCCAGATCGAGGAACATGCACGGCACCTGGCCGCCCATCACGTCGGCCATGGCCGGCGCGGCGCCGCGGTACGGAATGTGGGTGATGAAGGTGCCGGTGCGCACCTTGAACATTTCCATGGCCAGGTGGTGCGGCGAGCCGTTGCCCGGCGACGCGTAGTTCACCTTGCCGGGGTTGGCCTTCACGTAGGCCAGGAATTCCTTGAAGGTCTTCGCCGGGAAGTCAGGGTGCACCACCAGCGCCAGCGGGAACTTGCCGATCGCGCCGATGTAGGTGAAGTCCTTTTCAGGGCTGAAGGGCAGCTTGCTGAACAGGTGCTCGTTGAAGGCCAGCAGGGCGTTGTCGGCCGACAGGATGGTGTAGCCGTCCGGCTTGCTCTTGGCGACGAAGTCGGCGCCGATGTTGGTCGACGCGCCGGGACGGTTGTCGACCACGATCTGCTGGCCCAGCGTCTGGCGCATCGATTCGGCCAGCACGCGCGCGATCACGTCGGTGCCGCCGCCCGCCGGGTACGGCACGACCCACTTGACGAGCTGCTGGGGGTATTCCTGCGCATGGGCGAAGGGCGAGGCGGCCACGGCGGCGCCGGAGGCGAGCGTGGCGAGAAGGGTGCGGCGATCCATGGATCAGTCTCCAGTTGTAGATAGGCAGAAGCAGGCTTGTTTCACGAAGCGGACAGCGATGGTACGGGCAGCGCGTGCAACGCGTCGGCCAGCGCGGCGCGGCAGCGCGCCTCGTCGCCGACCTGCTCGAACAGCAGGAGCGCCAGGCGCGCGAGGAACAGCGATTCGCGCTCGGTGCCCGCCTCGCTGATGGCGCGCGCGCACTCGGCATAGAGGCGGTCGCGGGCGTCGGGGTGCAGGGGTGTGGCGGTCATGCGGAAAGCTCCTGTGCGGCCGATGCAGCCGATGCGGCGCGTGCCAATGCGGGTTGCAGGGCGCCCGCGGGCAGGCGGTGCCAGCGCGCGGCCACATGGCCGTCGGGGCGCAGCAGGTAGACCGCGCCGTCCTGCGCGCCCAGCGCTTCGAAGACGGCGGGCGCCGCGTGCGCATCCGCGCCGTCGATGCCCGGGCCGGCGACGGTGCGCACGGCGAACGGCAGCGCGCCCTGCTGCGCCGCCGCGATGTCGGCCGCCGGCGGCAACGCCACGTCGGGCCGCAGCACCAGCAGCGTGAAGGTCGGCGCGATCAGGTCCGTGAGGTGGCCGCGTGCCAGCTGCTGCTCGGGCATCACCTCGCCCGGCAGCGGGCCGGCCGGCAACACGTCGCCCGCGCTCGACAGCGGCGAATCGGCATAGCGCACCGCCTGCGTCTGGCGCGGGTTGATCAGCTGCGCAATGCCGCGGTGCGCCTCGGACAGCGACAGCGCCGCCTCGCGCAGCAGGTCGAAGCCGCGCGAGGGCGGCGACATGAACTCGGTGCTGCGCATCGCGTTCTCGGCGTTCACATGGAAGGCCGCGATGCGTTCCTGCGAGTACGAATCGAGCAGCGCCGCGCTCGACAGCCCCTTGGCCACCAAGGCCAGTTTCCAGCCCAGGTTGTCCGCGTCGTCGAAGCCCGAGTTGAGCCCGCGCACGCCGAAGATCGGCATGGCGTGCGCCGCGTTGCCGGCGAACACGACACGGCCGTGGCGGTAGCTGTCGAGCGTCATCGCGCCCGCGCGGTAGACCGAGGTCCACACCGTCTTCCACGGCAGGTGCCCTTCGCCGATGGCGTCGAGGTGGCGCTGCACGAACTCGGCCACCGCCGGCGGCTGCAGCGCTTCTTCGGTGCTCTGGCCGGGGCGCAGCTGGTAGTCGATGCGCCAGATGTCGTCGGGCTGGCGGTGCATCAGCACGGTCGAGCCCGGGTTCCACGGCGGGTCGAACCAGGCGCGGCGCTCGGTCGGATGGCCGCTGTGCAGTTCGATGTCGATGATCACGTAGCGGCCTTCGTAGCCCGTGCCTTCCAGCGCGAGCCCCAGCGCCTTGCGCACGAAGCTCTGGCCGCCGTCGCAGGCCGCGAGCCACTGGCCGTGCAGCCGGTAGGCGCCCTCGGCGTTGCGCACGTCCAGCGTCACGCCGTCGTCGTCCTGCGCGAGGCCGGTGAGCTCGGTGCCCCAGCGGATGTCGATGAGCCCCGGCGTCTGCTCGTTGCGGCGGAAGATCTCTTCCAGCAGGTAGTGCTCGGCGTAGTACTGCTCGAGGTTGATCATCGGCGGCAGCTTCTGCTGCGCGTCGTGCGGCATCTCGAAGCGGAACACCTCCGCCGTCTTGTAGTAGCTGCGCCCGCCGGTCCACGGCAGGCCCTTGGCCAAAAAGCTTTCCAGCACGCCGAGCCGCGCCATGATTTCCAGGCTGCGCCGCGAGATGCAGGCCGCGCGGCTGCCGACGCACACCGTGTCGTCGGCCTCGAGGATCACGCAGCGCACGCCGTGGTTCGCCAGGCCGAGCGCCAGCGCCATGCCGACCGGCCCGCCGCCGGCGATCACCACCGGATGGCGGCCGGGCTCGACGCCCCGCTGTTCGCCCTGCTCCAGCGGCGGCGTCCACGGCTTGTAGCGCGTGTAGTGGAAGGCGCCCACGGAGGGCGGCAGTTGGGTGGTGCTGGCCGGCGGCGGCACGGGGCCGCTGGCGGCGTCGCCCGGGGCGGCTGCGGAAGGGTTCGTCATGCGACGGGATTGTCCCGATGCGCAGGCCGCGGCAATGTCATAACTTCGTACGAGGTACTTACCCTCGCTTTTTCTTACTCACTCCGCATGAGACGCTGGCGCCTCCACCCCACCGACACCGCACTGGCCGCCGCCGTGGTCGGCGACGTGCTGTCCGGCGTGGGCACGGCGCACCTGGCCACCAGCTACCTGAAGGCCATGCAGCGCGTGATGCCGATGACCTTCTGCACCGTGTTCGCCGTGAGTGCGGCGGGGCGCATCGAGGCGGTGTCGGCGGCCAGCAGCTACGGCAGCACGGCCGAGCGCACGTCGGAGCGCTACGTGGCGCAGCGCTTCGACCAGCTCGACCCCAACATGGCCTGGCTTGCCGCGCGCAAGCTGCCGCGGCGCGCGCAGTTGTGGCTGGGCCACCAGCGCGCCGACGAAGTGGCCGACCCGGCGTACCGCGCGGCCTGCTACGGCGACGTGGGCATCCGCGAGCGCGCGTCGGTGCTGTTGCTGCTGCCGACCGGGCTGCGCGTGGCCGTGAGCTTCTACCGCAGCCTGGCGCAGCCGGAGTTCGGCGCGGAAGATTTCGCGTTGATCGAAGCGCACGCCACGCTGCTGGCCGACGCCACCGCGGCCCACGGGCGCAGTGCGGTGGCGGTGCGGGGCGCGGTGGAGCCGGCCCTCGCCTCGCGCCTGCTGACCTTGAGCCTGCGCGAGCGCGAGGTCATCGGGCACCTGATGGCGGGCAGGACGGCGAAGGAGGCGGCACGGGAAATCGGCGTGGAGCTGACCACCGTGCGCACGCATCAGTACCGGGCCTTTAGACGGCTCGGCATCCGTTCGCAAAAGGAACTGCTGATGCGTTTGACGCAGAGCGCGTAGCGCTTACTTGGCGGCGTCCAGGCGCTTCTGCATGCGCGCCGAGCGCTCGGCCGAAGGCGGATGCGAACTCATGAGCGAACTGCCGGAGCCGCCGCCGCCGAGCTTCGCCAGCTTGTCGAAGGCGCTGACCAGCCCCTTGCGCTCGAGCTTGCGTTCGGTGAGCAGGTCGAACGAATAGTTGTCGGCCGCGCTTTCGTTGGCCTGCGAGAACTGCGCGTTGACGAACTTCTCACCCAGGTCGCCGGCCTGCGACTGCGACAGCTGGGCCGCAACGCCGCCGGCAGCGCCGGCCAGTCCGCGCACGGCCGAGGCGGCGTAGGCGGTCTGCATGCGCGACTTCGAGTGGCCCAGCGCCACGTGACCGATTTCGTGGCCGATCACGCCGCGCAGTTCGTCGTCGTTCATCAGGTCCATGAGACCGCTGTAGACGCGGATGCAGCCGTTGGCCATGGCCCAGGCGTTGACGTCCTTGGTCATGTAGACCTTGTAGTTGGCCGTCTTGCCGTTCACGGTGGTGGGCATCTGCTTGATGACCTGGTTCAGGCGCGTGGCGTAGCGGCTGCCGGCGGGCGCGATCTGGTTCTTCTGGTCCATGGCGGCGCAGGACTGGTCGGACATCGTGGTGACATCGGCGTCGCTCAGCGACATGGCCTTGAAGGCCGAACCGCCCGCCTGGGTAAGCGCGCCGGTGTCGGCGTTCTTCATGGTTTCGCAGCCCGCAAGGGCGAAGGCCGCGACGGCGGCGGCAACAGGCAAATAACGCATTGGAAAACTCCCGTTTTTCTAGGTATGAATGGCGGCCGCGGAATGCAGCCGCCGGACGCGCTGCCGGACGAATTGAAGACTCGTCGCAGCAGCGGCAGGATCATAGCCATGGCAAGCGGGCCGCTCTCGGCGAGCGAGGGGCACGCAGCGTTGCGCGCCGGGTCAGTCTTCGGCGACGTCCTCGGCCTGCGGCTTCGCCAACGACACCGGCGCCTCCTTCGCACGCCCTGCCGTCGACACGATCTCCTGGTCGATCGCACCGAACAGCGAGCGCCCGTCCACGCCCTTCATCTCGATGCGGATGGTGTCCCCGAACTTCATGAACTCGGTGACGGGCGCGCCGCCCTGGATGGTTTCGATGCAGCGCTTCTCGGCAATGCACGAGTAGCCCTTGGGCCAGTCCATCTGGCCGTCTTTCTTCTCCACGCCCTTGTTGCTCACGGTGCCGCTGCCCACGATGCTGCCGGCGCGCACGTTGCGGGTCTTGGCGATGTGCGCGATGAGCTGGCCGAAGTGGAAGGTCATGTCCGGGCCCGCGTCGCACATGCCGACCTTGCGGCCGTTCCAGCTGCTGTGCAGCGCCAGGTGCACGCGGCCCTTCTGCCAGGCCTCGCCGAGTTCGTCGAGCGTGACGGCCACGGGACTGAAGGCGGTGGCGGGCTTGCTCTGGAAAAAGCCGAAGCCCTTGGCCAGCTCGGCCGGAATCAGGTTGCGCAGGCTCACGTCGTTGGCCAGCATCACGAGGCGGATGCCTTCGAGCGCCTGCTCGGGCGTGGCGCCCATCCGCACGTCGCCGGTGATCACCGCGATCTCGGCCTCGAAGTCGATGCCCATGGCTTCGCTGGGCACGACGACGTCGTCGGTCGGGCCGAGGAAGTCGTCGCTGCCGCCCTGGTACATCAGCGGGTCTTGGTAGAAGCTCTCGGGCACCTCGGCGTTGCGCGCCTTGCGCACCAGCTCGACGTGGTTCAGGTAGGCCGAACCGTCGGCCCACTGGTAGGCGCGCGGCAGCGGCGCCATGCACAGGGCGGGGTCGAACGGAAAGGCGTGGCGCGTGCGGCCGGCGTTGAGGGCGTCGTACAGCTCCTGCAGCTGCGGGCTCATGAAGCCCCAGTCGTCCAGCACCTGCTGCAGCCGGCTCGCGATGCCGGTGGCGTAGTGGGCGAGCGTGAGGTCGCGCGAGACAACGACGAGCTGGCCGTCGCGCGAGCCGTCCTTCAGGGTGGCGAGTTTCATGATGCGGTGCGTGCCTGCGTGAATGCGTGAGGGAAGGCGCGGCGCGGCCACGAGGCCGCGCGCCGCTCCCACTTAAACTGGTTGAACGGGCGGCAGTGTACCGAGGTGGTCTTGGTGAACCTCCGCGCCAACGCCCCACTCCACACACCGATGTCGACGCTCGTCGCGCCCCCTTCGCTGCCTGCCGGCCCGCCCGGGCGTCCGCCCTGGCGGGTGCTGGGCGCGTTGACCCTGGCGGTGGCGCTGGTCCACCTGCTGGTGCTGGGCCTGGCGCCGACGGCCCTCGGGCCCGAGCCCTCGCCGCTGGCGAACAAGTTCATCACGCGCACCATCGTGATCGCACCGCCCGCTGCGGAAAAGGCCACGGCGCCACCCGCCGCCGCTCCGGCGCCGCCCAAGCCGCGCCGCCCGCGCGCGCCGTCGGTGCCCAAGCCCAAGCGTGCACCCCAGGTGGCCCAGACGCAGATTGCGCCGGACCCGCCACCGGACGCGCCGGCGCCCAAGGACCCCGACACGCCCGACCTGACTGCGCAAGCCGCTACCGATTCAGGCGCAACGGCGCCCGAAGCCCCCGCCAGCGCCAGTGCCACGGCGGGTGCGGCCACGGCGGCGGGCGGGACCGGCGACGGTGCGCCCGGCAGCACGGCGGGCGCCAGCCCGACCTCCGGCAACATCGCCGGCACGCAGTCGCTGCGCATTCCGGGCTCGGTCAAGCTGTCGTTCTCGGCCACGGGCCAGCGCGGCGCCTCGCCGATGCAGGGCGTGTTCGGCACGCTGGAATGGCTGCAGGACGGCAGCACCTACGACGCGCGGCTCACGCTCAAGCTGCTGTTCGCCACCATCCTCAGCCAACACAGCACAGGCCGCATCGGCCCGTCGGGCATCGAGCCGGAGCGTTATTCCGAAAGCCGCAAGGGCGAGGTGGCGGCGCATTTCGTGCGCGACCAGGGGCAGATCCTGTTCAGCAACAACGCGCCGTCCGTGCCCCTGCTGCCCGGCGCGCAGGACCGGCTCAGCGTGGTGATGCAGCTCGGCGGCCTGCTGGCGGGCAACCCGGGGCGCTACCCCGGGGGCAGCCAGATCACGGTACAGACGGCCGGCACGCGCGAGGCCGGCACCTGGGTCTTCAACATCGAAAACGAAGAAAAAGTGACCGTGCAGGCCGGGGAATACACGGTGCGCAAGCTCACCCGCAGCCCGCGCCGGGATTTCGACGTGAAGCTCGAGGTCTGGCTCGCACCGTCGATGGGCTACCTGCCGGTACGGATCAAGCAGACGCAGCCCAACGGCGACTTCGCCGACATGGAATTGCGCGAATCCCTGCCTGCGGGGCCGTCGAACTGAGGAGAAAGTCACGTCATTGAAGTGAAACGCGAGAATTAACCTGTTGGTTTTACAAAATGACAACCTGTCTTGAAACTGGCGCGTTGATTGCTATCTAACCTCCATGAACGCCATCGACATCCTCACTGGGCCCGCCATGAACATGCTTTATGACTCGGAGTCTTTCGTCGTCGTGCACGTGCAGCCCAACGAGGGCGACGAGCCCGTGCTGCCCAACATGCCCGTCCTGGAACGCCACGGTTTCGAGATCGTGGACAAGCGCTCGGGCAAGGAGGTCTACCTCGACGGCTCGTGGGCCGAGCTGTTCCAGCAGCAAATCGCGGCCTGGCAACTCAACACCCCCACCCAGGAAGAAGTGGAAGACACGCTCGAAGGCTATGCCGAACTGGCCCACACGCCGGTGCTGGTGCACTGAGCCTCTTTCGCTCTCCAGCGACAAAAAGCGCCCTGTGGGGCGCTTTTTTCATTCAACGGCCGTTTCAGCGGTAGATCCACCGGAACATCGGCCCGACGATCAGCAGCACCGCCACCAGCCGGCACACCTGGAACGCCGTGACCACCGGCACGCCCAACTGCAGCACCTTGGCCGTGATCGACATCTCCGCAATGCCGCCAGGCGAGGTGCCGAGGATCATCGTGGCCGGGTGCAGCCCCGTCGCCCAGGCCAGCAACCAGGCCACGCCGCCGCACAGCACCAGCATGCCGACCGTGCCCAGCACCACCGAGCCCAGCCAGCGCGGCGCGGTGTGCAGAAACTCGCGGCTGAAGCGCACGCCCAGGCTCACCGCGATCACCAACTGGGCAGCGTTCGACATCCATCCCGGCACCGCCGACAGCGACTGGCCCGCCACGGTGAAGGCCATCGCCACCAGCAATGGCCCGATGAACCACGGGTTGGTGCGCTTCAGCGCCCGCATCGCCAGGCCGCCGAGGCCGGTCGCCACCGCCAGCAGCGCCAGCCCGCCGAAGTTCACCTCGCGCGCGCCGGACGGGTTGATCTCCAGGCCGTGGAGCCCGCTCCACTGCATCGCGAAGGGGATCGTCACCGTCACCACCACCAGCCGCAGGCTGTGTGCGGCGGCCACGAGGTCGGTGCGCGCGCCGGCCGACTCGGACAGCAGCGTCATCTCCGACGCGCCGCCGATGGCACCCGCGAAGTAAGTCGTGGCTCTCATGGATCGCTCCGGCACATGCGGCATGCGAGCGGCATGCAGCCGGTACAGCCAGCGCCCGAAACCCCAGCCCAGCAGCAGTGCCCACGCAATGGCCAGCACGATCGCCCACCACACGCTGGCCACCAGCGACACCACGTGCGGCGTGAAGTACAGCCCCAGCGCGGTGCCGATGGTCCACTGCCCCGCGTTGCGCAGCGGCGTGTGGCTGGCCGTCGGGGCACCCGCAATCGAGGCCAGCGACACCGCGACCAGCGGGCCGATCATCCAGGGCAAGGGCGTGCGCAGCGCCAGGCAGACGCCCGCCGCGGCGAGCGCCAGCAGCAGCGTGGCCAGCACGCGAACGAAAAAACGGGGAGGCAAGGACAACAGAAGGGACGACAGGGAAAGGCGGAATTGGACGGCAAGGCGCGCGCATGCCGGGGGCATAGTATGGCGCGATGCCTCTCCAACACTGGCCCGTTCGGGCTTCCCGTTTCCTGTTCCCCGTGCTGGCCGCCACCGCGTTCGCGGGCTGCGCCGCAGTGTCCGGCGGCGCCGATGCGCCGGACGCTCCCATCGCCAGGCGCGTTGCCGCGCTGCAGCCGGTCGACGCCCTGCTGCTCGGTGAGCAGCACGACGCGCCCGAACACCACGTGATCGAACGCGAGGCCGTCGAGGCGCTCGCCGCGCGCGGCCAGTTGGCCGCGCTGGCGCTCGAGATGGCCGAGGAAGGCCGCAGCACCGCGCATGTCGCTCCCACCGCCACCGAAGCCCAGGTGCGCGCCGCCCTCGACTGGAGCGAGAAGGCCTGGCCCTGGAGCGACTACGGTCCCGCCGTGATGGCCGCCGTGCGCGCCGGTGTGCCGGTGGTCGGCGCCAACATGCCGCGCGTGCGCATGAAGGACGCCATGGCCGACGTCTCGCTCGACGTGCAACTCAACGGCGAGGCCTACACGGCCCAGCAGGACGCCGTGCGCGACGGCCACTGCGGCATGCTCCCCGCGTCGCAGATCCTCCCCATGACCCGCATCCAGGTCGGCCGCGACCGCGCGATGGCACAGGCCATCGTCAAGGCGCGCAAGCCGGGCCAGACCGTGCTGCTGATCGCCGGCGCGGGCCACGTGGTGCGCACGCTGGGCGTGCCGCAGCACCTGCCTGACGACGTCAAGTTCGCCGCGGTTCGGCTGATGGCCGCGCCGGCCACCGCCGAGGTGGTGCCCGGCGAATACGACAAGACCTGGCGCACGCCGCCGCTGCCCGAGAAAGACTACTGCGCGGAGTTCAAGCAGCCATCGAGGCCGCAGCCCCAACCCAAGAGCTGAGCCCCATGAAAAAAGCCGCGGGCCCGAAGACCCGCGGCTTGCGCGCAAGGCGCCTGGCGAGCGATCAGCGCGCCGAGATCGTCGACACCGCCGAATTGCCCGTGGCCGATGCCGTGATCTGGTTGCCCGTCGTGCGCAGCGTGCTGTTGCCCACCGCGCCCGAGATCCCCACGCCGAAGTTCACGCTGCTCACCGTGGCCGTCACCGGGCCGGTGTTGACCTGGTAGTTGGCGATGGCCGCGCTCGGCGCGCCGGTGTTCAGTGCCGTCTGCGTCACGCGGTTGGTCGCGCTGTTGCCGAAGGCCTGCGCCGCCAGCGTGTTGCCCGTGACACCCGCCGCGCCACCCGACACACCCGCGCCGGTCGCGTTGAGCGCCACCTGGTAGCTCGTGCCCGTGCTGGTCGCCGACACCGCGCCCGCGTTGGTCTGGCTGTTCAGGATGGCCGCGCTGGCGCCCACGTTGAGCGCCAGCGGCGCGCCAGCCAGGCTCGACGAACCCACGGTGGCCGCCGCGCCGTAGCCGCTGCCGCCGCTGGACTCCAGCACGTTGGTCGCCGCATTGCCGCGCGCCAGTGCCACGGTGGTGTTGCCGTCCAGCGAGATGCTGCCGCCGTTGAGCGGCACCGCGCCCGCGAGCGTTGCGTTCGCCACCGTGCTGGCCGTGGCCGTCACGCCGGCCGTGCTGCCCTGCACGTTCACGATGCCGCTGCTGGCGCCCTGCGTCGCGCTGCTCGCCACCGTGGCGGTGTTGGTCGCGCGGTTGGCAGCGGCTTCGGCGAAGGTGCTGTTGCCCGAGATGGTGAGCGCGCCGTTGATCAGGCCCTGCGTGCCGGGCACCGCCGCGTCATCGTTGCGGACCGACGTGCTGGCCGTGCTGGAGACTGCCGCGGCGGCCGACTGCCGGTTCGACAGCACATGGTCGCCGGTGGCCACCACGTTGTCGGCGCTGCCGGTCTCGTTGAGCGTGGCCGTGCCCGAGGCGCCCAGCGGCAGCGTGCTGGCTGCGCTCACGCTCAGCGTGTTGGTCGCGTCGTTGGTCACGGCCAGGGCCGTGTTGCTGTTGCCCGAGAGGCGCACCGTCGAGGCGATGGACGCGGCCGGAGCGAACAGTTCCAGCGTGGAAGACGCGGTGACCGGCGCGCTGCCCGACTGGGTCGACTGCAGCGCCGAGCGCGCCGCCACGTTCGAGCCCGCCAGGCTCACGCTGTTGAGTGCCGTGTTGGCCACGGCCTTGGCGCTCTGGCTGTTGTTCGACACGCTCAACGTGGAGCTGCCCACGCCGGACAGCGCCGCGCTGCGGATGCCCACACCGCCCGTGGCGGTGGCCGTCACCTCGCCGCTGCCCTGCTGCACGTTCACCAGGGCCTGGTCGGCCGTGGCCAGCACCTGGACGCCCGGCCCTGCCGCCGCCACAGCCATCGGGAGCAGGCCCCCCACGAGGGCGCCGCCCTTCACGTCGATGCTGTTGGTCGCCGCGTTGCCCGTGGCGGCGACGGCATTGCCGTTGCCCTCCAGCGTGGCGCTGCTGCCCACGAGCGCGTTGGCGCCGGTGAGCGTCAGGCGGGCCACGCTGTTGCCGCTGGCGGCCACGGTTGCGCTGCTGTCCTGTGCGTTCAGCACCGCGACCTTGGCCGACTGCGACGCGCCGCCGCTCGACGAGGCCGCGTTGGTCGCGCGGTTGGCCGGGGCCTCCGCGTAGGTCGAATTGCCGGTGATCGCGAAGCTGCTGTTCACGAGCCCCGCGTTGCCGGCGACGGCACGGTCTTCGTTGTAGAGCGCGGTGTCGGCCATGGCCGTGACCGAGGTGCCGGCCGACTGGATGTTCACCAGCGCCAGGTCACCCAGCGCGAGGCTCGAGGCCGGCCCCGGCCCCTGCAGGATGACCGCGGGAATGCCCAGGCCGCCCGAGGTGCCGCCCGTCACCGCCAGCGTGTTGCTCACGTCGTTGATCCCACCCACCGCCGTGTTGGCGTTGTTGGCGATGCGCACCGACGAGCCCGACACCGAAGCCGGCGCGAAGGCCTGCGTGAACGAACGCGACACCACCGCCGCCGTGCTGCCCTGCGCGGACAGCAGCGCGGCGCGCGCCGAGACGTCGCTGCCCGCCAGCGCCACCGCGTTGCTCGCAGTGTTGGCAACGGCCTTGGCGCTTTGCGTGTTGCCCGAAACGCTCAGCGTGGCGCTGCCGATCGCGGCGCCCGGCGCCGTGTCCACACCGAAGGCCGCCGCCACCTTGGACGACACCGTGGTGCCGGTCACCAGCTGGATGTTCGACAGCGCGTGGTCCGACACCGCGCCCGTCACGCCGCCGAAGCTGGCCGCGCCGCCCAGCGGCAGGCCGTTGCCCACCGCGACCGTGTTGCCCTTCACGTCGATGCGGTTGACCGCGGCGTTGCCCGTGGCCGAGCCGCCGGCCGCATTGCCGTCGACGCTCACCTGCGAGCCCTGGATGCTCGCGCCGTCCATCACCACGCGCACGCCGTCCTTGGTGGCGAGCGACGCACCTTCCTGCCCGATGATGGAGAACACCGAGGCGCTGGTGAGCTGCAGGTTCTGCACCGCGGTGGTGGTCGCCACGCCGACCGCGTTCAGGCCCACGCCGTTGGCTGCGCTGTTGCTGGTGGCGTCCGCCAGCGTGGTGTTGCCGTCGGCGTCCACCTTCGCGTTGGCGACGGCGCCGCCGATGGTGGTCAGCACTTCGGCGCCACCGCCGCGCTGGGCCTCTACCCTGCCCTGGCCCGACTGCGCGTTCTGCACGCTGAAGGCGGCGTTGGTGTTCAGCGTGGTGCCGGTCAGCGTGGCGCCGCTCAGCGCGAAGCCGGCCGTGTCGATGTTGTTGCCGCTCACCTGCACCGTGTTGCCGGTGGCGCGGCTGCCGAAGGCCAGTGCCTGCGCCGTGTTGCCCGAGCTGGAGACCGACCCGCCCGACAGCGCGCCTCCCACCGTGGTGCGCACCACCGTGCCGCCGGCGGCAATGGCCGAGATGTTGGTGGCGTTGCCCGCCACCGCCTGCGTGTTGGTGACGTTGGCCACCGACGCATTCGCACCGCTCAGGTTGTTGACCTTCAGCGCGAGGCCGTTGGCCGCGTCGTTGCCGTAGGTGGCGGCCACCAGCGCGTTGCGGTCGTTCGCCACGCTGGCGCCCGCGGCGCTGCCGGCCACCGTCAGCGCCACCGTGTTCGCCCCGGTCGCCGAACTGTTGATGTTCGCCTGCACCGACTGGTCGTTCAGGATGCCGTAGGCCGCGCGCACCGTGGGCTGCGTGGCAGCCGTGTTGTCGAAGGCCAGGCCGTTCGCCAGGTCGACCGTGACGGCCGAGGCCGGCGTTCCCGCGCCCGGAGCCACCGCGAGGTTGCCCGCGGTGACGCCCACAGTGTTCGTCGCCGAGTTGCCGTAGGCAATGGCGCGCTGCAGGTTGTCGGTGAGCGCCACCGAGCCGCCGGTGACGTTGCCGTTCACGCCGATCCACGCCTTCGCGTCGTTCAGCCCCGCGCCCACGCCGGAGTTGGCGTCGGCCATCTGCACGCTCGCGATGCCCGCGCCCGTGCCGACGGCATTGCCCGACAAGGTCAGCGTGCTGCTGGCCCCGTTGCCCAGTGCCACTGCCTCCTGGCGATTGCCGCTCGATGCCAGCGTGTCGTTCGCGATGGGTGCGCCGCCGCCGTTGACGGTCAGCGCGATCTGCGAGCCGAAGTTCAGGGCCGCGACGCCGCCGTCATACATGCCCTGCAGGTTGGTGACCGTGGCCGCGCCGCCGGCAGACACGCGCCCGTCGGAACTGGTGCCGCCAGTGAGCACCGCGCCGGCGTTGCCGATGTTCAGCGCGGCGGCCTGCAGCGCGAGGCCCTGGCTGATCTGGTTGCCTTGCGCGGTGGCCGACGAGGTGTTGCCGGCCACCGTGACCGTGCTGCCCTGGGTCTGGCCTGCGCCGGGCGACTCGCCGGTCTGCGCCGCGATGACCGACGGCAGGATGAAGGCCGTCACCGGCGCATTGAAGTTGGCCTGCTGGTTCGACACCGCGGCCGTGCCCGTGAACGAAGCAGCGTTGGTGCCTGTGGCGATGGCGCTGGACGCCGTGTTGCCCGTGGCGTGCGCCGTGACGCGGTTGTCCCCCAGCGTGAGCGCGCCGCCCTGGATCGACTGCACGCCGGCCAGGATCTGCGCGCCCGCGGTCTGGCCGAAGGTGAACACGCCGATGTTGCCCTGGCTGTTGACGATGGCCAGGTCGCTGTCCACGCGGGTGGTAACGCCCACGCCGTTGTGGGTGCTGTTGTTGGCGTCCGTGCCCGCCGTGCCGGTGCCCGCGACCGTGACGTCGCCCACCAGGATGCGGTTGCCCGCCACGCCGGCGGTGGCGCCGAGTGCCTCGTTGCCGGTGGCCGCGCTGGAAATTTCATTGCCCTGCACCGACAGCGAACCCCTCAGCACATTGGCGCCGCCCATGGGCGCGCCGCTCACGATCCCCAGGATGACCGAACCCGTGTTGACCGCCGAGTGCGTGGCCGCGAGGATGCCGTTGCCGTTCGATTGCAGGTTGGCGACCACCGCCGAGCCCGCGAAGGCCGGTGCGCCGCCCGCCTGGAGGTCCGCCGTGCTGGTGGCGCTGTTGGCCTTCAGCACGGCCGAGATCGAGTTGCGCTCCAGCACCGCCGCCGTGGTCAGCGTGTTGCCCGCGTTCGCGGTCAGCAGCAGGTCGACCGTGTTGCCCGACACCAGTGCGCCGGAGCTGTTGCCCGTGGCCGCCTGCAGCGTGGTCACCACGATGTTGCCCTTGGCGTCGAACAGCGGCGCGCCGGCCGGATAGGTCAGCACCGAGGTGCCGGCTTGCGGCACGGCGCCCACGGCGGCGGTGCCCGACACCAGCGAGCTGCCGCTGTTGAGCGTGGTGGCCGCCGAGATGGTGTTGTCCGCGTTGACCACGCTGCCCGACTGCAGCACGCCGGACTCCAGCGCCAGCTTGCTGCCGGTCACGCTGCTGTTGATCGCGCCGCTGTTGGTCGACACGCCCAGCGTGGCCGCGTTGTTCACCGGCGTGGGCGAGGGCGACTGGATGGCATTGGCAAAGCTGTTGCCGGTGGCGGTGGCGCCGATCAGGTTGCCGGTGGTGCTCGCCGCCACCGGGTTCGGGTTCGATGGCGTGCCCGTGGAGGTCGTGCCCACGGTGGCGCCGGTGATGGTGGCGCCGACGTTCGCGGTGTTGTCGATGTCGGCGTTCACCGTCGGCGTGCCGGTGGCGGTGCCGTTGTAGGCGGCGTCGACCGAAGTCTCCGCCGCGTGCGCGCCGGCGGCGGCGATCAGCGCCATCGCAACGGCCGAGCCGATGCGGCTGCGGCTGAACATGGGTGCGTGTGCGGCGCGGCTTTGGATCTTGCGTGCTTTCATTGCGTGACTCCTGGAATGTGGGAAGCGGACTGGGTCGAAAAAAATGAAGAGGAATGCCGGCGGCCGTTCAGTCGGCCTTGGCGGCAACGACGGATGCTGCGGATGCGGAGGGCGTGGCGGGGGTGGCGGGCGCAGCGCCGGTCACCACCGGGCTGCCGACACGCAGCTTTGCGATCTCCTGCAGGCCCGGCCCGTCGCGGTGGATCGAGGTGTCGGCCGCATCGGGCCGCCACGTGACGCTGATGGCGCCCGGCGGCACGCCGCGGTTTGCCAGCGCGGAGGTGACGGCCGCGATGCGCTGGTCGGTCAGCTCGTCGCGCTTGCGGGCGTCCCAGTTCTCGGTGTCGCGCGCCACCAGCACGATGTCGCTCGCACCCTTCTTGGCGGCGCCCGCGATCTGGTCAATCAGCGCCAGCGTGCTGCCGCCGAGCGCGGTCGCGCCGAAGTCGAACGGCACTTGCGTGGCGGTGCCGGTGAGGCGCGCGCCGCCCTGGCCGGCCGCGTTGACCGCCACGCCGCTTTGCACCACGGGCGTCGTCACCGCCGCGCCGCCCACCGTGGCGTCGCCAGGGTTGTCGACCTTGCGCAGCTGGTCGGCGGGCACCAGCGGAATCTGCTCGCCGCCGCCCGGGCGCATCGTCATGCAGGGCCGGTGGTCGACCTGCGTGACCGTCGCCATGAGCCGCACCACGCCCTCTTCGAGCGCCGCGCGCACGCCCATCTGCACCGGCTCCTGGCCCTTGGCGCCGATGTCCACGTCATACAGCTTGCTGCCGAAGAAGCGGAACACGTTCAGGCCGACCTCGTAGCCGTTGAACTGCTTGGTGAGGCTCACCGTGCGCACCACCATCAGCGTCTTGGTGTCGACGATGCGCAGGTCCACGCTCACCGACTGGCTGAAGGTGCGCGCCTTCACGCCCACCTGGTTCACCGCGAACTCCGCGCCACCCGAGTTGATGTTGTAGTTGAGCTCGGTGATGCCGCCCACGATGAAGTAGTCGGACTTGTTGATGGTGCCGCCGAAGTACGGCAGCCACGGCACGTTCTGTCCGCCGTTGGGTCCGCCGAGCTGGTGCGTGCGGCCGTCGCCGAGCTGGCGGCGATCGGCATAGGCCAGCTCGCGCTCGGCGATCACCGGATCGAAGCGCTCGGCGATGCTCACCGCGCCGCCGAGCTTGCCCAGCGCCGAATACACCATGAGCGCGCCGCCCTGCGTGATGGCGTTGCCCTCGTTGATGCTGTACTTGCCGGTGTAGTCCTTGACCTCGCCCACGCCGATGACGATGGGCGCGCGCCGCGTGGCCGCGATGTGGTCGGCGTAGCAGGCGAGCACCGCCTCCATCGGCGTGACGTTGTCGCGCACCGCGGGGCCGAGCACCACGGGCGCTTCGCCGGCCGCGAAGCGCTGCTGCGGCGCGGAGACGCAGGCGGCGAGCAGGGCGGTGGCGGCCGCGGCCGTGGCCAGGCGTGCGAGAGGACGCGCTGAAAAGCGCGTGAAAGGTCGTGTGGTGTGCATGGTGCGCGTTCCGTTCAGTTGAGAACGCCGAAGGCGCAGGCCGAGCTGCCGCCCACGCTGGCCGTCTGTGCGCCCGCGTTGCCTTGCGTCGAGTTCAGCGCCTGGTTGGCTGCGCCCTGCACCTGCGTGCTGGTGCCGCCGACGACGGCCGAGCCGACCGCGCCGGCATTGGCCTGCGAGGTGCCCACCGTCGCGCCGCCGAGCGTGCCGACCGCCGTGCGGCTGTCGTTGCCCGAAGCGGCCGAACTCGCACCCGAGGTCGATGGCGAGTTGGCCGTCGTGCTGTTGTTGCCGTCGTTGCCCGTCGAGCTCGCGGAGACGCTGCAGTTGTACTGGCGCCCGATGGTCGTGTTGTAGACCGGCGCCGCGTAGTAGCCGCTCTTCTGCTTGCGCACCATGTCCTGGATGGCGGCCTGGTTGACCTTGTCGGTGCTCGTCTGGAACTGCCACGACGAGTTTTCGCCGGCGTTGTTGGCGAGCGCCGGCGGTACCACGCATGCGAGGACCAGCCCGAGCATGGCGACCGGTGCACGACGGCTGCGGCGGTACGCCGACCCGGGGTCGGCGGCGATATGAAATACGCGAGGCATGACTGCTCCTTTCGAGAACCGCACTTCGTGAATCCAAAGTGCTACGTTTCGCGAACGGATGCTAGGGATGGGCCGATGCCGCCGGTATCCCGCGAACCGGTGGAATTGATGGGGACGACCCGGAGCCGCAGCCACCGGATCCGGTGGCTGCAGGGCCACGCGCGGGTGCGTCACGCATCGAAGAACAGTCGCCAAAAAAAAAGCGGGGAGCGCCATGCAGTCGCTCCCCGCCGTGGATCGGCCGCGCCGATTCAGATGATCAGGCGTGCGCCTTGATCGAATCGGCCAGCGTGTTCACCAGCCTGTCGATGTGCGACTTCTCCACGATGTACGGCGGCGCGATCACCAGCACGTCGCCCGCGGCCCGCACCAACGCACCCTTGTGGAAGCAGTCCAGGAAAATGTCGTAGGCGCGCTTGCCCGGCAGGCCCGCGATGGGCGCGAGCTCCACCGCCGCGGCCAGGCCGAGGCTGCGGATGCTGATCACGTTGGGCAGGCCCTTGAAGGCGCTGTGGAAGGCATCGCCCAGCACCTGGCCCATTTCGCCGGCGCGCGAGAACAGGTTTTCCTGCTTGAACAGGTCGAGCGTGGCAACGGCCGCGGCGCACGCCACCGGATGGCCCGAGTAGGTGTAGCCGTGGAAGAACTCCACCACGTGCTCGGGCGCGTCGGTCTTCATCATCGCGTCGTAGAGCTTGTCGCGGCAGATCACGCCGCCCAGCGGAATCACGCCGTTGGTCACGCACTTGGCGAAGTTCAGCATGTCGGGCACCACGCCGTAGTAGTCCGACGCGAAGTTGGTGCCCATGCGCCCGAAGCCGGTGATGACCTCGTCGAAGATCAGCAGGATGCCGTGCTTGTCGCAAATTTCTCGCAGGCGCTTCAGGTAGCCCTTGGGCGGCAGGTACCAGCCGGCCGAGCCGGCCACCGGCTCCACGATGATCGCGGCGATGTTGCTCGCATCGTGCAGCGGCAGGATGCGCGTCTCGAGCTCGACCAGCGGGTCTTCGGCCCACACCGGTTCCTCGTTGTGGATGTAGGCGTGGTTCACCGGGTCGTGAATGAAGCGCATGTGGTCCACGCGCGGCAGGAAGGCCGAGCCAAACACCTTGCGGTTGCCCGGAATGCCGCCCACCGACATGCCGCCGAAGCCCACGCCGTGGTAGCCCTTTTCGCGGCCGATGAACACGTTGCGATGGCCTTCGCCGCGCGCGCGGTGGTAGGCCAGCGCCACCTTCATCGAGGTGTCGGCCGCCTCGCTGCCCGAGTTGCAGAACAGCACCTTGTTGAGGTCGCCCGGCGCCAGCGCGGCAATGCGCTCGGCCGCCTCGAAGGCGCGGTCGTTGCTGACCTGGAAGGCGGTGGCGTAGTCGAGCGTGTCGAGCTGCTTCTTGATGGCTTCGTTGATGGGCTTGCGGTTGTGGCCCGCGCCCACGCACCACAGCGAGGAGATGCCGTCGATCACCTTCTTGCCGTCGTGGGTGGTGAACTCCATGCCGTCGGCCGCGACGAACACGCGCGGGTCTTTCCTGAAGTGACGGTTGGGGGTGAAGGGCAACCACTGGTTGTCCATGTTGAAGTCCTGGTGGGCCATGTCTCGCTCCTGCGGGTATGTGGTGGACGAAAATCGCAATTCTGGCACCCCTGCCACAATGACGCCCCTGATGACGACCACTACGCCTTCCTCGCCCGCCTACATCCTCACCCTCTCCTGCCCAGACCGGACAGGCATCGTGCACGCCGTGTCGGGCTTCCTGCTCGAACGCGGCGCCAACATCGAAGAGGCCGCCCAGTACAACGACCACGGCACCGGCCTGTTCTTCATGCGCGTGCGCTTTGCCGGCGGCGCGCACAGCGACGCGGTGCTGCGCGAGGAACTGAAGACCTTCGGTGCCGGCTTCGGCATGACCCTGCAGCTGCACGCCGCCGCCGAGCCGATGAAGACGGTGATCCTGGTGAGCAAGGAAGGCCATTGCCTCAACGACCTGCTGTTCCGCTGGAAGAGCGGCCTGCTGGCCATCGACGTGCGCGCCATCATCTCGAACCACCGCGACTTCTACCAGCTGGCCGCCAGCTACAACGTGCCCTTCCACCACATCCCGATGACGGCCGCGACCAAGGCGCAGGCCGAGGCCAGGGAGCTGGAGATCATCGAGGCCGAAGGTGCCGAGCTGGTGGTGCTGGCGCGCTACATGCAGATATTGAGCAACGACCTCTGCCGCAACCTGGCCGGGCGCGCCATCAACATCCATCACTCGTTCCTGCCCAGCTTCAAGGGCGCCAAGCCCTACTACCAGGCGCATGACCGCGGTGTGAAGCTCATCGGCGCCACCGCCCACTACGTGACGGCCGATCTCGACGAGGGCCCGATCATCGAACAGGACGTGGCCCGCGCCGACCACACCGCCACGGTCGAAGACCTCACGGCCCGCGGCCGCGACACCGAGACCCAGGTGCTGGCCCGCGCGGTGAAGTGGCACAGCGAGCACCGCGTGCTGCTGAACGGCCATCGCACGGTGGTGTTCCGCTGAAAGCACACCGGTCTTCGCACTCGCCAGGGCCGGCACCCCGCATGTAAGCGGGTGTAGCATGCAGCGCCAAAAGAGGAGAAGGCGCAATGCGACGTTGGATCGGTGGAGTGGTACTGGCGGTGCTTGCCGCCTGCCTGTTCGGGTGCTCGGCTTCGGGCCCCCGGTTTTCGGAGATGGCCCAGGCCATGCCCTCGTTGGGAGACAACGAGGGTCGCATCTACTTCTACCGCGACTCCATCATGGGCGCGGCGCTTCAACCCGAGGTTTCGGTCAACGGCCAAGTGGTGGGCAAGTCGCAGCCCAACAGCTTCTTCTACATCGACCGGCCGGCCGGCTCCTACCGGGCCACTGCCCGCACGGAGGCCGAGGCCACCATCGACATCGTGTTGCGGCCAAAGCAGACGGCCTACGTGAAGATGAGCATCGGCTTCGGCTTGCTGGTCGGACGGCCCGCATTCGAGCGAATGCCGGAAACAGAAGCACGGCGAGAGATACCGAACCTGGCCTATGGCGCAAGCCCTGCGACCAAGGCCGAAGCCGGCGCCGCGCCGGCCGTGGAACGCGCGGCTGCAGTGCAGCAGCCGCCTGCGACGCCCGCACCCGCGCGTGCTGTGACACCCACGCCCGCGCCGGTCCAAGTCGTCGCACCGGCACCCGCTGCTGCGGCGGCGGCGACCACCGCAGCGCGCAAGACCGCGGCCCCCATCGCTCCCGACGACACGCCCTTCGCCAGAACGCCGCTGAGCGATCTGCGCTTCCTTATGCAGTCCCCCCGATGAGACATCGTTTCCCCTTCATCACACTCACCCTGGCCACGGCCCTGGCTGCTTCCACAGCGGCAGCCCAGGGGGGCGGCGCGCTCGCACCCGACGCGCTTTTCGTTCGCGTGTCACCCAGCGTCTGGGTGGTGCAGGCCAGCGACGCGCAAGGCAAGGTGCTTGCCACCGGCAGTGCCATCGCGACGGGCCCCGGTACCGCGGTCACGAGTTGCCAACTTCTCGCCAAGGCCAGTGCCGTGACGCTGAAGCGCGACAACGTCAGCTACGGCGCAGGACTGGAATTTCCGGACCCGGAGCGTGACCTGTGCCAACTGCGCGTAGCGAACTTCACGGCGCCGGCCATCGGCCTGTCACCGTCGACCGCCTTGCAGGTCGGCATGCCGCTCTACGTCGTGGGTTCGCCTCGGGGCAAGGAACTGACGTTGGGCATCGGCATGCTCGCCGGCTTGCGCCGCAGCGGTGCCGGCGAACCCGAGGCCCTTCAGCTCGCGTCCGCGCCTGAGTCGGGTCTGGGTGGCGCCGGACTGTTCGACGCACAAGGCCGGCTGGCAGGGCTGGTCAGCACAGCGCCCGTCGGTTCGGCCGCGGCCAACCTCGCGGTGCCCGCGTCATGGATTGCCGACCTGCCGACGCGGGGCCGTCGGGCACTCGAGCGCCTCAAGGCGCTGCCTGCAACGGCATCCATCAGCGACACCGCGTCTGCGCCGAACGGCCGGCCCAGCGTGATCGAGTACCAACTGCACGACGGCCTCACGAACATCTCCCGCAAGGTGATTTATCGCGCGGACCCGGCAATGGACGACAGCCTCAGCTTCAACAGCGGTGGCTGGGTCGAGAAGCCGGGCGGCGAAGTGGTCAGCGTCACGAGCGCGATCGCCGGTGAGTTCGATGCGGCGATGCCTCCCGGCGGCTGGGTCAAGCCGAACTACAAGGAAGAAGCGACCTGGAGAGCACGTTACAGCTCGGTGCTCGGCGGTTTCCGCGTCAACATGGACCTCAACGGCACCGTGATGGAAGACGCGACGCTGCGCGTGGGCGACAAAGACCTCAAGGTCGTGCACATCGAGTACCGCGGCTTCATGCAACGCTTCGCCAACGCGGGTGCCGTGATGGGCAACCAGTACGGCCCCTACCGGGCCGATGTCTGGTTCTCGCCGGAACTGGGACGCGTCGTGCGCTTCGAAGTGCAGACGCGTGGCGGTACGGCCGGCGGTGTGTTCCAGGTCCGGGAAACCCTCGAGCTGGTGAGCATCCGCTAGAGGGTTTCTTTCTTCGCGCCGTCAGTTCCGGTTCGGATTGTTCGGCCGGCGGTCGTAGCGGTTCGGCACGCCGTCGCCGTCACGGTCCCAGCGTCCGGCGCTGTATTGCCAGCGGCCGCCGTCCTGGCGCCATTCCGGCGCGCGGTAGGCATAGCCCGGGCGTTCGCGCACCCACACGCCGCCCACCCACGCGTGGCGGCCGCCACGCCATTCATAGTGCCCCGGCGCCCACACGTAGCCGCGTCGCGGCGGCGGCACGCGTTCGAAACGCGGCGGCGGCGGTGCCACCTGCACCGCAACCAGCGGTTGCGCCTGCGCGGCCATGGGAACGGTCAATGCACCCACCGACAGGAGCGAAGCAGCGCCGATGGAAAGAGCCAATGCGATTGTTTTCATGAAGGACTCCTCATGAGTTGTAGGAGCCTTCATGCTGCCCAGCCCATGTGAACCGCCTGTAAGCGGGGCGCGAAGTCTTGTGTAAAGCTGTTTCGCGCTTTTTGCGCCCGCCTACTCCTGCAGCTCGTGCAGGTCCACCGCCGCGGCCATCGCTGCATGGCCGGCCTTGTTGGGGTGCAGGTGATCGCCCGAATCGAACAGTGGATTCAAAGCCTGCGGGTCCGCGGGGTCGCGCAGCGCCGCATCGAAATCGATCACGCCGTCGATGTCCTGCCGCCCGCGGATCCAGCGGTTGACGGCCTCGCGCATCGCCTCGTTGCCCTCGGTCCAGTAAGGCGTGTTCTTGAACGGTGGCACCGTGCCCAGCAGCAGCTTCACGCCCTTGGCGCGCGCCTGCTTGACCAACTGCTGCAGCCCCTCGGTGATGCGCTCGGACGTCGGCGTGTCGCGAGGCGCCATCTCCGCGCCGGGCACCCGGGCGAACACCGTGCGGCCGATGTCGTTGGTGCCCAGCAGCACGATCGCATGGGTCACGCTGCTCTGGCGCAAGGCATCGCGCTCGAAACGGGAGAGGCCGCTGGGCCCCAGGCCGTCGGCCAGCAGCCGGTTGCCGCCGATGCCCGCGTTGATCACCGCAACGCCCTTGCCGCCTGGTTGCGTGTCGCGCAAGCGCGTGGCCAGCATGTCGGGGTAGGCACCGGAGGTGGCTTCCGAGCTGCCCGCGGTGATCGAGTCTCCGAAGGCCACGACGGTGCGCACCGGCTTGCTGGTGAGCACGTCCAGTCCGGTCATGATCTGGTTGAGCACCAGCGGCGTCGGGCTCTTCAGCTTGGGTGCCCTCACGGCATTGCCGGGCGCCACCCAGGTCGTGCCCGACTCCGGCATGGACACCGTCGAGAACGGCGTCGATTGATCGAAGAAGGCGCTCACCACCACGGTCTGCCCCGCCTGCGCCGGCAGGTCGATGCCGTCGCTCCAGGCGTCCGCACCCGGTGCGATGGTGAGGCTGGTGCGGCCGCCGAAATGCAGCATGCGCAGCGTGGTGGGCGAGAAGGCATCGGCGCCGGTGCCGCGCGCCGCGCTGGCGGCGGCAATGCGCAGCGGTGTCTTGCCGAAGCGGTTGGAAAAGCGGATGCGGATGCGTTCGCCGTCCAGCGTCAGTTCGAGCTGCTGGCGCAGCGTCTGCCCGCGCAGGTCATTGCCTGCGGGCGATGAATAGCTGGCACCGTTCGGGCTCGCGGCCATTTCGCGGAAATCGAGCGGCGCCACGGCCCAACTCGCGACCCAGTGCGCATCGGCCGATTGCTTGGGCGTGTTCTCGGTAGGAATGGCCTGGACGCCGAAAGCCAGCGCCGCCAGGCAGAAAGCGGCCAGCCCGTGCGCGAGAGCAAGCTCGCGCGCATGAGCCAACCAACGTGAAACCAATGTCATGCAGGCAAAGCCGCTGAGTGTAGGCAGCTCCTTTGACCCTTGCGTGACGAGGCCTAGCCATGTGGTTACCAAGTGTCCACATAGGGCGAGACGGGCTGCAGCGCGCGCGTGGCCGATTCCAGCCCCCGCACCAACCAGGTGCGCGTTTCGGCGGGGTCGATCACCGCGTCGATCTCCAGCGTCTGCGCCATGTGGATCGCCTCGCCGTTCTCGTACTGCTGGGCCACGAGCTGCCTGAACAGCGCGTCGCGTTCCGCACCCTCCGGCACGGCAGCCAGTTCCTTGCGGAAACCCAATCGGACGGCGCCTTCCAGCCCCATCGCGCCGAATTCGCCAGTGGGCCAGGCCACCGTGAACACGGGCGCGTCGAAGCCGCCCGCCGTCATCGCCTGCGCGCCCAGGCCGTAGCCCTTGCGCAGCACCACGGCAAAGAACGGCACGCGCAAATGCGAGGCCACCATGAACATGCGGCACACGTGGCGCACCTGCGCCTGCGCCTCGATCTCCGGGCCGACCATGAAGCCCGGCGTGTCGCACAACGACACAATTGGAAGGCCGTGCGCATTGCACAGCTGCATGAATCGCGCGGACTTGTCGGCCGCTTCCACGTCGATGGCGCCGCCGAGGTGGTGCGGGTTGTTGGCAATCAGCCCGACCGGCCGGCCCTGGATGCGCGCCAGCGCGGTGAAGATGCCGGCACCGAAGCCCGCACGCAGTTCGAGCAGTGAGCCGGTGTCGGCCACGCCGCGCATCGCGGCCCGCACGTCGTACACGCGCAGGCGGTTCTCGGGCACCACGTGGCGCAGCGTGCGCGGGTCGGCGCATTGCCAGCCGGTGGTCGGCCCCTGGAAGTACGAGAGGTACTGCTTGGCGGCAGCCACGGCAGCCGCTTCGTCTTCCACCAGGATGTCGATCACGCCGTTGCGCGACTGCACGCTGCTCGGGCCGATCTGCTCGGGCGCGAAGGTGCCCAGGCCGCCGCCCTCGATCATCGCGGGGCCGCTCATGCCGATGTTGCTGCCCCTGGTGGCGATGATCACGTCGGCGCAGCCCAGCAGTGCCGCGTTGCCCGCGAAGCAGCGGCCGTGCACGATGCCCACCACCGGCACCTTGCCCGACAGCGCCGCGAACTGGCTGAAGGTGTGGTTGTTCAGGCCCGCGACGATGGGCATGTCGGTGTCGCCCGGCCGCCCGCCGCCGCCTTCGGCGAACAGCACCACCGGCAGCTTGAGCTGGTGCGCCACCGCCAGCAGCCGGTCGGTCTTGTGGTGGTTGCGCATGCCCTGCGTGCCTGCCAGCACCGTGTAGTCGTAGGCCAGCACGGCGCAGCGCGACGCCTCGGGGCCGAACAGCTTCGCGTTGACGCTGCCCAGGCCCGTGACCATGCCGTCGGCGGGCGTGTTGGCGATCAGGTCTTCGAGCGTGCGGCGGCGCGTTTGCGCGGCGATGGCGAGCGCGCCGTACTCGATGAAGCTGCCGGGGTCCGATGCGGTGTCGCACAGGTCGGCGATGTTCTCGCGCGCGGTGCGTCCGCCCTGTGCGTGGCGCTTGTCGACGGCAACCTTGCGGTTGGCGTCCAGCGTGGGTGCGTGACGATCGATGACCTTGCGCAGGTCGGGACGGATCGCGTCGAGGTCCTGCGCGGTGCGCGCCTCGGCTTGCACGGCCTGCGCATCGACGGCCTCCAGCTGCACCAGCGACTGGCCTTCGACGAGATAGTCCCCGGGTGCGGCCAGCAGCGCAACCACGCGGCCGGCCACGGGCGCATGCAGCAGGTGCTCCATCTTCATCGCCTCGAGCACGCCGAGCTGTGCGCCGGCGGGCAGCACGTCGCCCACCTCGACCTCGAACTGCACGAGGCGCGCGGGCATCGGTGCCTTCACGGTCAGCTCGTCCGAGCCGTCGTCGGCAGCGACCGCTTGCACAACCGGTGCCGCCACCGTCTTCCTGGTCGTCTTTTCGAGCAAGGCCGCGCCGGCCAGCAGGTCGCCCAGGTGCGCTTCCACGAAACGCGTGTGCACCGCCTGCGTCGCGAACTCCGGTCGTGCCGCGATCGCGCACAGCAGCGACAGGTTGGTGGCAATGCCCTCGATGTGGCACTCGTCCAGCGCGCGCAGCGAGCGGCGCAGCGCGTCTTCGAAACGCGGCGACGGCGACTGCACGATGAGCTTGGCCAGCAGCGTGTCGTAGTGCGGCGAAGGCGCCAGGCCCGCGTAGCCGTGCGTGTCGACGCGCACGCCGGGGCCGGACGGAAGGTCGAAGCGCGCAAGCGTGCCGCCCGAAGGCCGCGCGTTGCCCTGCGCATCGAGCGTCTCGGCGTTGATGCGCCACTGCAGCGCGAAGCCGCGCTGCGGCGCGGTGCGGTCGGCCTCCACGCCGAGTTCGCCCAGCGACTGGCCGCCGGCCACGGCAATCTGCAGTTGCACCAGGTCCAGGCCGGTCACCGCTTCGGTGACCGTGTGCTCGACCTGCAGGCGCGGGTTCGCCTCGATGAAGACGAAGGGCAGCGTCGCCGATGCCGCATCGACCAGGAACTCGAAGGTGCCAAGGCCGCGATAGCCGACCGTCTTCGCCATGCGCAGCGCCGCCTGCGTGACCTGCGCGCGCAGGGCTTCGGGCAGCGAAGGGCTGGGCGCGATCTCCACGAGCTTTTGAAAGCGCCGCTGCAGCGTGCACTCGCGCTCGCCCAGGCTGGCCACGGCGGTGCCGTCGCCCAGCACCTGCACCTCGATGTGCCGCGCGTTGCGCATCAGCCGCTCGACGTACACGCCTTCAATGCCGAACGCCGCCTTGGCTTCGGACATGCAGCGCGCATGCGCCTCGGGCAGCTCCTGCGCGCTCAATACCGCGCGCATGCCGCGCCCGCCGCCGCCGCCGATGGCCTTGACCATCACGCCCGCGCCCTGCGCATGCTGCTCGGCGAAGAAGGCCTGCGCCTGCGCGAGCGTGACCGCGCCCGCGCTGCCCGGCATCACCGGCACCTCGCATTGCACGGCCAGCGCACGCGCGCGCGCCTTGTCGCCGAACAGGCCGAGCTGCTCGGGCGTGGGGCCGATGAAGACCAGGCCGGCGTCCGCGCAGGCCTGCGCGAAGTCGGCCCGCTCGCTGAGGAAGCCGTAGCCGGGATGCACCGCATCGCAGCCCTGCGCCTTCGCCACCGCGATCAGCGCGGAGACATCGAGGTACGCGGACGGCCCGGTCGCATCGAGCGCGACGGCGGTGTCGGCCAGCTGCACATGCAGGGCGGCAGCGTCGTCGCGCGCATGCACCGCCACGCTGGCAAGACCCAGGTCGCGCAGCGCGCGCACCAGGCGAACGGCGATCTCGCCGCGGTTGGCAATCAGAACTTTGGAGAACAAGCGGAACCTCTCAGTGGGGGTCTTTGAGCAGGCGGCGCAGCACCTTGCCCGCGCCCGTGGTGGGCAATGCATCGATGAAGCGCACGGCGCGCGGCGCCTTGTAGCTCGCCATGTTGTCGCGCGCCCAGGCCACCAGCGCGTCGGCCTCCAGCGTGGCGCCGGGCTTGCGCACGATGAAAGCCTTGACGACCTCGCCCTTCTCGGCGTCGGGCTGCGCAACGACGGCCGCCTGCGCCACCGCCGGATGCTTGATGAGGATGGTCTCGACCTCTTCCGGAAACACGCTGTAGCCCGAGACCTTGATCATTTCCTTGAAGCGGCCGATGAAGGTGAGGTAGCCGTCGGCGTCGAGCTTGCCCATGTCGCCGGTGTGCACCCATCCGTTGCGCAAGGTGGCGGCCGTGGCTTCGGGCTTGTTCCAGTAGCCCTTGAACGTGCCCTGGCTGGTCAGCACGATCTCGCCGACCTCGCCCGCGGGCAGGTCGGCCTGGGTGTCGGTGTCGATGATGCGAATGGTCACGCCCGGCACCGCGATGCCCTGCGTGCCCCAGCGCGGCGCGTGGTGCGGCGTGTAGGTGTCGCAGGTGTGGGTTTCACTGAGGCCGTAGGCCGCCTCGAACGAGGTGCAGTTCGGCGCATGCGCGCGCCACTGCTGCGCGAGCGGCTCGGTGAAGGTGATGCCGAAGCTGGTCACCGGGTTCATCTTCAGGCTCGACAGGTCGAAGCCGGCGATGCCGGGCACCTGCATGCAGGCCACGTTCATCGGCGCGATGCTGTACCACCAGCTCACCTTGTACGTGGCGATGGCCTGCAGCACGGCATGCGGATCGAAGCGGTGCAGCAGCACCGAGGTCGCGCCGCTCAGCACGGGCACGTTGACGCCCATCAGCATGCCGGCGATGTGGTACAGCGGCGCGATGGACAGCAGCACGTCGGCCGGGCCCACGCCGTTGCAGTCGGCCGCGGCGCGCGTCTTGAAGAGCGCATTGCCGTAGCTCAGCATCGCGCCCTTGGGCAGGCCCGTGGTGCCCGAGGTGTAGGTCATGAGCGCGATGTCGTCCATGCCGATGGCGACGGGCCGAGGCTTCGCATCGGTGCCCATCACCGCGAGGAAGTCTTCGCAGTCCGGCGGCACGCTGCGTTCGGCCTTGCCTTGCGCGGCGAGCTCCGCCGCCAGTTCGCCCGGCAGGTCGGGCGACGGTTCGGCGGGCAGCAGGTCGGCGTAGTGCACCACGAACACATGCGCGAGCGCGCTGGCGGACTGCACCTTGCGCACCACCGGCAGCAGCGGCGCGGCCGCGACGATCACGCGTGCCTTCAGGTCGTTGACCTGGTAGGCCAGCTCGTGCTCCTTGTTGAGCGGGCCGCTCGGGCAGACGATGGCACCGATCTTCTGGATGCCGAAATGCGCGACCAGGTACTGCGGGCAGTTGTTCAGGAATAGCACCACCGGCTCGCCCTTGGCCACGCCCAGGGCCTGCAGCCGCGCGGCGAAGGCGTCGCTCGCACGGTCGAGCTCGGCCCAGCTGAGGGCGCGGCCGTACCAGATGCAGGCCGCGGTGTCGCCGCGTTCGCGCGCGTGGCCGCGCAGGTACTCGTGCAGCGGCTGCTCGGTGCGCGGCGGCAGTTCGCGCAGGTTCTGCGCTGCGGTCCGGGTTGTCTCCATGGCGTCTCTTTCTCAGGGTTATCGATAGCCGCCCACGCATGGCGGGCGCTTGCCAACGCCGCATGGTGCACGAACAATCCTACCCATGGGTATAACTTCGGCGACACGGCACAAACCCTCTGGAGACCAGAGCGAGACCACGGCACAGCCGCACCTGCCGCAGGGCACCGGCCGCCAGCGCGCGGCCACGCAAAGCACCGACGTGCAGCGCGAGCGCATCCTGCAGGCGGCCGCGCAGCTGTTCGCGGCGCAGGGCTACGCGAACACCACCATGGCGCAGATCGTGCGCGCGCTGGGCGTGACCAAGCCCTTCGTGTACTACTACTTCCGCGACAAGCAGGAGATCTTCGAAACGCTCTCCTGGCGCCCCGCGGTCGACTGCTTCACCGCGCTGGACTTCGCGGCCGGCGACCCGCGCCGCGCCAGCGAGAAGGTGATCGAAGGCATCGAAGGGTTGATTCGCGCGACCATCGCGCACCACCCCTGCGCCTTCTTCGCGTACCGCGAACCGCAGGTGTACCGGCCCGAATACATCGCCGCGCAGAAGAAGCTGGCGCACCACTTCTACGACCTGCTGTGCCCGCTGCTCGAAGAAGCGCGGCGCGACGGCGACCTCGACTTTGCGGAGACCAAGATCACCGCGCTCGCGGCCTGCAGCCTGCCCGGCTTCCTGTACAGCTGGTACCGCCCGGGCGGGCGCCTGTCGCCCGACGAGGTGGTGGCCGAGCTCACCAGGCTGGCCAGCCGCGTGATCGGGCTGCAGGCGAAGAACTGACCACCATCCCCGGAGACACACCATGAAGCTGAAGAAAGCGCCCCTGGCGCGGATCGCCCTTGCCTGCCTGATTGCCACAGCGGGCGCCGCACAGGCCCAGCAGCAGACCTACAAGATCGCCTACATCGACCCGCTCTCGGGCCCCTTCGCCAACGTCGGCGAGCTGATGCTGATGCACACGCAGTACGCCATCGAGGACATCAACGCCAAGGGCGGCGTGCTCGGCGGCACGAAGCTGCAGCTGCTGCAGTTCGACAGCAAGCTCTCCGCGCAGGAAAGCCAGAGCGCGCTGCAGGCGGCCATCGACCAGGGCGCGAAGGCAATCGTGACGGGCGGCTCGGGCTCCTCGGTGGTCACGGCGCTGGTGCAGTCGGTGGCGCGCTGGAACCAGCGCAACCCGGGCAAGGAATTGATCGTGCTGAACCACTCGTCCATCGATCCGGAGATGACGGGCAAGGCCTGCAGCTTCTGGCACTTCCAGACCGAGGCCAACACGGCGATGAAGATGAAAGCGCTGGCCAACTACATCAAGAAGACGCCGGACGTGAAGAAGGTCTACCTGCTCAACCAGGACTACGCGCACGGCAAGCAGTGGGCGAGCTACGGCCGCCAGCTGGTGGGCCTGGCGCGCCCCGACATCCAGTTCGTCGGCGAAACGCTGCACCCCATCGGCCGCGTGAAGGACTTCGCGCCCTACATCGCCAACGTGAAGCAAAGCGGTGCCGACTCGGTGATCACCGGCAACTGGGGCCAGGACATGACGCTGCTGCTGAAGGCGGCGGGCGACGCGGGCTACAACCTGCGCTACTTCAACCACAGCGCGGGCTCGGTGCCGGGCACGGTGACGGCGGTGTCGCAAGCCAAGCTGGGCCAGCTGACCTGGGTGGCCGAGTGGCACCCGGGCGAGGCCGACACGCCGAAGGTGGACGCGCTGGCCAAGGCCTACAAGGCCAAGACGGGCAAGGACTTTCTCGCGCCGCGCATCGACATGACGCCGCGCCTGCTGGCCGCTGCCATCGACAAGGCGGGCAGCGTCGACACAGTGAAGGTGGCGCGCGCGCTGGAAGACCTGAGCTTCGACTCGGTGGTCGGCCCGGTGCGCATGCGGGGCGAAGACCATCAGCTGTTGCTGCCGCAGGTGGTCAACACCATCGCGCCGGTGGACGGCAAGACGGTGAAGGTGGGCTGGGAAGGCACCAACTACGGCTTTCGCACCGATGCTGTCTATACGGGGAACGAACTGGCACAGGGGACTGATTGCAAGATGGTCCGGCCTTGAGTCTTCGGGGCGCCGTGGTTCATCAGGCGCTGCTGTTCAGGGCGTGTGAACAGGCCGCCGGGTACTCCCCTGCGCGAATGTCCCCCGGGGCTGCGCCCCTCCTCCTTTATTTCGCTGCGGGAAGCACCCGACGCCCTGTTCACCCGGGCACGCTGTCGGTTTGCGGCTGATCAACAACCGCTGCTGACAACGCTCACGCCGATGGGGTGCCTTGCGCAGCGAAATAAAGGAGGAGGCCGCAGGCCGGGGGACATTCGCGGAGCAAGGTACCCCGTCGGCGTGAGCGCTCCTTGAAGCACCCGCCCCTCTCCGGCTTTCAAGGGAGGACCTAAGGGAATCCCCGCCCTGCCCACGCCCTGTGCCGTCGGGATACTCCGGTTGTTACACCCCGGACATCCGAAGCGGGTGCACTCCAAAGGCACGACAGACCATGGCAGGCAAAAACTCGCTCCACCCGATCCCGCATCCGGCGAAGAAGCCCTTCGTCGGCAACCTGCTGTCGATCGGGTCCGACTCTCCCGTGCTCGACATGTGGAAGATCGCGAAAGAGCTCGGCGGCATCTACTGGCTCGACATGCCGGGCATGCCGGTGATCGTGGTGTCCTCGCCCGCGCTGGTGGACGAGCTCTGCGAGGAAAAGCGCTTCGACAAGAGCACGCGCGGCGCATTGCGCCGGCTGCGCGCCGCATCGCACGGCCTGTTCACCTCCGACACGCACGAGGAAACCTGGTCGAAGCCGCACAACATCCTGCTGGCCAACTTCAGCCAGCGCGCCATGCAGGCCTACCACCCGATGATGCTGGACATCGCGGGCCAGCTGGTCACCAAGTGGGAACGGCTGAACTTCGACGAAGAGGTGGACGTGGTGCGCGACATGACCGCGCTCACGCTGGACACCATCGGCCTGTGCGGCTTCGGCTACCGCTTCAACTCGTTCTATCGCGAGGGCTTCCACCCCTTCGTCGACGCGATGGTGCGCACCCTGGAGACGGTGCAGAACCGCCGCGGCCTGCCGCTCGAAGAACTGATGCTGAAGAAGGAGCTCGCGCAGCAGCGCAAGGACATCCGCTACATGCACAAGATGGTGGAAGACATCATCGAGGAGCGGCGCGCGAGCGGCGCCGACATTGCCACCAAGCCCGACCTGCTGAGCTACATGATCGCGGGCGTGGACAAGAAAAGCGGCGAGAAGCTCTCCGACAAGATGATCCGCGACGAGTGCATCGAATTCCTCATCGCGGGACACGAGACCACCAGCGGGCTGCTCTCGTTCGCCATCTACTTCCTGCTGAACAACCCCGAGGCGCTGGCCAAGGCGCAGGCCGAGGTCGACAACGTGTTCGGCCCCGACACCACGCAGAAGCCCACCTACGCGCAGGTCAACCGGCTGCAGTACGTGATGCAGGTGCTGAAGGAATCGCTGCGCCTGTTTCCCACCGCGCCGGCCATCTCGATGCGCGCCAAGGAAGACACGACGATCGGCGGGCAGTACACGATCAAGAAGAACAACATGGTCATCATGCACGCGCTGGCGCTGCACCGTGACAAGGGCATCTGGGGCGAGAACGCCGACCAGTTCGACCCCGACAACTTCAGCCGCGAGGCCGAGCGCGAGCGCCCGGTGAACGCCTTCAAGCCTTTCGGCAACGGGCAGCGCGCCTGCATCGGGCGGCAGTTCGCGCTGCAGGAGGCGGTGCTCACGCTGGGCATGATCCTGCAGCGCTTCAACCTGGTGGACCACGCGGGCTACCAGCTGAAGATCAAGGAGGCGCTCACCATCAAGCCCGAGGGCTTCAAGATCAAGGCGCTGCTGCGCGACCCGGCCACGCGGCCGCGCGGCAGCATGACCGACGCGGCGGCGGCGCCGGTGCAGCCCACGCAGCCGGCCGTGCGCAAGCCGCAGGCCGCGCGCCACGGCACTTCGCTGCTGGTGCTGCAGGGCTCCAACCTCGGCACGGCAGAAGACCTGGCGCGGCAACTGGCCGAAGCGGGCGAGCTGCGCGGCTTCTCGACGCAGCTGGCCTCGCTCGACGACTACGCCGAGCGCCTGCCGGCCAACGGCGCGGTGGCGATCGTCTGCGCCTCGTACAACGGCGTGGCGCCCGACAACGCGGCCGAGTTCCACCGCTGGCTCGACAAGGCCGACGACGCGCTCAACGGCGTGCGCTTCAGCGTGTTCGGCTGCGGCAACACCGACTGGGCCGCCACCTACCAGGCCGTGCCGCGCCGCATCGACGAGCGGCTCGAGGCGCTGGGCGCCACGCGCGTGCATCCGCGCGGCGAAGGCGATGCGCGCGAGGACATGGACGGCGCCTTCCAGGACTGGAGCGACGCGCTGTGGCCCGAGCTGGTGAAGGCTTTCGACATCAAGACCGGGGCCGACGCGCCCGCGCAGAGCGAGCCGCTGTACACGCTGGAAGAACTCCCGCCGCCGCAGAAGAACGCGCTCGTCGATGCGCTGGGCGCGGTGGCGCTGCGGGTCATCGAGAACCGCGAGCTGCAGAGCCCGGCCGATGGCGGTGTGCACGGCGAGGCCGGGCGCTCCACGCGCCACGTCGAGCTGATGCTGCCCGAGGGCCTGATCTACCGTGCCGGCGACCACCTGAGCGTGGTGCCGCGCAACAGCCCGACGCAGGTCGAGCGCGCCATGGCGCGCTTCGGCTTCGACCGCACGGCCCATGTGCGCCTGCATGCGGGCGCGGGTCGCAAGGCGGCGCTGCCGGTGGAGCAGGTGATTGCCGTCGACCGGCTGCTGGGCGACTACGTCGAGTTGCAGGACGTGGCCACGCGCAAGCAGATCGCCACGCTCGCGGCGTACACCGAATGCCCGTTCACCAAACCGAAGCTGGCGGCGCTGTCGGGCAGCGACGAGGCCTCGCAGGCGGCGTACAAGGCCGAGGTGCTGCACAAGCGCAAGTCGCTGCTCGACCTGCTCGAGGAACACCGCGCCTGCCAAGTGCCGTTCTCGGTGTTCCTGGAGATGCTGTCGCCGCTGTCGCCGCGCTATTACTCGATCTCTTCATCGCCGACGATGACCCCGGGCCGCTGCAGCGTGACGGTGGGGGTGGTGCGGGAACCGGCGCGCTCGGGCATGGGCACCTTCGAAGGCGTGTGCTCCAACTTCCTGGCGCGTTCGGAAGCCGGTGACACGGTGCATGGCGTGGTGCGCGAGACCACGGCCGAGGGCTTCCGCCTGCCCGAGGATGCGAGCCGCCCGCTGATCATGGTCGGCCCGGGCACGGGGCTGGCGCCGTTCCGCGGCTTCCTGCAGGAGCGCGCGGCACAGATCGAGGCGGGCCATTCGCTGGGCGAGGCGCTGCTGTTCTTCGGCTGCCGGCATCCGGCGCAGGACTTCATCTATGCCGAGGAGCTGAAGGGCTGGGCGCACCGCGGCGTGATGAAGCTGCACACCGCGTTCTCGCGCTCGGGCGAGCGCAAGGTCTACGTGCAGGACCTGATCCGCGAGCAGGGGGCCGAAATCTGGAAGCTGCTGGAAGCGGGCGCCGTGGTCTACGTGTGCGGCGACGGCTCTCGCATGGAGCCGGACGTGCGCCGCACACTGAGCGACCTGGCGCGCGAACACGGCCAAGACAGCGCGGCGTGGATGGACAGGATGATTGCCGACCAGCGCTACGTGCTCGACGTGTGGGCCGGCGCGTAGCCTCGCCCAGCCTCGCAGGTCAGCTCGCGCGGTCCGGGTCCGGGTAGACCAGCGGCCCCAGCAGTCCGCGATTGAAGGGCTTCCACTGGCCCTCGGCCTGCGACAGCCGGTCGGCCACCGCATAGAGCACGGCCGGGTGCGCGCCCAGCCCCAGGTGGCTGGCCATCACCTCGATGTTCTCCGACTGCGGGCCGGTCTTCTCGATGCTGCAGCGCCAGGCCACCACGCCGTCGGTGCGGCTGAAGATGGAGGTGGTGGGCACGGGCGGCGTGGGTTGCACGAACTTCATGCGGCGCGGGTCGTGCGAGCTCTGGCCGCTCACGCCCTCGTACACGCGCCAGGCGTTGGTGGCGCGCGGGCTGCCCGAGAACGGGCTGCCCAGGGTGATCACGTCGCGGATCATGTGCGAATACGACGACGCCAGCATCCGTGCGTACACGCCGCCCAGGCTCCAGCCGATGACGCTGACCTTCTCGCCGTTCTTCTCGTGCAGGGTCTTCAGCAGCTCGACCATGCCGTGCTCCACGCCTTCGCGCGGGCCGAGGTTGCGGCCCAGGCCCCAGCCGTGCGCGTCGTAGCCGCGGCTGCACAGGTAGCGGCGCAGCAGCAATGTGGAACCGTCGCCGGCCACCAGGCCCGGCAGCACGATCACCGGGTGCCCGTCGCCGCGCGGCGTGAGCTGCAGCAGCGGCCACATGGCGATGCCGGCGCCGGTTTCCCAGAGCGCGCGCGCTTCGGCCAGCAGCAGCAGGCGCGACGGCGGGGCGATGGTGTCTTTGGCGTGGGTGGCGGTGGTCATGGTGCGGGTTCCTTGTCTGCCGATTCTTGTCTGTTGACGACGAAGTTGGGGCTCTGGCAGCCCATGCCCCGTCGGACAACAACGTCATTTATCCGAGGTATTTGCCCCTCAGGTAATCGAGGTAAGCCCTCGATTCACTGGAAACATATGGCGAAACGAGCGTGAGCGTGTAGAAAGCCGCCAGGCCCGGGTCGGCCTGCGCCAGCGCGTCGCGCCCCGGCACCAGCCGCTCGAACGACAGCCAGCAGGTGGTGGTGAACACCATCTGCAGCGCCAGGATGCGCGCCTGCTCCGCGCTGGTCTCGATCACGCCCGAGGCCACCAGGCCTTCGCACAGCGCCTGCGCGGCCAGCAGGTTGTGCGCCGTCAGCGCCTGCGCGCGCTGGCCCAGCGCCGGGTATTCGCTGGCCAGAAAGGCCATGTCACGGTAAATGAAGCGGTACTCGTCGATGGCCTCGAAGCGCAGGTGCAGCGCCAGCCACAGGTCGTCGATGGCGGCAATGGCGGCCGACGAACCGTTCAGGGCCTCGAGCCGCTGCTCGAAGCGCCGGAACAGCCATTCGACGATCAGCTGCTTGGCCTTGAAGTGGTAGTGCAGGTTGCCCGGGCTGATGCCGAGCTCGGCCGCGATCTTGTGCGTGGACACGGCGGCAAGGCCCTGCGCGTTGAACAGCGCAAGGCTGGCCTGCAGGATGCGATCGCGCGTGGTGTTGGAACTGGCCACAACCGGCTTGTGTCGTGGCTTCAGCGCCTGGCGCGGCCGCGCGGGGCGGCAACGCCGGTGCCTGCGGTGCCTTCGAGTTGCGCCACCCGTTCGCGCAACTGCGCGACCTCGTCGCGCAGGGCCTGCACCTCCTGCGCGCCCGGCATGCCCAGGCGCTCCAGCGCGGTGGCGACGCGCTGGTCGAACACGTCCTCGAACTTGCGGATGCCGAAGCTGTCGAGGCTGGGGACCTTGCCCTGCCGGATGCCAAGCAGGCCTTCGATCACGTTAGCCTGGCGCTTGGCGACGTCGTTGCGCACGGTGTCCAGCGCCTTCAGGCCCGCGCGCAGCAGGCCTTCGGCCTTGCCGGGCTCGGGCGCCTTCGGCGTCTTCGGCGTCTTCTTCGTTGCGGTTGCCGCCTTGCGCGGGGCCGCTTTCCGCGAAGCCGGCGCCTTCTTCGCAGGCGCCGCCCTCTTCTTCAACTTTGCAGTTTCTTCAGGACGGGTCGCCATGCGGTGCTCCAGATGCCGGGAAAAAGAAAAGGGGCGCCGGGTGCCCCGGGGCCCCCGGAGTTCAGGCGGCCTTGCGGGCCGCAGCGCGGCGAACCGGCTTGCGGGCCACGGCGGCCTTGGCCTTCACCGTGCGGACCGGCTTGGCTTCTTCGGCGCCGCTCACACGGGCTTCGATCTGCCGGGTGCCGGCGACGATCTTGTCGGCGATCTGCACCGAGACGGTGGCGATCGGCTGGTTCAGCGCGCCCAGGGCGTTGATCACCGAGGTGACGACCGGCGACTCGACGCGGGCCACGCGGCCGGCGACCGTTTCGATGCCGGTGGTGGTGCCTGCTGCGACGCGGTCCATCACGGAGACGATGCGGCCGGTGTCGATGTCCAGGCGGTTGGCCAGGAAGCCGTTGATCTTTTCTTGCGCGCCGATCAGGTTGGCCTTCACCTGTTCGCTCACCATCGGAATCTGGCGGCTGCCCAGGAAGTTGCTGTAGCGCGAAGCGGCGCCGCCCAGCAGGCGGTGCACGCCGGTGCGGTAGGCGCCGACCAGGGTCTTGCCCGCGTCGTTGTACTGGCCGACGACGTGGACGGCTGCGGATGCGATGGTGGTTTGCGTGGACATGGTGATTTCCTTTGAAGTGGATGGGCTCGCGAAGGAAACCGAGAGGTTCTGTCGCGATGGGCCTATCTTCTTCCCGGGGGCCTAGGCCTGGAAAACTAGAACGGTCGGAAAACTAGTCCAACTGCCCCAACTTTCTGCAGGCCGGGCCCGCGCGCCGATCATGCCGCAGCGGCGCGCGGGGCGCGGGCGCGCTTGGCCGGCGCGGCCTTGCGGGCCGGCGGCTTGGGCGCGGCGGCTTTCTTTGCAGCAACCTTTTTTGCAGCAACCTTTTTCGCGGCGGCCTTGGCAGGCGCCTTGGCGACAGTTTTTGCAGCGGCTTTGACAGGCGCCTTTTTGGCGGCCACCTTCACAGGCGCCTTCTTGCGCGCGGCAGGCGTCTTCTTTGCGGCGACGGCCGGCGCCTCCTCGTCCGACGGCTCCTCCACCGTCTTCGGCGGCGCGGGCGCGGGCGCCGCGCCGGCGGCGGCAGGGTGCTTCTGCGTCAGTTCCATCAGCAGCTTGTGCTCGGCCAGCATGTAGTCGCCGATCTCGGTGATGTCGGGCACGGCGCGGCGGCAGGCGATCAGGCCGTAGTCCATGCGGCCGTTGTAGCTCTGCACCGTGACGTTGAGCGCCGTGCCGTGGCTGGCGATCGACACCGGGTAGTAGCAGGTGACCAGCGCGCCGGCAAAGTACATCGGGAACGGCGCCCCCGCCACGTTCGAGATGGCCACGTTGGCCGCCGGCGGCAGCAGGTTGACGATGCCCGAGCGTCCCACCATCGACGCAATGCCCGACACCAGCCAGGGCGCAGCAAAGGTCGGGAAGTCGTCCAGGATCACCGCCTTGAAGCGGTTCATGGTCGACTTCGACGCGTTCGACGACGTGTTGATGGCCTTCAGCCGCTGCACCGGGTCGGTGATGTCGGTGGCCAGGCTCACCAGGATCATGCTGGCCTGGTTGTTGGCCGTGCTGTCGCCCGCCTCGCGCAGGCTCACCGGCACGCCGGCCACCAGCGGCTTGGCGGGCAGCTCGTTGTTGTCGGCCAGGTAGTGCCGCAGCGCGCCGGCCACGGTGGCCATGACCACGTCGTTGAGCGACACGCCGAAATGCTTGGCGACGTACTTGGTCTCGGCCAGCGAGATGGTGCGCCCGGCGAAGGTACGCTGGTTGGTGATCGACACGTTGAGCGAGGTGCGCGGCGCGAACAGGTTGAACTTCTTCGGCGCGGCGGCCGTGTCCTTCTCGGCCGACTTCTCGTCGGGCTTGGCCAGCCCGCCGATGGCACGCGCGATGGCCGGCGCCATCTTGAAGAGCTTCACGTACTGCTGCGCGGTGTTGCGCAGCGCCGCGGTGGCCAGCTCGGCCATGCCCAGCTGGTAGCCGCTGCTGCGCGGGCGCGAACGCGGCGGCTTCACCACGCGGCCGGTGGCCTCGAGGTCGAAGATGGCCTTGCCCAGCTCCACGCCGGCCTGCCCGTCGATGCCGGCATGGTGCACCTTGGTGTAGAGCGCCACCTGGCCGCTCTTCAGCCCGTCGATGATGAAGAACTCCCACATGGGGCGGCTGCGGTCGATGAGCGTGGAATGCAGCCGCGCCACGTACTGCTGCAACTGCCGGTTGGTGCCCGGCTTGGGCAGCGTGATGTGGCGCACGTGGTAGTCGAGGTCGATGTCCTCGTCGTCCACCCACACCGGGTTGGACATGTCGAAGGGCATCAGCGCCAGCTTGCGCGTGAACACGTCGGCCAGGTGGATGCGGCTGGCCATGAAGTTCTTGGCGTCTTCGTAGAAGTCGCCCTTGTAGCCCTTGGGCAGGTCGAGCACGTTGAGCGAGCCCACGTGCATCGGCATTTCCGGCGTTTCCAGGTGCAGGAAGGTGGCATCAAGACCGCTCAGGTGTTTCATGTGTTGTGTCTCCTAGGTGGGGCTGGCGCCGTGGGGCAGGATAGCGCGGGCATTGCGTTCGTGGGCCCCGTCTTCTTCAGTGTTTCCACCGGGGGGAAGGCACCAGCGGGCAGGGGTTTGCCCGGAGTAAGGGAAAGGTTGCGCATGCCCGGCGGGGCCGCGACAGGTGCGCCCAGGGGCTTGTGCGGAGCCTCTTTCACACGGCCTCCGTACACTGAGGCCATGACATCCAGCCTCCCCCCGCAATCGCTGCAACCAGCGCAAGACGACCACCTCTGGCTCGAAGACATCGACGGCGAGAAGCAGCTCGACTGGGCCCGTGCGCAGAACGCGCTCACCGTGCAGGCCTACGCCCAGTCGCCCGCGTTCGATGCGCTCCAGCAGGGCATCCTCGAGGTGCTCGACTCGGAAGAGCGCATTCCGATGGTGCGCAAGATCGGCGCGCGCTTCTACAACTTCTGGCGCGACAAGGCGCACCCGAAGGGCCTGTGGCGCCGCACCACGCTCGAGGAATACCGCAAGCCGCAGCCCGCCTGGGAAACCGTGCTCGACCTCGACGCGCTGGCCGCGGCCGACCAGGAGAACTGGGTCTGGCACGGCGCCGATTGCCTGGACCCGGACTACAAGCGCTGCCTGATCTCGCTGTCGCGCGGCGGGGCCGACGCCGACGTGGTGCGCGAGTTCGACCTGGAAACGAGCCAGTTCGTCGAAGGCGGCTTCACGCTGCCCGAGGCGAAGAACCATGTGGGCTGGAAGGACATCGACCACCTGTACGTGGCCACCGACTTCGGCCCCGGCTCCATGACCAGCTCCAGCTACCCGCGCATCGTGAAGGAGTGGCGCCGCGGCACGCCGCTGGAAAGCGCCGTGACGGTGTACGAAGGCCTGCACGAGGACATGTCCGTCGGCGCCTACCGCGACAACACGCCCGGCTTCGAGCGCGACTACGTCTCGCGCCAGATCGACTTCTACGACAGCGAGACCTGGCTGCGCGGCGCCGACGGCGCGCTCGCCAAGATCGACGTGCCCGACGACTCGCTGGCCGAGATCACGCGCGAGTGGATGCTGATCGAACCGCGCACCGACTGGACCGTGGGCGACACCACGTACAAGTCGGGCTCGCTGCTGGCCACGAATTTCGACGACTACATGGCCGGCCGGCGCGAACTCACCGTGCTGTTCGCGCCCGACGACACCACCGCGCTGGACAGCCATTCATGGACGCGCCACCACCTGATCGTCAACGTGATGCACGACGTGGTGAACCGGCTCGAAGTGCTGACGCCCCCGGCCGACGGCAAGGGCGCATGGACACGCGAAAGCCTGGGCGGCGCACCGGCGCTGTCGACCATTGCGGCGGGCGGCATCGACGAGGACGAGAACGACGACTACTTCCTCACCGTGAGCGGCTTCCTGCAGCCGACCACGCTCTACATCGGCACCATCGGCCAGGGCGAGCCCCAGGTGCTGAAGGACAGCCCCGCCTTCTTCGACGCCTCGCGCTACCGCGTGAGCCAGCACTTCGCCACCTCGAAGGACGGCACGCGCGTGCCCTACTTCGAGATTGCCGCCCACGACCTGAAGGCCGACGGCACCCACCCCACATTGCAGTACGCCTACGGCGGCTTCGAGATCTCGCTGCAGCCCAGCTACAGCGGCAGCATCGGCCGGGCGTGGCTCGACCAGGGAGGCGTGTACGTCGTTGCCAACATCCGCGGCGGCGGCGAGTACGGCCCTCGCTGGCACCAGGCCGCGCTGCAGGAGAACCGGCTGCGCACCTGCGAGGATTTCGCGGCCGTGTCCGAAGACCTCATCGCACGCAGGATCACCTCGCCCACGCACCTGGGCGCGATGGGCGGCAGCAACGGCGGCCTGCTGATGGGCAACATGCTCACGCTGTACCCGCAGCTGTACGGCGCCATCGTGAGCGAGGTGGCGCTGCTCGACATGCGGCGCTACACGCAGCTGTCGGCCGGCGCGTCGTGGATCGCGGAATACGGCGACCCGGAGCAGCCCGACGAATGGGCGTTCATCAAGACCTTCTCCCCCTACGAGAACGCGGAGGCCGGCCGGGCCTATCCGCCCGCCCTGTTCACCACCTCCACCCGCGACGACCGCGTGGGCCCGGTGCATGCGCGCAAGATGCACGCGAAGATGGTGGCGCTGGGCCACGACAGCAGCTTCTACGAGAACCTGGCAGGTGGCCACAGCGCGGCCACGGACAACAAGGAGTCCGCCTTCATGGACGCGCTGGGCTATGCGTACCTGTGGCAACACCTGAGGAAGCCGAAATGAGCAATGACCCCACCACCCTCGAACTGATCGGCGCGCCGACCGACATCGGCGCCAGCGTGCGCGGCGCCGGCATGGGGCCCGACGCGCTGCGCGTGGCGGGCCTCGCGGAGGCGCTCGCGGGGCAGGGTTTCGCGATCATCGACCGCGGCAACCTCGCAGGCCCGGCCACGCCCTGGACGGCCCCGGCCAACGGGCTGCGCCACCTCGACGAGGTGATCGCGTGGAACCGCTCGGTGTACACGGCCGTCGACAGCGCACTGGGCGCAGGCCACGTGCCGGTGATGCTGGGCGGCGACCACTGCCTGGCCATCGGCTCGATCAGCGCGGTGGCCTGGCACGCGCGCCAGCGCGGCAAGAAGCTGCGCGTGCTGTGGCTCGACGCGCATTCCGACGTCAACACCGAGACCTCGAGCCCCAGCGGCAACCTGCACGGCATGCCGGTGTCGTGCCTGCTGGGCCACGGGCCCGCGGTGCTCACGGGCTGGAGCGGCGAGCGCGCGGCGCTGCAGCCCGACGCCATCCGCTTCATCGGCATCCGCAGCGTCGACAGCGACGAGAAGAAAGCCATTCGCACGCTGGGCCTGCATGTGTTCGACATGCGCCACATCGACGAGCACGGCATGCGCACCACCATGACCGAGGCGCTGCAGGACGTGGACGAAGACACCCACCTGCACGTGAGCTTCGACCTCGACTGCCTGGACCCCGGCATTGCGCCCGGTGTGGGCACCGGCGTGCGCGGCGGGCCGACCTACCGCGAGATGCAGCTGTGCATGGAAATGATCTCCGACACCGGGCGGCTGGGCTCCGTCGACGTGGTGGAGCTGAACCCCGCGCTGGACGTGCGCAACCAGACGGCCGAGGTGGCGGTGGAGCTGATCGAGAGCCTGTTCGGCAAGTCGACGCTGGTGCGTTGACGTCGAGGCCCGCGGGGCGGGGCCGCCCTCAGCCGCGGCTCGGCGACGAGGGCACGGGAAAGGTCATGACCGGTGCAGGCGCAGGTGGCGTGGCCGGCGCGGCAGGCGCGGCAGGCGACGTCGGGGCAGGCAACCTGGCCGCGGGCGGTTGGGTGGGGGCCTCGGCCTGGCTGTCGCCGGCGTCTTCAGCGCCTTCAGCGCCTTCGGGGCCTTCGAGGAAACGGTCGAGCAGCGCGAAGAAGCGGTCGTAGAAGCGCTCGTCGGTCAGCGTTTCGCTCGCCACCTTCACCATGGCGTCGTCGCTGGCCGAGAACGGCAGCGACAGCGAGCCGATCGCGCCCACGCCCACGCTGGCCGAGTTGTTCACCTTCTTGATGCCGTAGCGGTCCTGCAGCGCCGTCACGAAGGCCACCGTGCTCTTGCTGGCAGTGCCGCCCTTGGTGCCCCTGCCGCCCTCCTGCGCGCAGACCACGCGGAACTCGACCTCCACATGCACCTCGGCCGCCGGCTGGAAGCTCTTGCGCCCGGTCACCAGGTCGGCGTTGGCGGCCGTGATCATGTAGCCCTGGCTCAGCAGCGCGCGGCGCGCGGCCTCGCAGGTCTGGGCCTCGGTGGCCTCGTAGTTGCGGGTATGCGTGGTGGTGGAGCCGAACTCCTCGGGCTCGTAGGTGACGCGGCGCGAGCTGGTGCCGCAGCCGGCCAGAACGAGCGCGGACACCAGGCCCAGCAGCAGGACCGGGGCGCGAACGAAGGAGAAGAAAGAAGCAGATGAAGTGAGGTGCATGGTCGGCATGAAGCGGCGGATGCTAACCGGCGTAGCGCGCCGGCAAGGCTTCGAGCGTGCCCGCGGCCCGGCGTTCCCCGCCGCGATAAATTTTCAGGACCAGGGCAGCACGTGCTGCGCGCGCACCCGCGTCGCCGCGATCAGCCGCGCATTGGGCGCGTCGGTGCTGTCGACCCAGGCGCGGGCCTCCTCGGCGCTGCGGCCGAACTGCTGGTGGCGCCGCACCAGGCGCGCTTCGCGCAGGGCGTCGTCGATGTCCACGTACCAGACCTCGTCGAGCATCGCCGCCGCCCCGGCCCACGGGCCGACGTCGTGCAGCAGGTAGTTGCCTTCGGTGATGACCAGCTGCGTCGTGGGCAACACGGCGATGGCGCCGGCCACCGGCTCCTCGATCTCGCGGCGGAATTCGGGCGCATAGACGATGTCGCCGTCGGGGCGCTGTTCGCGCAGGCGTTGCAGCAGGGCGACGTAGCCGGCGCTGTCGAAGGTGTCTGGGGCGCCCTTGCGGCCGGCCCGGCCGAGCCGTTGCAGCTCGACGTTGGCGAGGTGGAAGCCGTCCATGGGGACGACCTGGGCGCGGTCGGCGCCGATGGCCCCGAGGAGTGCCGCCGCCAGCGTGGACTTGCCGGCGCCGGGGGCGCCGACCAGGCCCAGCAGCTTGCGCTGCCCGCCGGCCATCAGGGCGTGCAGGCGGGCGAGGCTGTCTGCAGGAATGGGAGGGAGTTTCTGCACGGGGACGCTGGTCATGCCCCGAGCGTACAACCCCTTCCCGTCAAAAAATCACGGGTACAGGCCGCGCTCTTGCCGCGCCATCAGGATGCGCTCGCAAGCCACCGCGTACGTCGCCGTGCGCAGCGTGATCTTGTGCTTGTCCGCGGTGTCCCAGATCTGGTTGAGCGCGTTCATCATGATGCGGTCCAGGCGCACGTTGATCTCGTCCTCGTCCCAGAAGAACGACGAGAAGTCCTGCACCCATTCGAAGTAGCTCACCGTCACGCCGCCGGCGTTGCAGATCACGTCGGGCACCACCAGCACGCCGCGCTCGGCGAGGATGTCGTCGGCCACCGGCACGGTCGGCCCGTTGGCGCCTTCCAGCACCAGCTTGGCGGTGGTTTTCTTCGCGCGTTCGGCGGTGATCTGGCCTTCGAGCGCGGCCGGGATCAGGATGTCGCAGGCCGTGTCCCAGAAGGCGTCGTTGGGCACCACGTCGCCGCCCTTGAAGGCAACCACGCCGTCCTTGTTGGCAATGGGGATCAGCGTTGCCAGGTCGAGGCCGTTGCTGTTGACGATGGTGCCGGTGTGGTCCTGCACGGCCACGATCTTGGCGCCGGCTTCCGCGAACAGTTCGGCCGCGACCGAGCCCACGTTGCCGAAGCCCTGCACCGCGATGCGCGCGCCGCGCAGGTCCATGCCCAGCCGGCGGGCCGCCTCTCGGCCGGTGACGAACACGCCGCGGCCGGTGGCCTTGACGCGGCCCAGCGAGCCGCCCAGGTGCAGCGGCTTGCCGGTGACGACGCCGGTGGCGGTGCCGCCGGTGTTCATCGAGTACGTGTCCATCATCCAGGCCATGATCTGGCCATTGGTGTTGACGTCGGGTGCGGGAATGTCGGTGTGCGGGCCGATGATGATGCCGATCTCGCTGGTGTAGCGGCGGGTGATCTTTTCCAGTTCGTTCTGCGACAGCTTCTTCGGATCGACGCGGATGCCGCCCTTGGCGCCGCCGTACGGCAGGTTCACGGCGGCGGTCTTGATGGTCATCCAGGCCGACAGCGCCATCACTTCTTCGAGCGTGACGTCGGGGTGGAAGCGCACGCCGCCCTTGCCCGGGCCGCGGCTCATGTTGTGCTGCACGCGGTAGCCCTCGTAGTGGGCAATGCGGCCGTCGTCCATTTCGATCGGCACGTCCACGATCAGCGCGCGCTTGGGGCGCTTGAGCGTTTCGACCCAGCGGGCCAGCGGGCCGAGGTACGGCACGACGCGGTCGACCTGCGAAAGGTACGTGCCCCACGGGCTGTTGGCGGTCGGGCTGACGAAGGAGAGTTTTTCACTCATGAGAGATCCCAGGGTTGAACGGATGGGCACAACGATAGACCTGTCCCGCGCGCGACGCCATGGCTTATGCGCGGCGCGCTGGCGGTTATGCAAGAGACGTTGGGGCGGCGCCCGCGGCACATGACGAAACCGTCATCGACGGGTTATCGATCCGGCGGATGCGCTCCCTAGAGTGGGCTCACCAACCACAACCGACCTCAAGGAGCTTCCCGAATGACCCAGCAAACGAACGCCACCCGCCTCCTGGGCACCGCCGCCATCGCCGCCGTGAGCGGCCTCGTTTCGGCACCCGGCTTTGCCGGCAACTACGCCGAGGGCGACCCGCGCCCCGTGGCGACGACCTCGTCGACCACGCGCGCCGTCGTCGCTGCCGACACGCAGCAATGGCTCAAGGCCGCGCCCACCCAGGGCTACACCGACGGCATCTCGCAGCAGGCGGCCGTGGTCTCGACGAACACCCGGGCCGCGGTGGCTGCCGATACGCGGCTGTGGATGCAGTCGGGCCTGGCGGCAAAACAGAACGGCGAGGCCGGTGCTGACGTGACGCAGCCGGGGTACCGCCAAGCCGTGGCGAACTACATGTCCGGGCAGGCCGGGGCGCAGGCACAAGCCCAGCCGGGGACGACGGTTCGCTGACCTGTTCAGGTCGCCCTGTGCAGGCGCCAGAACACGGTCGCAGCGAAAACGAACCCCCAAGGGTAGGCCAAGGGCACTTCCTTGGTTCTATCTCCTGTAGCCGGCTGCCATAGGCCGCATCTTCCGCCGCCGATCGACACCCGCGCCGGATAATCCTCCGATGCTCGACCTGGACCGCATCGATCTCCGGCTGCTGAAGACCCTTCAGGAGGATGGCCGCATCACCAACCTCAAGCTGGCCGAGGCGGTGGCGCTGTCGCCCACCGCGGTGCTGGCACGGGTGCAGCGGCTCACGCGCGAAGGGTTCATCCTGGGCTACGAGGCGCGGCTCGATCCGCACAAGCTGGGCCGCGGCTTCACCGTGTTCGTCGAGGTGCTGCTGGACCGCACCACGGCCAACGTGTTCGACCAGTTCAAGGCTGCCGTGCAGGTGCGCGACGAGATCATGGAATGCCACATGGTCGCCGGCGGCTTCGACTACCTGCTCAAGACCCGCATGGCCGACATGGCCGCCTACCGCGAGTTCGCCGGCACCGTTCTGTGGCAGTTGCCCGGCGTGCGGGAAACGCGGACCTATGCGGTGATGGAAGAAGTCAAGAGCAGCGCGCGCCTGCCGCTGGGCGTCTGAAGCCTACGCGGGCTTGCGCGCCCGGCCGCCGAAGATCGCGGTGCCGACGCGAACCATCGTGCTACCGGCGCTGATGGCCGCTTCGAGGTCCGCGCTCATCCCCAGCGAGAGCGTGTCGAGCTCCACGCCCGCAATGCCCGCCGCGCGAATCGACTCGAACACCGCATGCGCGCGCAGGAACAGCTCGCGCTGTGCGTCGAAACCCTCTGCCGGCTCGGGGATCGCCATGAGCCCGCGCAGCCGCAGCTGTGGCAACGCCGCCACAGCGCGGGCCAGCGCCACGGCCTCTTGCGACGCCACGCCCGACTTGTTCGCGCCCCCGTCCACATTGACCTGAAGGCACACATTCAGCGGCGGCAGATGGGCCGGCCGCTGGGCCGACAGGCGCTCGGCGATCTTCAGGCGGTCGATGCTGTGGACCCAGTCGAACTGCTCGGCCACGGGCCGCGTCTTGTTGCTTTGCAGAGGGCCGATGCAGTGCCACTGAAGGCTGGCGCGCAGGTCGGCCAGCGCCTCGATCTTGTCCAGCCCCTCCTGCACGTAGTTCTCGCCGAAGGCCGTCTGGCCGGCCGCATGCGCCTCGCGCACGGCCTGCGGGCCGAAGGTCTTGGACACTGCCAGCAGCCGCACCTCGCCGGGCGCGCGCCCGGCCGTTACACATGCCTTCGCGATCCGGTTGTTTACTTGCTGGAGGTCGTCGCCAATCATCGTCATAATCGTCCAAAATCGTATCAAAACGTCACCGCACCCGAGCCGAGGAGCCCTGTGGACATCACCCAATTGCTGGCATTCAGCGTCAAGAACAAAGCGTCCGACCTGCACCTTTCCGCAGGCCTGCCGCCCATGATCCGCGTCAACGGCGACGTGCGCCGCATCAACGTGGATGCGCTCGATCACAAGGGCGTGCACGCCATGGTGTACGACATCATGAGCGACACGCACCGCAAGCACTACGAAGAATTCCTGGAGGTCGACTTCTCGTTCGAGATCGACGGCCTCGCGCGCTTCCGCGTGAACGCCTTCAACCAGGCGCGCGGCGCGGCGGCGGTGTTCCGGACCATTCCCTCGAAGATCCTCACGCTGGAGCAGCTGAACGCGCCGAAGATTTTCGGCGAGCTCGCGCTCAAGCCGCGCGGGCTGGTGCTGGTGACGGGGCCCACGGGTTCTGGCAAGTCGACCACGCTGGCCGCAATGGTCAACTACCTCAACGAAAACGAGTACGGCCACATCCTCACGGTGGAAGACCCGATCGAGTTCGTGCACGAGTCCAAGAAGTGCCTGATCAACCAGCGCGAGGTCGGCCCGATGACGCTGTCGTTCTCCAACGCGCTGCGCTCCGCCCTGCGCGAAGACCCGGACGCCATTTTGGTGGGCGAGCTGCGCGACCTGGAAACCATTCGCCTGGCCATGACCGCGGCCGAAACGGGCCACCTGGTGTTCGGCACGCTGCACACCTCCTCGGCCGCCAAGACGATCGACCGGATCATCGACGTGTTCCCCGGCGAAGAGAAGGAAATGATCCGCGCCATGCTGTCGGAGTCGCTGCAGGCCGTGATCTCGCAGACCCTGTGCAAGACCAAGGACGGCCAGGGCCGCGTGGCGGCGCACGAGATCATGCTGGGCACGCCGGCCATCCGCAACCTGATCCGCGAGGCCAAGGTGGCGCAGATGTACTCCACCATCCAGACCGGCCAGGGCCAGGGCATGCAGACGCTCGACCAGAACCTGACCGACCTGGTGCGCCGCAATGCCATCTCGGCTGCCGAAGCCCGCGGCAAGGCCAAGATCCCCGAAAATTTCCCTGGCTAGTCATGCGGCCCCCCGGCTTTTCACTTCGCTGCGCTGCGTGTAACTCCACCCCCCGGGGGGGAGGCGCGGCCGCCTTGGGGCGGCCCGGCGGTCGGCCGCCAGCGGGTTCAATCTAAACAGATCAAGGAGCGCTCTCATGGAACGCGATCAAGCCAGCCAGTTCATCAACGACCTGCTCAAGCTCATGGTGAGCCGCAGCGGCAGCGACCTGTTCATCACGGCCGACTTTCCGCCGGCCATCAAGGTCGACGGCAAGGTCACCAAGGTGTCGCAGCAGGCGCTGGGCGCGCAGCACACGCTGGCGCTCACGCGCTCGGTCATGAACGACCGGCAGACGGCCGAGTTCGAGCGCACCAAGGAGTGCAACTTCGCGATCTCGCCGACCGGCATCGGCCGCTTCCGGGTGAACGCCTTCGTGCAGCAGGGCAAGGTCGGCATGGTGCTGCGGACCATTCCCGCCAAGCTGCCGACCATCGACGGCCTGGGCATGCCGCAGGTGCTGAAGGACGTGGCCATGACCAAGCGCGGCCTCACCATCATGGTGGGCGCCACGGGCTCGGGCAAGTCGACCACGCTGGCCGCCATGATCGACTGGCGCAACGAGAACTCCTTCGGCCACATCGTGACGGTGGAAGACCCGGTCGAGTTCGTGCACCCGCACAAGAACTGCGTGATCACGCAGCGCGAAGTGGGCATCGACACCGACAGCTGGGAAGCCGCGCTGAAGAATACGCTGCGCCAGGCACCCGACGTGATCCTGATGGGCGAAATCCGCGACCGCGAGACCATGGAGCACGCCGTGGCCTTCGCCGAGACCGGTCACCTGTGCATGGCCACGCTGCACGCCAACAGCGCCAACCAGGCGCTGGACCGGATCATCAACTTCTTCCCCGAAGAGCGCCGCGCCCAGCTGCTGATGGACCTGTCGCTGAACCTGCGTTCGCTGGTGTCGCAGCGGCTGGTGCCCACCGAGGACGGCCAGGGCCGCGTGGCCGCGGTGGAAGTGTTGCTGAACACGCCGCTGATCTCCGACCTGATCTTCAAGGGCGAGGTGGGCGAGATCAAGGAGATCATGAAGAAGAGCCGCAACCTGGGCATGCAGACCTTCGACCAGGCGCTCTTCGATTTGTTCGAAAGCCACTCGATCAGCTTCGAGGACGCCATCCGCAACGCCGATTCGGCCAACGACCTGCGGCTGCAGATCAAGCTCAACAGCCAGCGCGCGCGCAGCAGCGACCTGGCGGCGGGCACCGAGCACTTCGCGATCGTCTGAGCGCGTATTCGATATTCGCGATCGTCTGAGCGCCCCGGGCGCCGTCAGTCGATCGTTCGCTGCCACGCAGCGAACACCCCCGCCACCAGCGCAATCACCGCCATCGCGGTGAACCCGTCCAGCGAGGCCATGAACGTGGCCTGCTGCTCGAGCGTGCGGTACAGCGTGCCCAGCGCCATGGCATGCGCCTCGCCCGCCGCATGGCCCGACGCGACGAACCCACGGGTCAGCGAGTCCAGTGCCTGCATGAAGCTCGCATTGGCCGGGTTCGCCGATTCGCTCAGGCGCACCTCGTGCAGCGCCAGCCTGTGCTGCTGAAGCGCGATGACCGACGAGGTCGCGAAGGAAATGGCGAGCTGGCGCACCAGGTTCTTCAGCCGGTAGCCGTGCGCGAACTCCTCGGCCGCGAAGGGCCTGAAGGTGAGGTTGGCCACGGGCAGCACCACGAACAGCATCAGCAGCCCGCGCAGCAGCAGCGCCGGCAGCAAGGCCTCGCGCCCCGCCTGCGGCGTCATCTGCGACAGCCACCACGCCGCCAGCGCCGCAACGCCGAAACCCGTGACGATGAGCCACTTCTTGCGCGCCAGCCGCGCCGAGTAGCGCAGGTAGACGAACACCAGCAGCCCGGTCGCGAGCGACACCACGCCGGTGAAGTAGCCGGTGTTGCCCACGGTGAAGCCGAGCCCGCCCTCCATCAGCCGCGGCAGCAGGTAGCTGAACCCCGTGGAGAGGTAGTAGTAGACGACGTACAGCGCCAGCCCCACGCGGAACGACGCATGGCGAAACGCCTGCAGCCGCACCAGCGGCGCGGGGTGCCGCCACTGCTGCCAGCCGAACCAGGCCAACCCCGCCACGCCGGCGATCGTCAGGCCGATGAGCGCGGGCGAGCCGGTGAACAGCTCGAAGTGCGAGCGCGTCAGCACCACCTGCAGCGCGGCCTGCGCGAGCGCGAACACCAGGTAGGCGACGTAGTGCGGCTCGGTGCGCTCGTGCACCGGCACGTCGCCGATGTCGGGCAGCGTCCACAGCACCAGCAGCCCGATCAGCGCGGCCACGGGCGCGGTGCTGGCGAACAGCCAGCGCCAGTCGAGGTGGGTGACGAGGAAGGCGCCCGCAATGGGCGCCAGCGCGCCGCCGAAGACGATCAGCACCATGAACGCCTTCAGCGCCTTGGCGCGGCGCGCGGGCGGAATGCCGATCTGGATCAGGATGCGGCAGGCGCCCAGCATCGGGCCGACGAAGTAGCCCTGCACGGCGCGCGCGGCGGTCAGCTGCATCGCGCTGTCGCACAGCGCCGCGCCCACGCCGCCGGCGGCGAAGGCGAACATGCAGACGGCCAGGTAGCGCCGGTAGCCCAGCCGCTCGATCCACGCATGCTGGTGCAGGATGCCGAGCACCGCGCCCAGCGCATAGGCGCTGGAGGCCCACACCAGCTCGTCGGGCGAGGCGTTGACGCCGCCGGCGATGTAGCTCGCGAAGAACGCGAAGAGTGCGTTGTCGAAATAGTCGATGGCCGTGACGAGGCCGATGGCCCAGGGCAGCAGCGCCACCGCGGCGTTGCCGCGCGAAGGCCATGCCAGGGCCGAAGAGGTCATGGCGCGGGCCGCTCCTTGCGGCGCTGCGCCAGTGCCTCTTCCACCGGCTCGCCGGCCAGGCGGCGCTCGACGTAGCCGAGGTCGCGCCGCAGCTGTGCCTGCAACGACGCGGCCTCCTTGAGCTCGCGGCGGACCTGGGCGACGCGCGCATCGAGCGTTTCCAACTGCTCGGTGAGCGTCTCGCGCAGGGTTTTCAGCGAGGCATTCGACAGCCGCGGGCGGCCTCCTTCGGCCGGCGCGTCCATGGGCTGCTGGAGCATGGCGGTGATGACCGGCAGCGAGAAGCCCAGCGAGCGCATGCGCAGCACGCGCGCCAGCTTGTCGAGGTCGGCCAGCTCGTACAGGCGGTAGCCGCCTTCGCTGCGCGCCGGCACCACGACGCCGAGTTCTTCGTAGTACTTGAGCGTGCGCGGGGTGACACCGAGCCGGGCTGCGGCATCGCGCACGGTGAGGGCGCTGGCGGGCGATGTGGCGGCAGGTGTGGCGGCAGATGCGTCGGTCATGGTGACGCAATTCTGCGCCAACCTGTACGTTCACGTACAGGTTGGGGGTCATCACGTCGGCGGCGGAATGGCTTTAAGCTGTCGCCCCATGAGCAGCATCAACACCCGCACCTACGAATCCGTCCCCGCGCAAACCGTGGCCTTTCTCGGCCTCGGCGTCATGGGCGGCCCCATGGCCGGCCACCTGGCCAAGGCCGGCCACAGCGTCACGGTCTACAACCGCACACCTGCCAAGTCGCAGGCCTGGGCGGCCGAATTCGGCGCACCCGGGCGCCACGCCCCGACCCCGCGCGAAGCCGCCGCCGGCGCGGACATCGTGTTCTGCTGCGTCGGCAACGACGACGACCTGCGCTCCGTGGTGCTGGGCGACGACGGCGCCTTTGCCGGCATGAAGAAGGGCGCCACCTTCGTCGACCACACCACCGCCTCGGCCGACGTGGCCCGCGAACTGGCGAAGGCAGCGCAGGCACTGGGCCTGCACTTCATCGACGCGCCCGTCTCGGGCGGCCAGGCCGGCGCGCAGAACGGCGCGCTCACCGTCATGTGCGGCGGCGACGCGGCCGTGTTCGAGCGCATCAAGCCGGTGGCCATGGCGTTCGCGCGCGCGGTCACGCTGCTGGGCGAGAGCGGTGCCGGCCAGCTCGCAAAAATGGTCAATCAGATCGCCATTGCCGGCCTGGTGCAGGGCCTGTCGGAAGCCATCGCCTTCGGCCAGCGCGCCGGGCTCGACATGGAAGCCGTGCTGGGCGTCATCAGCAAGGGCGCGGCCCAGAGCTGGCAGATGGAAAACCGCGGCAAGACCATGATCGCCGGCAAGTTCGACTACGGCTTCGCGGTCGACTGGATGCGCAAGGACCTGGGCCTGGTGCTCGACGAGGCCAAGCGCAACGGCGCGCGCGTGCCGGTGACGGCGCTGGTCGACCAGTTCTATGCCGACGTGCAGCAGGCCGGCGGCAAACGCTGGGACACGTCAAGCCTCATCACCCGCCTCAAATAGGCTCGCCCCCAGGCTTCGCGCACTTCGTGTCGCTTCTCCTTCCCCCTGCCGGGGGCTACACCTGCGGCCCGGCAAAGCCGGTTTCGCGGTGTTCCACGAAAAAAGCCCGCAACAGCGGGCTTTGTTGATTCAGCGCTTCCTGCTCAGCGGATCGGCGAGGTCGTCGCGCCGCTCGCGGGCAGCGGCTCCATCGGCGGCAGCGGCACGCGCGACGACGACGAAGGCGCGGGCGGTGCCGACGGCGAGGCCGACGTCACCGGCGCCGGGCCCTGCCCGCCGCGCTGGGCCGCGCTCTGGTTGGCGGCCTGGGAGGCTGCCAGGTCGGCCTCGGACACGATCTCGACCACGCGCACCACCTTCGCCACGCCGCTCACGCCGCGCGTGATCTCGGTGGCGCGGTCGGTCTCGCGCCGCGTGGCGATGCCCATCAGGTAGACCGTGCCGCGCTCGGTCACCACCTTGAAGGAGTTGGCGAAGATGTCCTTGGCGTCGAGCAGCGAGGCCTTCACCTTGCCGGTGATGTAGAGGTCGTTCGAGCGGTCCTGGAAGGTGCTGGACGCGCCCACGGTCAGTTCGTTGACCACGGAGCGCACGTTCACGACGCGGCCCACTTCCTCTTCGACACGGCGGCGGTCGGCGTCGCTGCCCACGGCGCCGGTCAGCAGCACCTGGCGGTTGTAGCTGGTGACGCTCACGTACATGTTGTCGTTGGCGATGTCGCGCACGCGGGCCGCGGCCCGCAGCTCGATGCCCTGGTCGTCGAGCTGCGCGCCCGAGCTGCGGCGGTCGGTCGCCACCATGCCCACGCCCATCACCGCGGCGCCGCCCACGACGAGCGGAACGCAGGCGGAAAGGCCGCCCACCAATGCGGCGCCCAACGTGAGGGCAAGGGCAAGGCGTTGGGTCGACGTCGTCGTCATGGTCGTGAAGGTCATGAGGAAACTTCCTGTTCTCCGAGTAACTGGGCATCCACGCCGTCGCACAGGCAGTGCAGCGCGAGCTGGTGGATTTCGTGAATGCGCGCCGCACGCTCGTGCGGCACGCTGATCTGGACGTCGGTTTCGCGCAGCGCGCGGCCGATGGCGCCGCCCGAGCCGCTGCTGCCCGCGCCCGGCGCCGAAGGCGGCCCCGAGACGGCATTGCCGAGCAGCGCCACCACGGTCATGTCGCGCTCGTGCGCGGCCGTCACCGCGGCCAGCACCGCCGCCGACTGCCCGCTGGCGCTGAGCGCCAGCAGCACGTCGCCGGCCTGGCCGAGCGCGCGCACCTGGCGGGCGAAGCGGTCGGCGTCCATCGCGGTGGCGCTGTCGGCGTCGGGGTCGGTGGTGTCGCCGGGCAACGCAATGGCGCCCAGCTCGGGCCGTTCGCGTTCGAAGCGGCCCACGAACTGCGCGGCGAACTGCGCCGCCAGCAGGCCGGACACGCCCGAACCGCAGGCCAGCACCTTGCCGCCGCTGGTCACGCACGCCAGGATGGCCTGCATCGCTTGAGAGATGGGTTTGCTGAGGACCGGTCCGGTCTGGTATTTGAGGTCGGCACTGTCAATGAAGTGCTGCTGAATCCGTTGCTCGAGCATGAGGCGGGATGATAACTGGGGGTTGTGAAACAAAAGGTGTGAGTGGTGGAGCCGCAAGCCAAGGCTTCGGTTCCCGCACGGGGCACTTCAGCCGGCGTCGAAGGCGCCCTGGAGCCAGGTGATTTTCTCCTCCACCAGAACCACGTCGAACCGGCAGGGCGGCACCGTGCGCAGGCCGTTCAGGAAATGCTGCGCGGCGAACACGATGCGCCGCTGCTTCACACCCGTGATGCTGCCGCCCGCGCCGCCGTGCGTGCCGGTGCTGCGCTGGCGCACTTCGACGAACACCAGCGTGGCCTCGGGCGGACGGCGCGCGTCGCGCATGATCAGGTCGATCTCGCCGCCGCCGCGCCCGGGCGTCCGATAATTGCGCGCGACCAGCGTCAGGCCGGCGTCCTGCAGGTGGTCGAGCGCGGCGTCTTCCGCCGCATCGCCGCGATGCTTCGTGGTCTTCGTGGTGGTGGTCTTCATGGCTCCCTGCCGCAATCTTCTTGTTCGTTCTGACGGAGAAACTTCTTGGCTTCACTCGCCCCTGCTTCTTTCGGCGCCGCCCTCGCGGCCGCGCACGACGCCGCGGGTGCGCAGCATTATCCGCAGGCCACGCTCTACGTGGTCGCCACGCCCATCGGCAACCTGGCCGACATCACGCTGCGCGCGCTGCACGTGCTGCAGCTGGTTGACGCCATCGCCTGCGAGGACACGCGCCACACCCAGACCCTGCTGCGCGCCTACGGCATCGACCGGCACGGCTCGCGGCTGCTGGCGGTGCACCAGCACAACGAGGCCGAGGCCGCACAGGCCGTGGTCGCGCGGCTCGCGCAGGGCGAGCGCATCGCCTACGTCAGCGACGCCGGCACGCCCGGCGTGAGCGACCCCGGCGCGCGGCTGGCCGCCGCGGTGCGCGCGGCCGGCCACCGCGTGCTGCCGCTGCCGGGCGCCAGCGCCGTGACCACGCTGGTCGGCGCGGCCGGCCTGGTGGCCGACGGCGGCGACGGCAACGCCAGCAGCGCCTTCGTGTTCGCGGGCTTCCTGCCAAGCAAGGCCGGCGAACGCGACACCGCCGTGCAGGCGCTCTCGCAGGAGCCGCGCGCCGTGGTGCTGCTGGAGGCACCGCACCGCATCGAAAGCCTGGCGCGTGCGCTCGCCACGCTGGGCGAACGCCGCATCACCGTGGGCCGCGAGCTCACCAAGCAGTTCGAGGAAATCGCGACCGTGGCCGCCAGTGCCCTGCCCGACTGGTTCGGCGCCGACCGCGACCGCACGCGCGGCGAGTTCGCGCTGGTGCTGCACCCGGTGGCGGTGAGCGGCGACGGCGGCGCCGAAGGCGAGCGCGTGCTGCGCCTGCTGCTGGCCGAGCTGCCCGTGAAGACGGCCGTGAAGCTGGCCGCAGAGATCAGCGGCGCGCCGCGCAACACGCTGTACGACACGGCGCTGCGCATCCGCAAGGACGCGGAAGAAAACTAGCCTTCGAGAAATTCGGGCGGCACGGCAGCGGTCAGCCAGACGCCGTTTTCCGCACGATGAAAGGCATGGCCCCGCGCATGCATGCGGCCCGCGTCGACGCGCAGCACATGCGCCTTGCCGTGGCGCTGGCCCACCTGCACCGCCGTCGCCTCGTCGGCCGACAGGTGCACGTGCTGCCGCGCGCCCGGCCGCAGGCCCTTCGCGCGGATCGCATCCAGAAAGCGCGTCGCCGTGCCATGGAACAGCACCGCGGGCGGCGTCACCGCCTCGAAGCTTCGGCTGACCTGCGGCGTCGAATGACCTTGCAGGGCGCGAATGCGCAGCCCGTCGGCCGACAGCTCGTAGCGCCTCTTGGTGCCCGCATCGACCGCGCGCACCACGTCCGAGCGGGCCAGGTCGCGGCCTTCGGCCACCGCGCCCGCAACCAGCGCGTCGATGTCGGCCCAGCCCTGCAGGTCGAGCCGCAGGCCGACGGATTCCGGCGCGTGCCGCAGCACATAGGCCATGAACTTGCTCACGTCTTCGGGGGTCATGCCGTCTTCCAGTGATCGCCGTGCGCCAGCAGCGCGCTCCACAGCCGTTGAACATGCGCGGCTGGTGGCCGGTCCGCCGCATGGAACACGTGGTACTCGAGCGGCGGATACCCCTGCAGCGGCACCGCCACCAGCCCCTTGGGAATGCGGCAGCAGGCGTTGACCACCGCGAGGCCGAAGCCCAGCTGCGCGAAACGCAGCATCAGCTCCCAGCCGTCGGCTTCGAGCGCCGGGTGCCAGGCCACCGATTCCGCCTGCAGCAAGCGGCCGAGCAGTTCACGGTGCGGTCGCCCGGCCGGCGGCACGATGAGCTGCGCGCCCTTCAGGTCTCGCAGGCGCACCGACTTGCGGGCGGCCAGTGCATGTGCGCGCGGCACCACCAGCACCTGCCCGACCACCGTCAGGCGCACCGCATGCAGGTCGGCCGGCGCCGTGCCGAGTGGGGCAATGCCCAGCTGCGCCTGGCCCGCCCGCACCGCCTGGATGGCCGCGTCGCGGTTGCGCGTGAGCAGCTGCAGGTGCGGCGACGCGTCCGGCCCCGAGAACTGCGACAGCGCCTTGCCCAGCAGGTAGAGGTAGGCGCCCTCCCCGGCCGCCAGCGTGACGACGGGCCTGTCCTGCCCCGCGGCGAGCCCCTTCGCGAAGCGCTGGTTGAGCATGAGCAGCTCGCGCGCATGCCGAGCGACCTGCTCGCCCGCGCTCGTGAGCTCCAGCGCGCTGCCCACCCGTATGTAGAGCCTGGCGTCGAGCTGCTCCGACAGCTTGCGCACCTTGGCGTGCAACGCCGGCTGGCTGATGTGCAGCAGGCGCGCCGACTCGCTGAAGTTCAGCGTGTCGGCGAACACGGCAAACGACTGCAGTGCGTCGAGGTTGGTGCGGGGAATGTCCATCTATCCATTTTATGGATAGCACTTCCAATATCGGTAGTTCCTGGTGATGGGCTTCGTTTCTACGATCCGGCTGCATACATACACACACAAGGAGCAGCAAATGAAGAGCAAGCACACCCCTACCCGCCTGGGCATCGACATCGGCCGCGTGCTGATCGCGGCCGAAGGCCCGCACGGCGAGGACACCGCGTTCATCGGCGGCTCGCTGCAGGACGCCCTGGACACGCCGCCCTACGAAGGCATGTTCGAGGCCGTCGCGCCGCTCGTCGACAAGTTCGAAGGCCGTGTCTGGCTCGTGTCGAAGTGCGGGCCCAGCGTGCAGGCCAAGAGCCGCGCATGGCTGCGTCACCACCGCTTCTTCGAGCGCACCGGCATCGCACCCGAGAACCTGCGCTTCTGCCTGCAGCGTCCGCAGAAGGCCGACCACTGCCGCCAACTGCGCATCACCCACTTCATCGACGACCGCACCGACGTGCTGCATTACTTGGAAGGCGTCGTGCCGAACCGCTACCTGTTCGGCCCGCAGCGCAAGCCGGTGACGGTCGAGGGGCTGGTGCTGCTGCCGGCCTGGAAGGACGCGGCCGCACTGGTCGGCTGACCGGCCGCCGGGGCTAACCGTCCAGCTCGGCGTAGCGCCTGAAGATGCCGTCTTCGTTGAACGCGATGCGGCGCGGGCTCTGCAGGTAGTCGTGCACGCGCTGGCGGCGCTTGATGTTGCTGTGCAGCTTCTCTACCGCGGGCGTCTTCGCCAGTGCCCGCGCGGTGGCTTTGGGGAAGGCGTAGTGCAGCCCGTCCACCAGCTGGAACAGCGACAGGTCGGCGTAGGTCAGCACATCGCCCACCAGGTGCAGGCTGCCGGCAGGGTTGCGCTGCAGCACCCGCTCGAACCAGCCCAGGAACTTGGGAATGCGCTCGTCGCGAAAGGCCTTGGCGCGCTGCACGGCCGCGTCGCGCTGGTCTTCGTAATAGGCGCCGCTGGAGATGGGGTGGTGCGTTTCGTGCGCCTCGGCCACCGCATCGGCGATGGTGAGCTGCAGCTGGTGCGTCCACAGCCCGTCGGACTCGCCCACGCCCGCCAGGCCCAGCCGTGGACCGAGGTACAGCAGGATCGCGGCGGTCTGCCCCACCACGACGTCGCCGTCGACCAGGAAGGGCGGCGCGAACGCGGGACGGGCGTTGTCGGGGTCGCCCAGCCGCTCGCCCAGCGCGGACTCGCCGCCGCCCTTCGATTCGGGCAGGCGGGCCACGTCGACATAGTCGGCGCCGGCCGCTTCGAGTGCGAGCCGCACGAATTCGCCGCGGCCCTGGATGGTGGGCCAGTAGTGGAGTTGGTAAGGCATGCGGTCATGGTGGCAGGGTCGGCAAGGCGCTGCAACCTTGGGCGCGCAGGTGTCGAAGTCGGCCTACGCCGGCATGTACGCTCAGCGCAGCGCCATGCCCGCCAGCACCAGCACGAGCAACGCGATGTAGCCCCAGGTGTGCACGCGGTCGGGCATGCGCCCGATCAGCGGCGCGGCGGCGCGCACGCCCACCAGCGAACCCGCCACCAGCGCGGCGAACGCCGGCACGTCGACGTAGCCGATGTGCCAGCCCTCCAGCGCCGAGCCCGAGCGCCACGCCATCGCCATGTAGGTGGCCGTGCCCGCCAGCGCGATGGGCAGCGACAGCGGGTTGGCCATGGCGGTGGAGCGCGTCATGCCGATGCCGCGTCGGCGCATCAGCGGCACGGTCATCACGCTGCCGCCCACGCCGAGAAAGGCGGCGACCAGGCCGATGACGAAGCTGCCGGCCGTGGCGACGGCGCGCGACAGCGGGCGAACCACGGCCGACGCGTCGTGCGTCATGAAGCCGGGACGCAACAGGCAGTCGAGGAGGGTCGCGGTCAGGTAGGCAATGAAGGCCCAGCGCACGAATTCGCCGTTGGCGGCCACCGCCATCGCAGCGCCCACCACGGCGCCGATGCCGATGAAGCCGAGCAACGGCCGGATCAACGCCCAGTCGAGCGTGCCGGCGCGCTGGTGGCGGCGCGTGGCCAGCCACGCGCTGACGATCATCACGCAGGTCGAGGTGGCCACGGCGATGTGCATGGCGGAGCGGCCGACGGCGCTGTCGGCGCCGTGCGTCAGCATCAACGCACGGTAGAGCAAGGGCACCACGACGAAGCCGCCGCCGAAACCGAAGAGCACGGTGGTGACGCCCGCCAGGCCACCGAAGGCTGCGAGCACGAGATAGATCGACACGACAAAACTCCAGGCAAGTGAGGGAACAAGCCCTTGAAAATAGGACGGCACCGCCTGGCGCGCTTGCGCATGTTCGACAATGATGTTCTCGTTTCAGCCAACCAACTTCAAGGGTCGCTTCACGGCCATGCGCAACGTCGCCATCGATTCCGTCGACGCCACCGACCGCCCGGTGCTGGCCATCGGCACCGATTACCCGCCGGGCCACCTGCTGCCCACGCACAGCCACCGTCGCGCGCAATTCCTGTATGGCGCCACGGGCGTGATGGAGGTGGGCTGCGACGACGGCGCCTGGGTCGTGCCTCCGCAGCGCGGTGTGTGGATTCCGGCCGGCAAGCCGCACCGGGTGCGCATGCTGGGCGTGAGCACGCGCAGCCTCTACATCGAGCCGCGCGCCGTGCCGCGCCGGGGCGGCCAATGCGAGGTACTGAGCGTGTCGCCGCTGCTGCGCCAGCTGCTGATGGAAGCGGTCGAGCTGCCGCCCGCCTACGACCGGCAGGGGCGCGACGGCGTGCTGATGCGCCTCATGCTGCACGAACTGGCGCGCGCCGAAGCGCTGCCGCTGCACGTGCCGCTGCCGCGCGATGCGGCGCTGGCCGGGCTCTGCGTGGAATTTCTTCGCCAGCCCGACGTGCATGTGGCGCCTGCGGCGTGGGCCGCGCGGCTGAACGTGAGCGAGCGCACCTTCAACCGGCGCTTCAGCCTGGAAACCGGCATGCCGTTCGGCAAATGGCGACAGCGGGCCTGCGTGCTGGTGGCGCTGTCGAGGCTGGCCGCCGGCGAGCCGGTGACGGCGGTGGCGCTGGACATGGGCTACGACAGCCCGGGGGCGTTCTCGACGATGTTCCGCAGGACGCTGGGGCGGCCGCCGTCGCATTTCTCGATGGCGTAGGCGCTGGCGGCGGCGCCCTTCTTCTTTCGGTCAGCCGCGTGCGACGCGCACGGGTCCGTTCGCCGTCCAGCCGCAGCCGACGGCCTGGTCCGGACCTCCGTCGACGAGGGCCTGCGGGGAGGCACCCAGCATGGCGCTGCGCAGCGACTTGATCGTCGCGTCGGCTGCATCGATGCGGCGGTGCAGCTCTTCGTTGACGAGGCGCATCAGCGCACCGAGTTCGGAGCGGGTGGGATGCATCTCCTCGGTGTCGTTCACGCGCTGCGGAAGGATGAGCTTTTCGAGGCACGCGCTGGCGCAGTGCACGTGGCGGATGTTCTCGATGTCGTCGTCTGCCTGCAGGACGAGGGATTCGGTGTCGTTCGGTAAGGGAGCCGACTTCGGCGCCGCGTGGTGTGCGGCACCGGCAGCTTCGGGAGACTCAGGGGACGGGTCGTGCGCGCGCGTGGAATTCGCCATGAATGGCCTCCGTAGGGTTCGATTTGCAACAACCGCCGCACCCAACGCCAATTGGAGGCGGCAGCTCGAACAGGTTGGCGTACCGGGAACCCGCTTGCGCGAACCGGCGAGCCTCGCGGCTCCCTGTCCGAGCCGCCAAAACTGGAGGCACGAACAACGAAGCCGCAGAGTCTCTGCGGAGAAATCTGCGGCTTGCGTCGCAGCGGGTTACTCGGGACGCCAATCCCGATCACGCCTTGTTCGGACGTGACGACGCAGTGTATATCGAGGGGGGTGTGCTCAAAAGCCGCTCCAGCAGCCCCAGAAACAAGAAAACCGGAAGTCTCTGGAGAAACTTCCGGTCTTGTGTGTGGTGCCGCCAGGAATCACAAACTAGTCTTTTGACCTTATGAACTCTCAGTTTCAGGAGGCTGAACCGCATAAGTACCGACAAAGGTACCGACAAAATTCCAAGCGTCCCCGGCTGTTGCGAAAAAGCGGCGACCTGAATAGCGCGGGCGGGCGTCCCAAGCTCCGCCCGTCCACGCCCGGCACCGTGATGCCAACGGCGAAAATGTTCCCGGCGCCACCGCCCGGCTCCTCTTCCATACGGACGGGGGACGCAATACGTGGAGACGCCCAAGGTCGAGGACATCTGCATCGGCGGCAACGAGCCCCTCGGCGATGCCGCCAGCCGGCTGCCACGGTTCAGTGAAGAGCCACCAACATTACTTTCGCGGTTGTCCGCTCAAGTCCAAAAACCCTAATTAAATCAACAACTTAAGGATTTTTTCATTGCCCTTGCTTCCGCATCGGTCCGGGTGCTTCCGAGGCATTGCTGGAAAATCCGGCGATCCTCGACCAGTTGTCGGAGACGAACTGATCCGCAGATTGGTCGAATCCGACCAATCCGGTCCTCCTCGGCGCCGATGCGCACCGATCGCCTCACAGACCCATGCCCTGGCATGCGCTTCGGTCTCGGCCGGATTTTCCCCCGGGGGTGACGTGGCGCACCATGTGTCGGCGATGACGAGCCCGTTGGAGCCGGTCAGTCGGGGCGAGCCTTCGACTGCTTCGCCGCCGAGCGGCTCCTCGGAGCCTCCCAGCAAACGAATGTTCCAGAATGAATGCGGTCGTTTGACTACTTGCTCGAATGACGCTGTTGGCCATAAGCGGTCCGCTGAGGGGGCGAACAGCATGTCCGCCACTGGTTGCGGACGTTCACATTCGATGGCTGAGCGACGGCAGCAAGTGAAACCGGTCACTCAGGGATCCGGCGGGCGGATAACCGCTGCGCACCCAGAAAAGGTCGCTCGGGCATAAAGGGCTGGATGGTGGTGCGCCAACGACTCCTTCTGCCAGAGATGGCCACTAGGACTCGACCTAATACGGAACTTCACCCGGGAAAAATTTGGACCGGCAATGCAGCGTGAACTGACGGCACCTCAGGCTGCGTTTGCTCGCAGCCAGTCCAGCCATCCAAAGCAATCGACGATCGTCGGCATGGACTTCTCGATCGCGGCTGCATCCATCGCGCTGATGGCAAGCTCCTGAGTCAGGATCGCGTCTTCGCCCTTCTCTTCATGGCCGGTGACGTTTTCCAAACACCCCACCTTCCAGACCCAAACTCGCTGTTCGAGCAGAACAGCGTGCAAGCCAGCGGAGATTTGAGCTCCGTCAGCATCTTGTGCAAACACCGCCCAGGTATCAGCAGCCTGCCAGCCAGTCTTCTTGTCCTTCGTGGGAAGGCCGTTGTCGGCCAGTGGGTACCCATGTTGGGCCTGTAGCCGCTTGAGGACATCCTTGCTGCGCATCAGCGGCTCATCGTCTTTCGGGAGCATCGGATGCCGCCCCTTGCGAGCTTCCGTGAACGCAAAGTCAAGATCGGCGATCCCGCACGCTTGGATGCCCATGGCGGCCAGCACGGGGAGCGCTTTCGGGATGTCGGAGCACGCGCCCACAGCGACGAAGGCGACCTGGTCAAGCTCCGGGTGGCGTCCTCGTAGACGCTCGTATAGCAGCGGGAGGAGGCGCTTTTCCGTCTTCCCCTCACAGAGCACGACAAGATCACAGAAGTAGATCTCGGCGAGGTTGCCCAATTCGAACAGGGTGCGTGACTGCGCCTGGGCCTCATCAAGTGCGTCGGCAACCGCATGCCTGAGAGGTAGGCGCGCTAGCGTCCCGTGGGCCTTGTCCTTTCGAATGATCACGGCGTCTGCGGCGTTCTCCCTGCTCAGCATGAGCGGAGAGTGCGTCGCATAGACGACCTGGAAGCCCATCTGCGACAAAGATGCCAGCGCCTGGCGAAGGCGTTTGATGCCCTGTGGGTGCAGATACAGCTCGGGCTCGTCGATGAGCAGCATGCGGCGTGCAGCAAGGGGCTTCGAACCGATCTTGAGGTCAGCCAGGTGCCGGATCAACGCCATCTGGATGGCTCGCTGCGAGCCAGTTCCCAGCTGGTCGAACGTCCTGCAGTCCCCAGTTTCCAAGTCCGTGACGTTCAGACTGCCTGCCTTGAAGAACTCCTTTACTTCGACGGTCTGCAGGCCTAACTCGATCGCGAGCCCCGGGAAGAAGTCGGCAAGGGCCTTCGTCGCCCCCTCGTCGAACGATTTCAGATGCCCCGACCGGGATTTGCCCTCAGTGCCCAAGATGTTCTGAACGGTCTGCATCGCAGTGACCAGTTCGGCATGCGCTTCGACAATCGGACCCATGATCAAGTCGAGCAGCGACTTCAGCGTGCTGCCGGCCTTCGCCTTGCCCAAGTCTTCTCCTAGGTCCTCCATGGCATCGATCTGCAACGCCTCTGGCAGTAACGCTGACACCGCCTGCGGTAAGCCAGTTGGGTAGTTCCGCCAAGCCTCCGGAACGCCTTCGCCAGAATATTTGTCGGCGTCGAATACCTCGCAGGTGAAGCCTTTTGCACCAGGCGCCGTACCGACGACGCGAATCCACATGGACCCGGTGTTACAGAACGGCGCGATAGCCGCTTGATGCTTCGCTTCCGGGATCAGTTTCAGAATTTCCTCGTTGATCCCATCGATTCGCGCAGTAATGACAATGGGCTCACCGGCCTTCGAGAAGTCCGACGGTGCCAATGCGCTTGGCTTCAACACCCAAGCGAGCGCAAAAATAATGGTCGACTTTCCCGCATTGTTCTGCCCGACAAGTGGAGTGAAGGACTCCAACGGCATGGCGACATGATGACAGGCTCTAAGGCCCACGATATCGATGAACCCGATCTTGTGCATCGCCTCTCCCCCTTGTGTGAGCCAATCATAGATCTCGTCCTAGAAGCTTGGATACTTATCTAGTCTCCTACTATGGGAAGGTTGCGGGGACATTTGGCAACATAGGACTGGTTTAAGTGCAATGCAGACTTCCGAGCTAGGGCCTGCCGTTCCCGAGCGCCGATCGTCGAACCCCTTCGAAAAAAGCGATGCGGTCGGACGTCAGTATGTCAAAGTGTCGTGCAGCCACATACACAAGCAGCGGGGACGGACCCTCGCTCGAAAGCCACCTAGAGGTCAGCGGCGTGCGTATTTTTGAACTCCACCGACTGGGTTGGAACAGCTTTCAACAACTTTGCCACACCATTTGTCGCGAGGTGCTGGGCCAGACGGTCCAGGCTTTCCTGGATTCGAATGATGCAGGCCGCGACGGCGCGTTTGCCGGCACGTGGTCTCCAATGCCTGGCGAGACCTACGCTGGCCGTTTTGTGATCCAGTGCAAGTACACAGCGAATTCAAACCACAGGCTGAAGCCCTCCGAGATCACCGATGAACTGCAGAAGGTAGAGAAACTCGTCGCACGAGGACTGTGCGACGTCTATGTACTCATGACGAACGCCGGCTTGTCCGGTGCCCAATCCAGCCGCATCGAGACCCTGCTGATTAACGCCGGCGTGAAACAGGTGCTGATCCTCGGCTCGACCTGGATCAACCAGCAGATACAGGAGAACAAGAATCTGCGCATGCACGTGCCTCGGATGTACGGACTCGGAGATCTCAGCCAGATCCTCGATGACAGAGCCTATGACCAAGCCCGCGCGGTACTGGAATCCATGCGCGAGGACCTAGCCAAGGTCGTTATCACCGGCTCCTACGGCAAGGCCGTCGAAGCACTGAACGCGCATGGGTTCGTGTTGCTGATTGGCGAGCCTGCCGCAGGGAAGACCACCATCGCATCCATGCTCGCTATGTCCGCGGCGGACAAATGGGGTTCGTCGGTGCTGAAGCTCAACGACCCCAGCAAGGTCGAGGAGCGGTGGAATCCCCACGAGCAATCCCAGTTCTTTTGGGTCGACGACGCCTTCGGCATCATGCAATATGAACCGTCGCTGGCCTACGCCTGGAACCGGATCCTGCCTCAGGTCAAGACAATGCTGCGCCGCGGCGCCAAGATCGTCATGACCTCGCGCGACTACATCTACGCTCGTGCACGCCACGATTTGAAGCGCGGCGCCTTTCCTCTCTTCAACGAGAGTCAGGTGGTGATCGACGTTCACGACCTGTCCGCAGGGGAGCGAGAACAGATCCTTTACAACCACTTGAAGCTTGGCGCACAGCCTTCCAAGTTCAAGGCTCAGATCAAGCCGTATCTTCCATTCGTGTCATCGCATGCGCGCTTCATCCCCGAGATCGCTAGGCGGCTCTCCGACCCGGCTTTCACCAGGCATCTATACCTGTCCGAGTACCACCTGCGCGAGTTCGTCGAGAAGCGCGAACAGCTGCTGCAGGAGGTCCTGGATGGGTTGGACAAGGACAGCTTGGCGGCGCTTGCCCTGATCTACATGAAAAAGGACCACCTCCAAAGCCCGATCTCGCTGACGGCCGGTGAAGAGGAAGCCCTCCGCCGCCTAGGCAGTAGCCTCGGAGACTGCATCGATGGGCTAGAAGCACTGAACGGTAGCCTTGTCGTACATCAGCAGGTCGACGGCGAATCGGTCTGGCGCTTCAAGCACCCCACCATCGGAGATGCGTTTGCGACGTCCCTTGCGAGGAAGCCAGACCTTATGGGCATTTTCTTGGCAGGCACATCCGTTGAGAACCTCATGCAGCAGGTGGTATGCGGCGACGTCCTTGTGGAGGGTGCCGTCCAGGTGCCAAAGGCATTGTTTAAGCAGGTGCTCGCTCGACTGGCAGAGTTCACCGCGAGAGAAAGTAATGTGACGAGGTACATGGCCAGTTGGCAATCCAAGTGGGCGCTGCACGGCTTTCTGACGCGGCGATGTTCCAAGGAATTTCTGGCCCTTTATATAGGAGGCAATCCGGGTCTGGTCGATCAAGTCAGTCGGCCTGGTCTCGTCTTGAGCGCTATGTCCGAGGTCAAACTTGCCGTGAGACTGCACGAGTTTGAATTGCTGCCCGAGGCGAACCGCCGAATGTTCGTGGACACGGTCAGCAAGTATGCGGCGGAAGGCGATGACATGCTGGCCCTTCGCGACAAAGACATCCGCAGTTTGTTTACTAACGCGGAGCACGCAGCACTGATCAAGAAAGTCCGCGCAGAGCTCCTACCAAGATTGCGCCGAGTTCGTGAGGGGGAGCAGGAAAACTACACGCGTGACCGGTCCGCAGACGACCACATTGAACATCTGATTGAGGGCTTCGACATCCTCAAGAAGACATTCAGCGACGATGTCGAAGCCGTCAGCTTGATCGAGGAGCAGATCAGCGAAGCAAAGGCTTGGGCGGGTGAGAACGACCATGAAATCCCCAGCATGGCAACTCGCACTCTAGGCGCTGCCGCGTCCACTAATCAGCTGCAAGGCAATCGAAGCATATTCGACGACGTGGACATGTGACTGACGCTTCACGGCTAGCGTTCGTCCAATTCCCGATCTCGACGCCGGAACACGCAGCCGGTCATACCTGTTGAAAGCGGGCCTTTGCAGATGACATGGGCTAGTCGAGAGTTTGTGTCATCTGTGTGGCCTGCCTGCGGTCGGACACACCGCGGTATCGCGGCACCCACATCATCAAGCTAGATGAAGATCGGACTACCGGTCAAACGTCGCTAGCGGCGACCGGCGGCTTTGGAGCGCTGCTCCTGGTAAACGGACCGTCACGCCGATCGCTGTCGCTAATCTGAGCGACCGCTCATTGCCAGTCTGAGTGAGTTCGACCTCTCCGATCCACCGACTGCAACCGTTGCGTAGGCGCCCTTCAGATATACCCGCTCCAGACTGTTTTCCATCTTCACATTGATTCACCGAACGGCCGCTTTTGCTCCACTCTGCCGAATAACACATGTCGGCTCTGCCGTACAAAGAGCAGCCGACGCAGTGGTGATCGCGCTGAAGGTAGTCGTCGACCAAACCCACCGATCGGCCTTTTGTGTCGAGTCGCAATAACAGGCATCTAACTTACACCGAGCAGTTGAGCCAATGCAGGCAAGAACGGCGCTAGCAAGGTCATATGGTTGGCGCCGGCTGCCATGAATGCTACGTAGCGGTCCTTGAACGCAGGTTTGCCGACCTCTGCCTCCATCGCATCCACATATTGCGCGAGGTTGTCCTTTGAACTGGAGGGAAGATCGGACCCTGCGAGCGCTTCTTTAATGCTGACGAACACCGTATGCGTCGTAATATTTACATGGCTCGAGTTGTTGTTCGATTCCACGTTGATTTGGCTATTTGCGACGTTACCCAAGACACCGATGTTGATGGATGCTTTGTTCATAGCAGATACTTTCATAGATCCGTTTTCAATCTGATATATGTCTGTCTGTTTCAGCATCTCGACTGTTGCATTTATCGCTTTCATCAGACTGATCTGTTCTTCCCACATACCCATCATCTGTCCGCTCGCCCAAGGGGTGTTGTCCTCGTTGCGGTGCTGCACCACTTCTGTTAGTCGCTCCTCGTGCGCCTCCATTTGGGCACACCAATTGGTTTGAAACGTATCTAAATAGGATGTCAGGGAAGGATAGTCACCGATGGAGTTGAATTTCCGCAGGTGATCACTCATGTAAAGAGCAACATCTCGCCCGGTGGCATACAAGTTTTCAAGATGCGTTCGTCGAGGTCGCTCCAAACGGTAGACGTTTGTGTAGTCCTCCTCATGCTTCAGGCGACCCCATTCACGCTCAAGCTCGCGGAAACGCTCGCCGATGCCCCACAGTCGATGGAGAAACGGCGCTGCGCTTTCAAAGTCTTTCCGGATGTCCATAGCGGGAACTGTACCGAAGCGAGAGGCGACAGATGCAGATTTAAAAGGGGCCGCTTGGCCGTGTTGGAACTGTCGCGGCACAGCGAGGATCGTCATCCGGTTCTTGCTGATCTGCTTTTTCGACAGGCTCATGAGCCATTTCGGCAATCCGAAGGTGCAGCGCGGCGACCACATCGAGGTTCGCCTGAGCAATGTTGGCGTCGTCGTAGTTTGGCATCTCGAACGAGCCAATCGTACGGGCTGAGAACGGACCAGACTTCTTCCGAATGAACTCAGTTTCGGTCAACTTCATCGCGGCGAGCTCGATCGTTCGCCAAGATTGGTGTTCCGTGCGGGTGTCGCGCGGCCTGACAAACCTACCGTCGACGAGCCCTACGTACAGCGCGGCATTTTTGTCGTCATTTCTAGCTTCGGCGATTGCAGCGCCGACGCCGTTCAATATCGCAGCGGCAGCCTCGTCGTTTCCCGTCGCTTTCATCAGCATCGCCATGCCGACGATTTCAAGGCGAAGTTTGGCCTTGTGATCTCGTAGGCGCTGCATGAGGCGCTTCCAGTTCACCTCACGTTTGGCCAAGATGCGAATCCCGGTAGCGTAGAGCATGGCCGACTTCGAAAGCTCTTCGCGGGCAAGGTGGGCCAGAGCAAATGCTCTGGCGTACGACTGCCGCTCGTGGAGAACTCTGGCCTCCGCGATGAGCTCAGCCGCATTTGCGCCGAGGGCTTCCATGCCTTCGTCTATCTGGCCTAGGGAGAGCGTCATAAGGCAACATCCTTGTGCGATCCATATTCTAAAGAACAAGCCGTGTACCGGACTTTCAGCGGTAGCGGCCTGCCGGATTCGAGGAGGTTGGACGACACGCGCAGCTGTGACGCTGATTATCGCGATCCACACCGAGCTCGCGCTTGGCGAGAGCGCATTGGTTTGGTTCTGTTCAGAAAACTCGAGTGGTGCCCTCTTGGGCACATTTGCGGGGGGTGGTCAAACCATTCCTCGGGTCGCGATCGTCGATCCTGGATCGATCTTAGAGGTCGATTTTCGCCGCGGGACAGCGGTGAACGCTGCGACCGAGTTTTTCACCAGAATCGTTTAACAGCAGACATTGCGGAAGACCGTGAGAATGGCAGCCGTCGCTGTGAAACGGGATACGGCTGACACAGCCAGATCACATATCGCGTGTTGCTATGAGACAGTTTGGAGTTCTTAGGGGCACGCTAGTGGCAGTGCGAGCCCACATTTTTGTGGTCGCGATGACTTGGCTTGGTCGCTGAAGACTAAGTGCCGGCGCATCGACCGATGATGTGTTTGCGCTGGCGTATGTGCTCTGTCTTACTCCTCCGAACTGGCAATTTTTCTTTGCTTTCACGCGCTAACCAGTAGGATATATGCCACTCACCTCGGAAAAGCAGCAAAGGTCGTATGGCTCCCGCTTCTGACTCAATACCGGCCAGCATTCACTTGCCGGTGGATCTCATGGTGAGCACACCATGGATATCGCGAGTCGACGCCGAAACGACGTTGACATTGATCGTCCCGGCGGACTATGAGTTTCAGATGGCCGCGGCGATTGGACAATCCGAAGTTCTCGGAGTTCAGAGAATCTTGACCTTGGCTCGGAAGGGTGCACGGTTTGAGGTGGTGTGGGATGAAGGACTGGCGAAACGCGCAGCGACAGGGGCTTCGATATTTCCCCTACTTGCTGTGCTTCTCTCGATGCACAAGTCCTCGCACTTTGTCTTGTCCGCTAATGGCAAGCGGCAAGAGTTGCCCGTAAAGCGGATCCGCCAAGCGATTCTCACGCATCGCCTTGCTCGCGATTTCTTCTCAGACAGCGACATCATCGTTTGCTCAGACAGCGCTGGTGAAGCGCCTCCGAGTGATCTCTACGATCCCGTGACTCTTCGGCTTCACGGGCGTGAGGATTTCGAGACCCTAGTGGTTGACGCATTGCTGGCTCAAACCGGCTCGAGCTCGCGTGGTTCGACGATCTACAGCAAGGCGAACGCGCTCGGTGTCGTGATCGCTGAGCTCTTTGAAAACACCGACATGCATGGGAAACTCGACACATCCGGAAGGCCCCTCGGCGAAGACAGTCTGCGTGGACTCGTCTTCAAGAGAGTGAAGATAGAGGTTCCCGTATTACGACCTCTGAAAGGCGAACCGCGCACGCGATTTGTCGAGTGCTTTGAAGCTTCCGTGTTTGACTCCGGTGTCGGCTACTTCGCTTCGTTCACGCGCGCAGCACTCAACGACAAGACACCGTTGGATGAAGAGTGGAAGGTGCTCCACAACTGTCTTGAGCGGCACTACTACCCTGGGCTCCTCGACAAACGCGCCGGGCACCGGGCACTTGGCCTGTACGAGGTTCTACGCGGCCTTCAGTCCCTTAACGGGCGCATAGAGATTCGCACCGGCAGGTTGTTCGCATACCGTACATTTCTTGACGGCGAACTCCAAGCGAAGATGAAGCCGCGCGCTGCTCATGCTCATTTCGCCTGGCCAGTTCCGAAGCTCTTGGACGTGGAGAGAAAGTATCGTGCTGAACCATCGGAGCACGAGTTCTTGTTGGGATCCTCAGTACGAATCATTATCCCGCTGAGCGACGAATGAAGGCGCTTGCACTCACCACCAGGTTTAAGGAAGGGGCGCTAGAAGGCGACGCCTGCTTGCTGGTGTATGACATTCCGTATCTGAGCGGAGTCACGATTGGAGACGACGTTCGCGATGTATTGGAGCGGCGGCCAAATACGCCTCGAATCTACGTCGTAGCCCCGTTCTTGGACGACAACGCCGTTGAGAAAGCCCTGCTGGATGGAGGATCCGCGTTGCTACGGGCCGGTGTCGGCCAAGCGATTGGCAATGTCAAGGTCGCTGCGCTCGGATTCAGCTCCACAGGCGGGGTCGGCTCTGTGCGTTGCACAGAGTACTCGCTGGTCGACGGCGTGCCTACTGCGATGGAGCCCGGTTCGCTTGGCGACGAGCTGCGGCACGGCTGGCTGTTTAATCTGTTCGACGAAGGAAAAGGGTTGGTTGACGCCCCGGTCGGCGTGCACTTCTCGAAAGCCTCAGGAAAGCATGTCAGCAAGTTTTTGCGAACGAGTAGCGTGCTTCTCACGTCGGCAGCATGTGCCGTCGTGGCATTCTTTGGATTGGCGGTGCTGCGCCAACTTGAGCCGCGCCGCGTATTCGTGGACACGGCGCCGCTCCTATCGCTTGCATTCGCGATGCAGCGAGTGGCTGCTGTTCGGGGGCTATGGAGCGAGATGCCGACTGCGAAGTCCTTCAGCTCCTACGGTGGTGTCGATAAGTTGCCGCGACTTGGTCGTAGTGATCTGGTGCTCGTTTCGGCTTCAACTTCCGGCGGGCTGGCCGCTCGTTTGATCGGACTAGGCGTGGAAGAAGGCATGCTTTTGACGCTCTTCTTACTCAAGTCTTCGGCAGCGATGGCAACACCTGGCCGGGTGCTATGCGATCTCACATTCGGATCCACAAGAGCGTTCGGATATCCATACATCGAAAACCATACGCACGACACGTGCCTTCTATGCAGGCGTGGCTATATCCTGGCCGAACTAGAGGGTGATCAGTTTTTGCTCGAAAAGCGAGCCGTGAAGCGCCTTCGGGTCGGGCAAGCGTCTCAGTCGCCGAGCGCGCGAAAGACGATGGAGACGCTAGCTCGGACGGGCGCGATGAGTATTCGCCTCCATCGGAGAGACACGAATCGCACAGATGTCGATGTCAACTTGAATGGCGGACTTAGTGCGGGCGGCTATCTGGAGCAATCCTTCTCGCGCCTACTAACAAGATTCACGCCCACACCTTTGGATTTTCTTGTGGTTGTAGGTCTGACGGTGGCGGATGCCAAGGCCTACTGCCGGAGGGCGGGGCTAACTTCAATTTTGAGAAGTGCACGGTGCGTAACTGGAGACCAAGTTGCGCAGCTGACCGCGAAATCGCGCGCCAATGCGCTCGTTCTAATTGGCACTCTATGCGACCACGCGACGCTGCGTGGCATCAATGCCCAATTGCGTCCGAAAGTAGATGGCGGATGCGTTTCGTACCTCTCCGCACTGACGATCGCTGATTCGGCCAGAAGCTTGAGTGATTTGAAGATCTTTCTGACCTATGGAGAGCTCGGGCCGGAGACTTTCACATTCCGCTCGGTGCTTGAACTGATGCTTCCATGGATAGGTGAACAGGCCTCTCCCTGGGAGATGGAGTTGAGATACTGGCAGAAGCTCGCTTCGACGAACGAGCTACCAAAGACTCTTCTGCCGCGACGGAACTGGCTGCAGAATACGGCAGCCGCGTCCGAGAAAATCTTCCTACCCGGCTTTGAAGGCCGGCAGCTGGCAATCGCGCCAGATTTTGTGTTGCTCGACACTTCCAAATCGAGAGAGTTGATCTCGCAGGCCGACGTATATGCCATTGTTTGCAACGCACTGGCAGCGGTGCGTAGCGACGATATCGGCATCGAAACAAAGACGCTGCGTGCGAACCCCACCCCCGTTTGGGGACAAACCGTCTATGCGCAGAGTCTTCTGTGTCCTTCGAATTTTCGTGATTTCAATGATGCTGTTTTGCGCGCCGCATTGATTCGCGGTGCGACCATGCAAGAGTTGAACTACTCTGTCGATGAAGGAAGTAGTGAAGAGATGCGCGACGTGATCCGTGCCGATATTGCTTCTTGGGATCAAGGCCGCGGAGATGCTCTCGCGGAGTTTCTGCTCGCAGCGGCCTGCGGTCGGCTTCGACTCGTGCCACGTCATCTTGAGCAACTCCGGAAAGAAGCACGCCAAGCGAATCTGCCGCCGGTCTTCAATGTTCTTCTTGATGAAGCTGCGTCGTTGTAGCGAATTCGCCAGGCCATGCGACTGCGATTCATGGCCGGACGAGCGAGCTCGTAGAGCGAGAAGGTGTTGCCACCGGTGCACGCAACTGTGACGCCATCGTGCTCTGGCCTTTGCGGCGCTCGGAGCAATCTCGGATCGCGCCAAAGTAGAAAGAGGAAACTATCCTCTGAATCCATCTGTCATTGACAAGAATTTCACAATGCCAACAGCAAGAGATACATTCGATAGCTCCATCAAAGATGCAGTAGAGCTCCTCGATCACTTCGACGCGATCAATGTTCTTCCTCCACCACCGAATGCCGAAGTGTTGAAGCGTGCCGGGCTCATCATGGCCTGCACCGCTTGGGAAACCTATGTAGAGGACCGAGTGCAGGAAGCCGTGCAGCAAAGATTGGGCGAAGGAAATGACAGCTTCCAGAATCGATTTGTATTGCGGCATCTGCAAGCGACGCTGAAGCAGTTCCATAATCCTAGCGCTGAGAAGACCTGCAAGTTGTTTTCGGACTTCCTTGGCGTCGACGTTGCGTCAGGCTGGCAATGGAACAACTATGACACCGCGCGAGCCCGCCAAGAGCTCGATGCGCTGATCAAGAAGCGGGGCGAGGCGGTCCATCGCTCGAAGGCTCCAAGTGTTGGAGTTCCAGCCGCTCACTTGGTACGGAAAGACGAGCTAGAAAGGGCGATTAGATTTCTCAAAAGCTTAGTGGAGGCGACCGAGAACGCAACCAAGCCTTGATCTGTTTGGGCGTACAGGCTGGCAGGCCTCATAGAATGAATCTAAAGCACTAGGGCCTGCACTAACCTTATTCGATCATGTACCTGTCTAGCGATTTCCTACGGTGGCCATACGATCATCAAGGGCAACGGTTTCCATCCGCTTCGGACTATGTCTCACGTCCAAGAGATATATGGCGCCATGCTCGTGACAGACTCGCCGGTCAACTGACTGAGCTCGATCGCGTAGATTGCATGAGCTCCTTGAAGCGGTCCATCAACACTCGACTTAAAGCACTCGAAGCCGAGTACGGATTCTCAAAATTACCAACAGCGAAGGCAAAGAAGCGAATTCTTGAAACGTTGCAAGATTTCGGTCTGGTCAGACCGACGCTCCTCGCAGAGCTGATGAAGCTGCGAAATGATATCGAGCACAATGACGCGCAGCCACCAGATCAGGCAACTTGCCATATGTACGTCGATGTCGTCTGGTACTTTCTTAAGAGCACTGACCCACTTCTGGATATGGTTGTGGATTCTCTAGTTTACGAAGATAGCGAGACTAAATCAGCACTGACGATCGAGTTCCATACGGCGAGCGATTGGAAGATGTCGGTTGCCGGTGTAGTGCACATCGGGCTGCTACACGAAACACCAGACCTTGATCGTTTGAAGCTGCAAGACTTTCGGGTTGTGCGCCAGTCGGGTGATCACACCATTCATTTCAATGCGGAGATCGAACCTTCTAGCGAGGCATTGCTTTTGCTTGTTCACGACTACTTTGGCGCGCAAGGCTATTTCCGTGAGGACAGTGGAGCTTAGTTGAGGCCTTGCCGACTCGCAGCCGCTTCTTGCCCGATTCTTCAATGTGTTGCATCGATTCGCGAGATGCTGTTGAGAAGAAGGATGTCGACGCCGCAAGGGGGATGACATTCACCGCCGCGAACTGCGCCTTCCGCTGACCAACGCCCAATGACTGGGTATTTGCGTGCTTGTGGCTATCGCCGGTTTTCGATCTTCACTTAACCCCCTTAGGAGGACCAGTGAACAGTCTGAGGTCGCGGTTCGAATTACCCGTGCAGCGCACCTCCAGGAAGGACCCGCGACCGGGGTGGGCACCGCCTCACGGCGCTATCGACTCCCACCCCCTATCGACAATGTCGACAGACTCGACAAACACCCTTTCGATCCGGGTCTGTCGCGTTTGTCGACATTGTCGATAGGGGTAGGTATCCAACCCTGCAAGTGATTGATATAGAAAGAAAAAGTCTATTTTTTTGGTTATGGCGACAAACTCGCTTATGTCGACAGAGCCCTCGGATTGACGCGATACGCAGTGGTCGCCGGTGCGCCTTTGTTGGGCCGCTTGAACTCACGCACCACGTCCTGATGCTCCAGCCGGTCCAGCGCCTTCTGCAGCCGCTCCACGCTCCTGAAGCGCCCCTCCTGCGCCTTCTGGCATTCGCGTCTGGTGAACTCGGCCAACTCGCCCGCACGCGCCCATTTCAGGATCGCTGCCGCATCACCGTCGATGGCATCGGTGCCCAGCAGCCCGAACGCCGCCTGCGCATGCGGGATCAGCAGCCGTCCCAAACGCAGCGCCCGCTCCATCGCCACCTGACTGACCTCCTGGCTGGCAAGACCCATCTCGGCCAGCTCCAGCAGCGCAGCGATGCGCGCCACCGCGCCGGGCAGTTTGCCAGTCCAATCGCTGATCGATTCGTAGCGACCGCCATCTCCCTGCTGGCGCTCGATCTCTTCGGCCAGATCCAGCCAAACGTCGCGCGCCGCGTCCGACAGGGGCAGCACCTTGGGTGCCGCCAAGGGGCCGGGCACACCCTCCAACAGGCCGAACAGGTGCTGCTTGTAGTCGTCGCGCACATCTGCCGGGATAGGCGTGTGCTTGCGCACATCGCGCCTGCCGACGTTGCTGGCCGGCATGGCGTACAGGAAGCGCGCCAGCAGGCCCGATGCACGAAAGCGTCGCGAGCTGGCCACATCCGCCAACACGTCCGGCTGCAGCAGCAAGCCGAACGACAGTGCGGGCTTGTCGACGTGCGCCGTGCGGCCCGCACGGTCCACGCGCATGGGCGTGCCGGCATGGCCCTGCAGGAACACGTCGATGTTGGCCGCGCCGCCGTTGTAGATGCCGGCCATGATGAGAAAGATGCCCGACTCGTCCGAATGCACCGCCATGCGCTCGCCGTGCTCCACAAGCAGGGCCTGTAGTCGCTCGGCCGTGGTGTCACCCGTGAACAGACGAGGCGCCCGAGCCTCGTCGGGCATGTCGGTCTCCTCGCGCGCGATCTCGTTGCGGACGCCTTCGCGCTCGCTCTCGTCCTTGGCTTTCGCCGCATCCTGCAGCAGCCGCTCGATGCGCTTCTTCGCCACCGCCCGGGTCGCACTGGTGCGGATGATGGTGCTGCGCATGCGGCCCCGCAACAGTTCCTCCCACTGCACCAACGGCCCCAGCATGGCGTTGAGCACAGCCGACTTGCGTGTCCCGCTGGGGGTGGCGCTCAATGTCCACAGGGCCAGCGGCTCGGTGTAGCCATCGCCGAAGGGCGCGACCTCGAAGCGCCGATGCAGCACCGTGGCGAGCACGGCCAGGCAGGACATGACAGCCAACGCAGGTGGGGTCTGCGTACTCTCGGAGACGGCTTGCGCCATGGCCCCCATCCAGGTGGGCAAGACGTCGCACGGGATCGCCGGAGTGCGCAGGGTGCCGGGCAGGATCGGCTCCGGCCACGACGAGGGTTCAGTCGCTTTAATTGCTTCGATGGGTTGGAGCGTCGACGCGGCCTGGTGAACCTGTTGACGCACCTCGTCGAGGCTGGCCAATTGGGCCAGGTCGTTGAAATCTGTGGCGGCACTCACGCGGCGTTCCTTGTGAACCGGGGGATGGCGACGCAGCCGCCCACAGCGCGCGCGGCGGCCTGGGCATGCGTGACGCCGGGATTGCCGGGCGTATGCTGGTCGTTGTCCGCGCAGACCACCAGCCGCAGCGTGGGGAACTTGGCGCGCAGCGCACGCGCCACGGGTTCCAGATTGGCGCAGTTGAAGGCGATGGCCACCGCATGGCCGGTGGCTTGGTAGAGGGTGCTGCCGGTCGCCAGACCTTCGGCGAGCAGCAGACAGCGCTCGGGCCGTCCCCTTCCGATGGCGAAGTAGCACCCCTTGATGCGCCCACCGGTCAGGAAACGCTTGGCGCCGTCGGGGCCGATGAATTGCAGGGTGTGCAAGATGCCATCCGCATCCCTGGCCGGAATCAGCAAGGCATCGCGCAATTGCCGCATACCAATGGCCGGAATGACTGGCACACCCTTGCGCTGTAGATAGGGGTGGTCGTGCTGCACCGGTCGCGCTCGCGCCCACAGTTTCTGCGCACGCTCGCGCGCAGAGGCGTGCACGGCATGTTGCTCGGCGAAGCGGGCTTGTTGGGCGGCCTTCATCGCACGCTGCAGTGCGGCTCGCTCGGCCGGCGTCGGCGGCCTGGCATTGGGCGATGGCGTCGCACACCATGTGTGCGTCTCCCCGGTCTTCCAGCTACCGAAGGCGCCTGCGCGCAGCGGGCTGTCGTGTAGCACGGCCCAGCCATTGCGACTGCCGGGCTTGTCACCTTCTACGCGGTAGCGCATCAGGCGGCCGTCGGCGCGCAAGTCCAGATTCTTCCAAGGCGCCAGGCCGACTGCGCACATGGCGTCAAGCATGCTGCTCATCATTTGCTCGGCGAGCCCTCACTTGGAGACCTGGGCGTCGCGCCAGGCAATCAGCTTGTCGCCGGGAATGACCGTGCAGCGCGCCGACAGGCGAATCGGCCGTGGAAAGTCGGGCCGGGTCTTGATCCAGCGCCAGAGGGTGGCCGTCCCGATGCCGAGCAATTCGGCAGCTTGCTTCGGGCGGTAAGACTGGGCAGGTGATGCCATTCGTCGCTCCAATTGAACCCACGTTGCGTCATGCATGCGGTATGGAGTGACTGTCAATTCACGGGAACAATGGCGCTACGCCGCTTCGATGGAAACGGCATGAGGCATCAGTGGATGTCATGCGGCGCATCGTCGGATGTCATTTGCCGTATCGCTGGACTTAGTGTGTCGGATCCGGGGATCTGACGCACCCACGCAGGGCCGGGGAACAACTCAGAAAGCAACCTGCGCACCGTGCTAGCCGACCTGCCGATCTCCTCAGCGATCAAGGTGGCGGCGGAGTCCTTGGGCAGGTGCATGAACTTCGGGGCCGCCTCCTTCACTTTGCTTGTCGTTTGCTCGCCGATCTCGCGTCGCCCCGCCGCGCCACGTTGGGCGTTGTGCTGCGAAAAATCTTGGATCGCCCCGAGATAGCCGACCATTTGCGGAGCGAAATCCTCGAATGTCGCGTAGAGATCGGCGTGGCCTTGCAAGAACGGCTCGTCGACCGCCTGCATCGCGGCTGCGCGATGGTCGCCCATCGGGATGTTCGCCAATCGGGCATACGCTGTTGCTTGGAGATTCGACAAGGCGAAGCCAGCGTGGCAAATCCCGTACAGCAACCGAACCGCCTCGGCCGCCCTGAGTCTGGGGTCGCTCGGCTGGGACTCTCCAGTCGCGGGCCTCAGTTCAACAATGTGCTTTTCGAGATCATCGGCGGTCGTACCTTCCGGAAAGCACTTGGCCTTGATCGCCATAGGCATCAGTATCTCGTCGATCCGTGCTTGAGCGCCCGCCCAGTACCTGTCCATATCGGGTTTCAACAACATCGCGCCTTCACGTCCTTTAAGTTATCACGTGACGTTCCAAGCCAGCGTGCTTGGGGGGCGGGGCCCATCGTTGACCCGACCGTCAGAAAAATGATCGAGCGAGATTATGCGCGACGGTTTGAGACGCTAAGAGCGTCGTTTTCTCTGAGAGCGACAGCTGCCCTCAGGCCGCCGCCCTCAGCGGGATCACGTCTGCACCGATGCGCAACTTGTCGAGGTAGTCAGACCAACGCTGCATCATCTCGCGCCGCGCGGGCAGGTGCGCCGTTCGGTTGTAGGCCCGGCCGTTGGGGTCCTTGACCATGTGCGCCAGTTGGTGCTCGATGAAGTCCACGCGCTCGCCAAGCACCTCGTCCATGATCGTGCGGGCCATCGCGCGGAAGCCGTGCGCGGTCATCACCTCCTTGGCATAGCCCATACCACGCAGCGCGGCGTTCACGGTGTTCTCGCTCATGGGGCGTTCGCCGGTGCGGATGCTGGGAAACACGTACTGCCCGTGGCCGGTGGCCGCGTGCTGGTCGCGCAAGATGGAGACAGCCTGCACCGACAGGGGCACGATGTGATCGACGCCCATCTTCATCTTCGCGCCAGGGATTCGCCACTCAGCGGAATCGAGGTTGATTTCAGACCACTCGGCCGCGCGCAGTTCGCCGGGACGCACGAACACAAGAGGGGAAAGCTTTAGGGCAGCGAGCGTGTACCGATGGCCGCCATAGGCATGGATGGCACGCAGCAAGGCGCCGGTCTGCTGTGGATCGGTGATGGCCGCGTAATTGGTTTTCTCGATGGCCACCAGCGCGCCACGAAGGTCGGCCGTCACATCGCGCCCCACCACGCCGGTGGCGACGGCGTAGCGAAAGACCTGCGAGCAAATCTGAACAATGCGGTGGGCGCTTTCGTGGATGCCGCGCGCCTCCATGCGCCTAGCTACCTTGTCGAGGATGTCCTTGGCCTTGATCGTCGCGATCGGCCACTTGCCGATGTAGGGGAACACATCCTTTTCGAGCCAGTTGGTGATCTTGGCTTGAGTGATCTCTGCGCGCTTGTTGGCAGTGTTCTTCAGCCAGTCGCGAGAGACGGCCTCGAACGTGTTGGCTGCTGCCGCGGCCTTGGCTGTTTTCTCCTCGCGCTTGGCCACGCTGGGGTCGATGCCGTGGGCTAAAGTTTTGCGGGCCTTGTCGCGCCGCTGACGGGCTTCGGCCAGAGTGATCTCGGGGTAGACGCCCAGGGCCAAGGTCTTGGCCTTGCCGTCCATGCGGTAGTCCATGCGCCAGTACTTGCCCGCCGCCTTCACGCGCAGGTACATCCCGCCGCCATCGGCGTAGCGTTCGCCGATTTCGGCGCCCTTGTGTTTGACTTGCCTGACGAAGGTATCCGTGAGTGCCATTGCTGATCCGCGCGTTTTTAGTGTCGGTACTTCGATTTCGGGTGCTTGGTCGGTACCGACAGAAGTACCGACAAAGTACCGAGATGAAATGCTACAACGCGAGACAACCTCGGACAAAGAAAAACCCGCTTCTCCTAGGAGGAGAGCGGGTTTAGAGACAACGCGAGGCTATGTGAGTCGAGTAACTGGTCCCGCCGCCAGGAATCGAACCTGGATCTCAGCCTTCGGAGGGCCGAATTCTATCCGTTGAAATACAGCGAGGAATCGGGGTCCGGCGTGCACCGGAGCCCGTGATTATGGCCTATCAGGCGCCGAGTGTTTCAGGCTCGCTCTCCACAGGGGCGCCAGCCGCCGGCCGGGCGAACCCGAGCCCCGCCAGATACACCCGGAACGTGCGCCTGCCCGTGGCCACCAGCTCGAAGGCCTCTGGGTCGAGCAGCCAGTTCTGGATGAGCCCGCTGATCAGCGCATGCAGCCCCTGCGCCGCCACATAGCCGGGCACCGGCAGCTTGAGGTGGCCGCGCCGCGCGGCCAGGCGCAGGGCCTTTTCGAAATCGGCCACGCAGGCGTTGCGCGCGTCCAGGTGGCGCTGCTGCACCGAGGCCATGTCGTGCGTGTACTCGACCTTGTGCGTTGCCACGTCGAACACGCGGCGCACCTGCGGGTCGGTGGTCATGAGGGTCAGCGCGTGGACCATGCCCTCCTCGATCTCGGCCAGGGGGTCGTCGGTGCCCGGCATGCTGGCGGCCCGGGGGCCGGCCTCCAGCGGCAGGATGACGCGCTCCATCATCGCGTTGAAGAGGTCGGCCTTGTCCTTGAAATGCCAATAGATGGCGCCGCGCGTGGCGCCGGCCTGCTGCGCAATCTGCTGCAGCGTGGTCTGCGAGACACCTTGCGCCTGAAACAGCAGCTCCGCGGCATCGAGCAAGCGATGCCGCGTGGCCAATGCCTCTTCCTTCGTACGACGTGCCACCCAGTCTCCTGATTTGTAAAGGCAACGCCCTTTCAGTATCGTGGGGCCATTGCTGGCTGTCACTATACATCCATGAATGTATGTAAACTACCGGGCTTCCCCGATGGCCCGCCTGTCTGCGCTGGTTTGCGGTTCGCTCCGTGAAATGCGCCATCTCCCGTCTTCGCTTCAAAGGAATCGCATGCCTCTCCTGCATGTTTCGCGTCACTCGTCCTTTTCGCCGCGTCTCGCGACCGTGGCTGCCGTCGTCCTGCTGGTCCTTGCGGGCTGTGGCAAGAGCGATGCGCCCGCCGCCCCGGGCGGCGCTGCCGGCGGCGCCCGCCCTGCCCCTGAAGTGGGCGTGGTGGTGGCCGCACCGACCGATGTCGGCCTGGTGACCGAACTGCCCGGGCGCCTCGAAGCGTCGCGCATCGCCCAGGTCCGCGCCCGCGCGGCCGGCATCCTGCTCAAGCGCGAGTTCCGCGAAGGCAGCGACGTGAAGGCCGGCCAGTTGCTGTTCCGCATCGACCCCGCACCGCTGCAGGCCGCCGCCCAGAACGCCCAGGCCACGCTGGCCCGCGCCGAAGCCAATGCCGTGCAGGCCAAGGCCCTGGCCGACCGCTACAAGCCGCTGGTCGAGGCCAACGCCGTGAGCAAGCAGGAATACTCCGTCGCACTGGCCTCGCAGAAGACGGCCGAAGCCGACGTGATCTCGGGCCGCGCCGCCGTGCAGACCGCCAAGATCAACCTCGGCTATGCCGACGTGACCGCGCCCATCTCGGGCCGCATCGGCCGCGCCCTCGTGACCGAAGGCGCGCTGGTGGGCCAGGGCGACGCCACCGAGCTGGCCGTGGTGCAGCAGATCAACCCCGTGTACGTGAACTTCACGCAGTCGGCCACCGACGTGCTGAAGCTGCGCCGCGCCGTGGCCGACGGCCAGTACAAGCGCGCCGGCGGCGGCGAGGCCGCCAGCATCCGCGTGGTGCTGGAAGACGGCAGCGACTACCCGCTGGAAGGCAAGCTGCTGTTCTCCGACCTGACGGTCGACGCGACCACCGGCCAGATCACGCTGCGCGCCGAAGTGCCCAACCCCAAGGGCGAGCTGCTGCCCGGCCTGTATGTGCGGGTGAAGCTCGAGCAGGCCCAGGCCACCAACGCCATCACGCTGCCGCAACAGGCCGTGACGCGCACCCAGCAGGGCGACACGGTGTCGGTGGTCAGCGCCGACGGCAAGATCAGCCAGCGCACCGTGAAGATCAGCGCCGCCAAGGACAACCAGTGGGTGGTGCTCGACGGCCTGAAGGCCGGCGAACAGGTGATGGTCGACGGCTTCCAGAAGCTGCAGATGATGCCGCCAGGCACGCCCGTGAAGGCGGTGCCGTGGAAGAAGCCAGACCCGAATGCCGCTGCAGCGCCCGCCGCCGCAGCCTCGGGTGCAGCACCAGGCGCCGCACCGGCCGCCGCAGGTGCAGCCGCCCCCGCCGCGGCACCCGCAGCGAACGGCCAGGCTTCGGCCCCGGCCGAGAAGAAGTAAGCAGGAGCGCGCCCGCATGGCCAAATTCTTTATCGACCGCCCGATCTTTGCCTGGGTGATCGCACTGTTCGTCCTGGTAATGGGCAGTGTCGCCATCACGCAGCTGCCGATCTCGCAGTACCCGCCGGTGGCGCCTCCGGCCATCGTGATCAACGCCGCCTACCCTGGCGCGTCGGCCCAGACGCTCGAGGACAGCGTGCTGTCCGTGATCGAACGCGAAATGAACGGCTCGCCGGGCCTGATCTACATGGAATCGGTGGCCCAGGCGGACGGCACCGGCACCATCACGATCAGCTTCGAGCAGGGCACCGACCCAGACCTGGCGCAGGTGGACGTGCAGAACCGGCTGTCGCGCGCGACGCCGCGCCTGCCGGCCACGGTGACGCAGCAGGGTGTGCGCGTGGACAAGTCGCGCAACAACTTCCTGCTGTTCACGATCTTGTCGTCCGACAACCCCGCCTACGACCCGGTGGCGCTGGGCGACTACGCCTCGCGCAACATCGTGCCCGAGCTGCAGCGCATTCCCGGCGTGGGCCAGGCGCAGCTGTTCGGCACCGAGAACGCGATGCGCATCTGGATCGATCCGGCCAAGCTGCAGGGCTTCAACCTGTCGCCGCTGGACGTGAACAACGCCATCAAGGCGCAGAACGCGCAAGTGGCCTCCGGCACCATCGGCGACCTGCCGAACGTGCCGGGCCAGGCCATTGCCGCCACCGTGGTGGTGAACGGCCAGCTCGCCAACGTCGACCAGTTCAAGAACATCGTGCTGCGCGCCAACACCGACGGCTCGACCGTGCGGCTGAAGGACGTGGCCCGTGTCGAACTGGGCGGCCAGGCCTATGCCACGTCGGCGCGCCTGAACGGCCAGCCGGCCGTGGGCGTGGGCGTGCAACAGACGCCTTCGGGCAACGCGCTGCAGACGGCCAAGGCCGTGCGCGCCAAGATGGACGAGCTGTCCAAGTACTTCCCGCAGGGCGTGAAGTGGGCCATTCCTTACGACAGCTCGCGCTTCGTGAGCATCTCGATCACCGAAGTGGTCAAGACGCTGCTGGAAGCCGTGGCGCTGGTGTTCGTGGTGATGTTCATCTTCCTGCAGAACTGGCGCTACACGATCATCCCGACGATCGTGGTGCCGGTCGCGCTGCTGGGCACCTTCGCCACGCTGCTCGCACTGGGCTTCTCGATCAACGTGCTGACCATGTTCGGCATGGTGCTGGTGATCGGTATCGTGGTGGACGACGCCATCGTGGTGGTGGAAAACGTCGAGCGCATCATGAGCGAAGAGGGGCTCTCGCCGCTCGAAGCCACGCGCAAGGCCATGAAGCAGATTTCGGGCGCCATCATCGGCGTGACCGTGGTGCTGATCTCGGTGTTCGTGCCGCTGGCGTTCTTCGCCGGCTCGACCGGCAACATCTACCGCCAGTTCTCGGCGGTGATGGTGGCGTCGATCGCGTTCTCGGCCTTCATGGCGCTGTCGCTCACGCCCGCGCTGTGCGCCACGCTGCTCAAGCCGGTGGAAGCCGGCCACCACCACGAGAAGCGCGGCTTCTTCGGCTGGTTCAACCGGGTGTTCACGCGCACGGCCAAGGGCTATGAAAGCATCGTCTCCCGCCTGCTGCGCCGCGCGGCGCGCTACCTCATCATCTACGCCGTGATCATCGGCGCGGTGGTGGTGGCGTACCTGCGCCTGCCGAGCTCGTTCCTGCCCCAGGAAGACCAGGGCAACATCATCGTGAACGTGCAGCTGCCGCCAGGCGCCACGCAGGAGCGTGCGCTGTCGGTCATGCAGCAGGTGGAAGGCTTCATCCTGAAGCAGCCCGAAGTGCAGAGCATGGTGGGCGTGATGGGCTTCAGCTTCTCGGGCCAGGGCCAGAACGCCGGCCTCGCCTTCGTGACGCTGAAGGACTGGGACGAACGCAAGGACGCGGCCAACTCCGCCAGCGCGCTGGCCGGACGTGCCTTCGGTGCGCTCTCGGGCATCCGCGACGCCTTCATCTACCCGCTGAGCCCGCCGCCCATTCCCGAACTGGGCAACGCCACCGGCTTCAGCTTCCGGCTGCAGGACCGCGCAGGCGCGGGCCACGAGGCGCTCGTGAACGCGCGCAACCAGCTGCTGGGCATGGCCGGGCAGAGCAAGATCCTGGCGCAGGTTCGCCCCGACGGCCTGGAAGACGCACCGCAGCTGCAGATCGACATCGACCGCGAAAAGGCGAGCGCACTGGGCGTGACCTTCGACGCGATCAACGCGACGCTGTCGACCTCGCTGGGCTCGAGCTACGTGAACGACTTTCCGAACCGCGGCCGCCTCCAGCGCGTGGTGGTGCAGGCCGACGCGCCGGCCCGCATGCAGCCCGACGACCTGCTGAAGCTGACGGCGCCCAACACCCAGGGCCTGCCGGTGCCGCTCTCTGCCTTCGCGACCACGAAGTGGGTCAAGGGCGCCACGCAGACGGTGCGCTACAACGGCTACCCGGCCATCCGCATCAGCGGCGACGCCGCACCCGGCTTCAGCACGGGCGCCGCGATGGCCGAGATGGAAAAGCTCGCCACGCAGTTGCCTGCGGGCTTCGGCTTCGAATGGACCGGCCAGTCGCGTGAAGAAAAGCTCGCGGGCTCGCAGTCGATCATTCTTTACGGCTTCGCGATCCTGGCGGTGTTCCTCTGCCTGGCCGCGCTGTACGAAAGCTGGACCATTCCTCTGGCGGTGATCATGGTGGTGCCGCTGGGCGTGATCGGGGTGCTGCTGGCGACCATGCTGCGCTCGTACTCGAACGACGTGTACTTCCAGGTGGGCCTGATCACCATCATCGGCCTGTCCGCGAAGAACGCGATTCTGATCATCGAGTTCGCGAAAGACCTGCAGGCGCAGGGCAAGGGCGTGATCGAGTCGGCGCTCACCGCGGCCCACCTGCGGTTCCGCCCGATCGTGATGACCTCGCTGGCCTTCGGCCTGGGCGTGCTGCCGCTGTTCCTCGCCTCCGGCGCGGGTTCGGCCAGCCAGCGCGCCATCGGCACCGGCGTGATCGGCGGGATGATCACCGGTACGGCGCTGGCCGTGTTCTTCGTACCCATCTTCTTCGTGGTGGTGCGCACCCTGTTCAAGGGCAGCGCGCGCCAGCGCGAGGCCGACAAGCGGCACGCCGAAGCCGCCGGCATCGTGGAGGAACCGAAACATGAATAAGACACTGATTCCCACCGCCCTGGCAGCGGCCCTGCTGCTGGCCGGCTGCTCGCTGATTCCGACCTACGAGCGTCCCGCCGCGCCGGTGCCGACCACCTACCCGGGCGACCCGACGCAACCGGCCGGCCAGGCCGCGGCCAACCTGCCGTGGCAGGACTTCTTCACCGACCCGCGGCTGGCGGGCCTGATCCAGACCTCGCTGGCCAACAACCGCGACCTGCGCGTGTCGGTGCTCAACATCGAGCAGGCGCGCGCGCAGTTCCAGGTCGAGCGCTCGGCGCTGTTCCCGGCTTTGGGCCTCACGGGCTCGGGCTCGCGCTCGAGCCCCAATACGTTCCAGGCCTTCGACTCCAGCGTGGGCAGCGTGTCCTCGCAGTACAGCGTCAACTTCGGCTTCACCGCCTGGGAGCTGGACTTCTTCGGCCGCATCCGCGCGCTGAAGGACCAGGCCCTGGCGCAGTACCTGGCCACCGACGAGACGCGCAAGGCGGTGCAGATCAGCCTGATTGCCTCGGTCGCCAACGGCTGGCTCACGCTGCTGGCCGACGACGAGCTGCTCGAAATCACCCGCCAGACGCTGACCACGCGCGAAGAGTCGGTGCGCCTGACCAAGCTGCGCTTCGACAACGGCGTGTCGTCCGAGCTCGACTTCCAGGCCGCGAACTCGCTGCTGGAAACCGCGCGCGCCTCCTATGCGCAGCAGCAGCGCACGCGCATGCAGGACGAGAACGCCCTGGCCCTGCTGTTGGGCGCGCCGGTGCCGGCCGAAGCCACCGCGGGCAGCACCAGCCCCACCAAGGGCCTGGAGGGCATCAACCCGATGCCCGACGTGCCCGCCGGCCTGCCGTCGGACCTGCTGGCCGAGCGCCCCGACATCCGCTCTGCCGAGCAGCAGCTGATTGCGGCCAACGCCAACATCGGCGCGGCGCGCGCCAACTTCTTCCCGCGCGTGTCGCTCACCAGCGGCATCGGCACCGCGAGCACCGAGTTCTCGGGCCTGTTCGACCGCGGCTCCAAGGCCTGGTCGTTTGCGCCCACGGTGACGCTGCCGATCTTCGATGCGGGCCGCAACATGGCCACGCTCGACTCGGCCAAGGCCGGGCGCGAGATCGCGGTGGCGCAGTACGAGAAGTCGGTCCAGACGGCGTTCCGCGAAGTGGCCGATGCGCTCGCGGGCCGCGCCACGCTGGGCGAGCAGGTGCGCGCGCAACGTGCGCAGGCCGATGCCGAAGGCGTGCGCTTCAAGCTGTCCGACCTGCGCTACCGCAACGGCATTGCCAGCGCGCTCGACCTGCTGGACGCGCAGCGCTCGCTGTTCACGGCCCAGCAATCGGCCGTGACCACGCGCCTGCTGCAGTTGCAGAACCAGGTCACGCTGTACAAGACGCTGGGCGGCGGCTGGGCCACACGCGACAAGGGCTGAGCCATCGGGTCGCCGCCTAAGGGTAGGTCCCTTGCCCCTTCGGGCAAGGGGTCTCTCTATAATCGCCGGTTGGTTAGAAGAAGCCCCCCGACGAGCCCCCGTTATTGAGGACGCCATGAGCGCAGACCCGCATTACCAGGCCACAGAAGAAGCCCACACCGGGCCGATCAAGAACCCGAAGCAACTGCTGCTGGCGGTATTTTTCTCCTTCGTTGCCCCGATCCTGATCATCGTGGGTCTTGTCGCCTACGTGGTCTCGGGCAACAAGCCCGCCGGCACCGCCGAGGGCGACAACATGGCGCTCTACGGCGTGACCAAGGAGGCACGCGACCGCGAAGTGGCCGAGCGCCTGAAGCGGGTCGGCGCCATCGAGGTCCGCGACGCCAACCGCCCCCTGGCCACCGGCGAGGCCGTGTTCAAGGCCCAGTGCGCCACCTGCCACGGCGCCCCCGGCATTCCCGGCGCCCCGCACTTCCAGGACGCAGCCGCCTGGGGCCCGCGCATCGGCCAGGGCTATGCCACCCTCCTCGAACATGCCCTGAAGGGCAAGGGCGCCATGCCTGCCCAGGGCGGCGGCGACTTCGAAGACCTCGAAGTGGGGCGCGCCGTGGTCTACATGGCCAATGCCGGTGGCGCCAAGTTCCCGGTGCCGGACCGTCCGGCGGCGGCGGCGCCTGCCGAAGGCGCTTCGGGAGCGGCACCCGCTGCGTCGGCAGCCACGCCTGCGGCGGCTGCTGCTCCTGCGGCGTCCGCTGCCAGCGCGCCCGCCAACTGAGCGTTCCCCCGATCCCATTGAAAAAGCCGGCCCAGCGCCGGCTTTTTCAATGGGCGGCGCGCGGGCCTCGCCAGGGCTAAGACCCGGAAGGCGAAGGCGCAGACGCTTCTTCGGCGTGGCGCTGCGCCGGGCTCAGCACATGCCCGAAGCGGCCTGGCAACTCGCTGGCCTGCACCGCCTCCGGCTGCCACAGGCCGCGTTCGACGGCCTCGGCCGCAATGCCCACGTCCTGCGTGTGCACCAGGCCCAGCCCGATCGGCGAGGCCAGGTAGAGCCTGCCCTCCTCGTCGAGCAGGCAGCCCGACACCTCGACCGCCTTGCCGGTGTGGGAGGTGACGCTGAAGCCATCGCCCTCCTCGGCCACGCGCCACACCCAGGGCGCGGCCTCCAGCTCCATGTACACGCGCTGCGGCCCGTTCTGGAAGAACCATTGCCCTTCGTCGTCGTGCTCGTAGTTGCGGTGAATGAAGTCGATCAGCTTGTCGTGCCGCAGCATCGAGCCCTTGGCCGTGCGAAACGGGCCTTCGGCCTGGGTGCGGTCGTCGCGCATGTACCAGTTGCCGCGCGCGTCCAGGCCGAGCCAGCCGTAGCAGTGCGGCACGTTGGGCCACTTGGCAATTGCTTGTTTGACGATGTCGTCCATGGCGTCATTCTCTTCCCGTGCGCAAGCCCGCACCGTCAGTCAATGTGCCGCGTGTGCCACGTGTGCCGCCATGCAGCTGCAGCCAGCTGCCCACGCGCTGGGGCATGCCCTGCACATGCCCCGGCGGCAATCCCATCGGAAAGCCCACATGGCCGCCGTGCGCGGGCTGCCACAACGTGACGTGCGGGCCCACCTGGCCGGGCCGGGGCAGGCTCGCGGCGGGAATGAACGGGTCGTTGCGGGCGTTCACCACCAGCGCGGGCACGCGGATCGACGCCAGGTGCGGCTTGGCCGAGCCGCGCGACCAGTAGTCGGCGACGTCGCGAAAGCCGTGCAGCGGCGCGGTGAACACGTTGTCGAAGTCGTGGAGGTTGCGCGCCGACATCAGCCGCTCGCGGTCGAACAGGCCCGGAAACTGCGCCAGCTTGGCCAGCGCCTTGGGCTTCATGGTGTTGAGGAACATGCGGGTGTAGACCAGCTTGTTGAAGCCGCGGCCGATGGCCTCGCCGCCCGCCGCAAGATCGAGCGGCGCACACACGGAGGCCACGGCGCCCACCACGCCCGAAGCCGTTTCTCCGGCTTCCGAAGCCCATCGCATGAGCGCATTGCCGCCCAGCGACACGCCTGCGGCCAGCACCGGACCGCCACCCTTGGCGACGTGCTGCTCGCGCATGCGCGCCAGGATCCAGCCGATTTCCTCGAAGTCGCCCGAGTGGTAGGCGCGCGGCGCCAGGTTCAGCTCGCCGCTGCAGCCGCGGAAATGCGGCACGGCGAAGGCCATGCCCTGCGCCGCGGCGAAGGTGGCGAAGGCCTCGGCGTAGTGGCTGCGCGACGAGCCCTCGAGGCCGTGGAACAGCACCAGCAGCGGTGCGGGTCCTTCAGCCAAATACGCCGCAGGTGCGTCCACGAAGTCGACATCGATGAAGTCGCCGTCCGGCGTGGGCCAGCGCTCGCGCCGGTAGACCGGCGCCGGCCCGTCGAAGCGCCGCGCATACAGCGCGGCCCAGATGGTCTGCAGGTTGCCGCCGGGCAGCCAGCGCGGCGCCAGGTAGTCCATCGTCGAACCGGAAGAAGGGGAAGAGGGGGAAACGAAGGACGGCATCAATGCAGGGTCTGGGGCGGGTCGTTCACGTCGTCGGGCTCGCGCGCGCTGCCGGGGCTCGCATGGTGCGCCACCAGGCGCCAGCCCTGCGCGGTCTTGTGATAGACGTTGGTGGCCAGCACGAAGGCATGGCGCGGGCCCTCGGCGGTGAGCACCTCGATGCGCTCCAGCACGTTGTGCACCGCGCTGGCGAGCGACTCGATCTTGCGCACCCGCGCCGGCGTGGCGTGGATGGCACCGTTGCCGAACATCTGCTCGAAGGCCGCGCGAATGGCCACGGCGCCCACCAGCCGCGGGCCGCCGGGGTGCACGCAGAACACCTCGTCCTCGTCGGCCCAGCAGGCCATCAGCGCATCGATGTCGCCGCGTTGCAGCGCTTCATAAAAAGCCGTCTCGACGTCGTCGGCAGTGCCGCCGAGGGCCGCGGCGGCGCGGAGTGGGGTCTTGGGCATGGCGTGATTCTGCCGCGCCGACCGTGACGGCGGCACTGCACCGCTTTGGTCCGGTGCGCACCGTGCTGCCGCATCGCCGGCCGTTCGCTTGCGCCACTTTGGACCATTTGGTCAAAACATTGGCGCACCATTTCTCCAAGCCATTGATTTCAAACAACTTATTCAACTGGCACGGCGTATGCAAGGCGTTGCGCAATCACGCAACAGGAGCCTTTCCATGAACGTCGGCATCTTCATTCCCATCGGCAACAACGGCTGGCTGTTGTCCGAAAACGCCCCGCAGTACAAGCCCAGCTTCGAGCTCAACAAGCAGATCACGCTGAAGGCCGAGCGCTACGGCGTCGACTTCGCGCTGTCCATGATCAAGCTGCGCGGCTTCGGCGGCAAGACCGAGTTCTGGGACCACAACCTCGAGTCCTTCACGCTCATGGCCGGCCTGGCGGCGGTCACCAGCAAGATCAAGCTCTACGCCACGGCCGCCTCGCTGGTGATGCCGCCGGCCATCGTGGCGCGCATGACGTCGACCATCGACTCCATCTCCAACGGCCGCTTCGGCCTGAACCTGGTCACCGGCTGGCAGCGCCCCGAGTACTCGCAAATGGGCATGTGGCCCGGCGACCAGTTCTTCGGCACGCGCTACGCCTACCTCTCCGAATACATCCAGGTGCTGCGCGACCTGTGGGGCAAGGGCCAGTCCGACTTCAAGGGCGACCATTTCCAGATGGACGACTGCCGCCTGAGCCCGCAGCCGCAGGCCGACATGAAGGTGATCTGCGCCGGCCAGAGCGACGCGGGCATGGAGTTCTCGGCCAAGTACGCCGACTACAACTTCTGCTTCGGCAAGGGCGTGAACACGCCCAAGGCCTTCGCGCCCGCCGCCGAGAAGCTGATCGAGGCCACCGCCAGGACCGGCCGCCATGTCACCACCTACGTGCTGATGATGGTGATCGCCGACGAGACCGACGAGGCCGCGCGCGCCAAGTGGGAGCACTACAAGGCCGGCGCCGACCACGAGGCCATCGCCTGGCTGGGCCAGCAGGGCGCGGCCGACACCAAGTCGGGCGCCGACACCAACGTGCGCCAGATGGCCGACCCGACCTCGGCCGTGAACATCAACATGGGCACGCTGGTGGGCTCGTACGCCAGCGTCGCGCGCATGCTCGACGAAGTGGCCGAGGTGCCGGGCACCGAAGGCGTGCTGCTGACCTTCGACGACTTCGTGCAGGGCGTCGAAGCCTTCGGCGAGCGCATCCAGCCGCTCATGAAGAGCCGCGCGCACGTGCAGAGCCCGGTGCCTTCGCAGGTCGAGCCCGAGCGCCTCGCAGCCTGAAGAGGAGACGCGCATGACCTCGTCCGCACCCAAGAACACCACCCTCACCTCGACCACGCCCGTCGGCGCGCCGCGCCTGCCCGGTGCGCCCGCACCGCTGGTGCTGCCCGCGCGCCCCGAGCCGATGGCGCTGCACGCCACCGACTCGGCACTGATCGTCGTCGACATGCAGAACGCCTACGCCTCCATCGGCGGCTATGTCGACTCGGCCGGCTTCGACATCTCCGGCGCGCAAGGCACCATCGCCAACATCGCGCGCGCCATTTCGGCGGCGCGCGCGGCCGGCATGCTGGTCGTGTTCCTGCAGAACGGCTGGGACGCAGCCTATGTGGAGGCCGGCGGCCCCGGCTCGCCGAACTGGCACAAGTCGAACGCGTTGAAGACCATGCGCGCCAGGCCCGAGCTGCAGGGCAAGTTCCTCGCCAAGGGCGGCTGGGACTACGAACTCATCGAAGAGATGAAGCCGCAACCCGGCGACATCGTGGTGCCCAAGACGCGCTACAGCGGCTTCTTCAACAGCACGCTCGACAGCACGCTGCGCGCGCGCGGCATCCGCCACCTGGTGTTCACCGGCATCGCGACCAACGTGTGCGTGGAGTCCACGCTGCGCGATGCCTTCCACCTCGAGTACTTCGCGGTGATGCTGGAAGACGCCACGCACGAGCTCGGCGGCGCCGCCATCCAGAAGGCCTCGGTCTACAACGTGGAGACCTTCTTCGGATGGGTCTCCACGGTGGACCAGTTCTGCCGCACCTTCGCGCCCGCCCCTGCTGCTGCCGCACCAACCGCCCCGGCCGAAACGGCCATCGCCTGATTTCTTCACGAAGGACTTTTCCCATGCCCAAGCAAGCCATCATCCCGCCCGGCACCGGTGTGCCCCTTGCCCCCTACGTTCCCGGCACGCTCGCCGACGGCGTGCTCTACGTGTCGGGCACGCTGCCCTTCGACAAGGACAACAACGTGGTCCATGTGGGCGACGCGAGCGCGCAGGCGCGGCATGTGCTCACCATCATCCAGGGCGTGGTCGAGGCGGCCGGCGGCACGATGGACGACGTGACCTTCAACCAGATCATGCTCAAGGACTGGGCCGACTACGCCAAGATCAACGCGGTGTATGCCGAGTTCTTTCCCGGTACCAAGCCCGCGCGCTACTGCATCCAGTGCGGCCTGGTGAAGCCCGATGCGCTGGTCGAGATCGCCTCCATCGCGCACGTCGGCAAGAAGGCCTGAAGCACATGACCCGCATGACCGGCATGACTTCGCTGCACTACGAGGTGCATGGGCCGTCGGACGCGGCGGCCACCGTGCTGCTGTCGTCGGGCCTCGGTGGCTCGGCCGGGTTCTGGCAGCCGCAACTGGGCGCGTTGATTGCCGCGGGGCATCGGGTCATTGCGTACGACCAGCGCGGCACCGGCCGCAGCCCCGGCGCCCTGCCCGATGCGTATGCCATCGCGGACATGGCGAACGACGTGCGCGAGATCCTCGACGCCACGAACACCGCGCAATGCCATTTCGCGGGCCATGCGCTGGGCGGCCTCGTCGGCCTGCAGCTCGCGCTCGACACGCCCTCGCGCATCGCCAGCCTGGTGCTCGTCAACGCCTGGTCGAAGCCCAACCCGCACTCGGCGCGTTGCTTCGATGCGCGCCTTGCACTGCTGGGCGCATGCGGTGCGCGTGTGTACGTCGAAGCGCAACCGATCTTCCTGTACCCCGCCGCGTGGTGCGCCGCGCACGCCAAGCGCGTGGCCGACGAAGTCGATCACGCCTTCGCGCATTTCCCCGGCGAGCACACCATGCGCACGCGCATCGCCGCGCTGCGCGCCTTCGACATCGACGCACGCCTGGCCGACATCGCCGCGCCCACGCTGGTGGCGGCCGCCAAGGACGACGTGCTCGTGCCCTGGACCTGCTCGCTGCGCCTGGCCGACGGCCTGCCGAACGCCACGCTCAACCTCATGGCGCACGGCGGCCACGCGCACAGCGTGACCGAGGCCGATGCATTCAACAGCACCCTGCTGGCCTTTCTTTCGCGGGCGAGCACTCCCACCGCACACACAGCACACACCGTTTCCGCATGACCACCTCCGCCACGCTCTCCACACTCGACGACGCCGCGCTGTCGCTGCTGTTCACCGGCGCGCGCAGCCACAACGGCTGGACCGACGAACCCGTCACCGACGCGCAACTGCAGCAGATCTACGCGCTCGCGAGCCTCGGCCCGACCTCGGCCAACTGCTCGCCCGCGCGCTTCGTGTTCGTGCGCACGCCCGAAGGCAAGGCGCGCCTGGCGCCTGCGCTCTCCAAGGGCAACCTCGACAAGACCATGAGCGCGCCCGTCACGGTCATTGCCGCATGGGACCGCAAGTTCTACGACCGGTTGCCCACGCTGTTCCCGCATGCCGACGCGCGCAGCTGGTTCACCGGCAGCCCCGAGGCCGCGCACGAGACTGCCTTTCGCAATGCCAGCCTGCAGGCGGGCTACCTGCTGCTGGCCGCACGCGCGGTGGGCCTGGACGCCGGGCCGATGTCGGGCTTCGATAAGGCGAAGGTCGAGGCGGCCTTCTTCGAAGGCACCGACTGGAGCGTCAACTTCCTCATCAACCTGGGCCACGGCGACGCGTCGAAAGTGTTCGCTCGCCTGCCGCGCCTGCCTTTCGACGCGGCCTGCGTGCTGGCCTGACGGAGTCACTGCAATGTTGAACGCCATGGTCTCCCACGCTGCTCCATCAAACCCCGCCGGCCTGCCGCAGGGCCTGCCCAAGGCCGACTATCGCAATGCGATGGCGCGCCTGGGCGCCGCGGTGAACATCATCACCACCGACGGCCCCGCGGGCCGCGCGGGCTTCACGGCATCGGCCGTGTGCAGCGTGACCGACGAGCCGCCGACGCTGCTGGTGTGCCTGAACCGCTCGGCGTCGGTGTACCCGGCGTTCAAGGCGAACGGCGTGCTGTGCGTGAACGTGCTGGCCGCGGGGCACCAGTCGCTGTCGGCCCTGTTCGGCGGCAAGACGCCGATGGACGAACGCTTCGCGGCGGGCCGATGGAGCCGCAACACCACGGGCTCGCCGATGCTCGACGACGCGGCCGTGTCCTTCGACTGCCGCGTGATGCACGCGACCAGCGCGGGCACGCACGACGTGCTGTTCTGCGAGGCGGTGGCCATCGCCATCGGCGGTGCGGCGCAAGGGCTCATCTACTTCGACCGCCGCTATCACGAGATCGCGGTGCCGCCGCAGCACTGACTTTTCTCTTGGCAAGGAAAACCCACGCGCGCGATGCGCGTTCCGTGTTGTCCCATGTCCCCTCGGGGAGAGGGAGCAAGACCCAGCGCCTTGCGGCACTCACCGCGGCGTGATGCCCTGAAGAATGATGCGCTGCACGTTCTCCACCGTCTTCTCGAAGAACGCCTCGTCGTCGAGCGTGTGCCCCGACAGCGCCTGCACCTGCACGCCGAAATCCGCGTAGTGCTGCGTGATCGCCCACAGCGCATAGATCAGGTGCTGCGGATCCACCGGTGCCAGCTTGCCCGCGGCCACCCACGCCGCGATCACCTCCGACTTGCGCTCCACCAGCGTGCGCAGCTCGCGGTCGAGTTCGTCGCGCAGCAGCGGCGCGCCCTGGATCATTTCAAGACAGAACAGGCGCGACGCATCGGGCCGGTCGCGCGAGATCACGAGCTTGCGGCGGATGTAGTCGCCGATGGCCTGGCTCGGGTCCTGCTCCGCGCTGAAGCCGCGCAGCGGTTCGAGCCACAGCGCCAGCAAGTCGCGCAGCACGTTGACGTAGAGCTCTTCCTTGTTCGCGAAGTAATAGAGCAGGTTGCTCTTGGACACATCGGCGCGCGCGGCCACCTGGTCGATCGACGTGCCGTGCAGGCCGAAGCGCGAGAACAGGCCCAGTGCCGCACCCAGAATGGCGCTGCGCTTGTCCTCGATCTGGCGCAGCCTGCGGCTCACCGCTGACGCGCTGCGCACCACGGGTTTCGTACGCTTGCGCGCCGGGCTTTCCTTGCTGGCTTCCTTGCTGGTGTTGGCAGCCAGCGCCTTGGTCTTCGGCATCTTCCCTCGCTCTCTCTATCTCGGTCTTCGGTTTCGTTCAGTACTGCGCACCACTGTAAGGCCACGGTGCATCACCGTGCGCCACGACGGCCTTCACAGGCTGACGCAAGGGCCTTGCCACGCACCATGCTGACGCGGCGATTGCGATTTGTCCATTTGGTCCAACTGGCACAGACGTTGCATGGCGAAAGGCATGCCAAGCAAGAGGAACCCGCCATGACCCTGCTGTCCGTCCCCATCATCGATCTCGCGCCTTACTTCGCCGGCACCGCCGAAGGCAAGGCCGAGGTCGCGAAGAAAGTCGACGAAGCCTGCCGCAGCATCGGCTTCCTCGTCATCACCAACCACGGCATTCCGCCGGCGTTGATCTCCAGCGTGTCGTCGCTCTCGCGCACCTTCTTCGACATGCCGCTCGCCGAGAAGCGCAAGGTCGACCGGCCGCGCGAAGACGCGGTGCGCGGCTACAGCGCGGTGGGCGAGGAAGGCCTGTCGTACAGCCTGGAAGAGGCGGCGCCCGGCGACCTGAAGGAGTCGTTCTCCATCGGCCCTTCGAACGTGCCGAACGACGACTACCACCGCGGCCCCGCCGCAGGCCCGCACTTCGAGCCCAACAGCTGGCCGCCCATCGACGGTTTCCGCGAAGCCTACGAAGGCTACTTCGACGCCATGAGCGATCTGTCTCGCTCGCTGATGCGCATCTTCGCGCTCGGCCTGTCGCTGCCGGAGACCTTCTTCGACGACAAGATCGACGAGCACATCAGCATGTTCCGCGTGCTGAGCTATCCGCCGCAGCGCGAGCAGCCGCTGCCCGGCCAGTTGCGCGCGGGTGCGCACAGCGACTACGGCAGCCTGACGATCGTGCTGCCCGACGACAAGGGCCTGCAGGTGTTCAACAAGGCCGGCCAGTGGGTCGACGTGCCGCAGGTCGAGGGCGGCCTGGTGGTGAACATCGCCGACCTCATGATGCAGTGGACCAACGACCAGTGGGTGTCCACGCTGCACCGCGTGATCAACCCGCCGTTCGAGGTGGCGAGCACCAACCGCCGCCAGTCGCTGGTGTTCTTTCACCAGCCCAACTACGACGCGATGGTGGAGTGCCTGCCGAGCTGCCTGGCGCCCGGCGAGAGCGCCAAGTACGCGCCCATTTCCTCCGGCGATCACCTGACCTCGAAGTTCGTCAAGCAGACGACGTTCGGCGGCACCAAGGCCACCGCCTGACCGGGGCCCCACGCACATGGCGCACCTCTCCTACGTCAACGTCTTCGCCAAGGACGTGGTCGCGCTCAGCGGCTTCTACCAGCGCGTGTTCGGCTTCCCCGAAATCGAGGCGATCCGCTCGCCGATCTTTCGCGGGCTGGACACCGGCAAGTCGAGCCTGGGCTTCAACGCGCTCGACGCCTACGAGCTGCTGCACCTGGCCGAGTTCTCCGACACGCGCGGCGTGAAGTTCCTGCTGAACATCGACGTCGACAGCCAGGCCGACGTGGACCGCATGGTGCCCGTGGCGCTGGAGGCCGGCGCCACGCTCGTCAAGGCGCCGTACGTCACTTACTACAACTGGTACCAGTCGGTGCTGCTCGACCCCGAGGGCAACGTGTTCCGCATCAATTTCATGATGTAGCGGCACGCGGCTTTCTTCTCTTTCTTCCCCGTCTCCTCCCATGCTCCTCACGAAAGGTTGCTCCATGCTGCGCACTCCCTCCCACGGCACCACCCTCGGCCTGGCCCTGAGCCTCGCAGCCGGCGGCGCGTTGTTCACGACGTTGCCCGCCGCGGCCGCCGACGGCTTCACGCTGAAGGACAAGCCGAAGATCGCCATGCTCTACTTCGGCCCGAAGAACGACGGCGGCTGGACGCAGGCCTTCGACGAAGCCCGCGTGAAGATCGAAAAGGAGATCGGCCAGAAGATCCAGTTCGTCGAGAACGTGCCCGAGGACGCCTCGGCCATCAAGCCTGCGGCAGAAAAATTCATTCAGCGCGGCGCCAACATCGTGATCGGCACGGCCTTCGGTTATTCCGACAGCTTCAAGGACCTCGCCGCCAAGTACCCCGACGTGGCCTTCCTCAACGGCTCGGGCACCACCAACGGCACCAACCTCGAATCGTTCTACGGCCGCACCTACGAGAGCCAGTACCTCTGCGGCATGGCCGCGGGCGCGGCCTCGAAGACCGGCAAGCTCGGCTTCGTCGCGGCCAACCCCTTCGGCGTGGTGAACTGGACCATCAACGCCTTCGCGCTCGGCGCGCAGAAGATGAACCCGAACGCCACCGTCAACGTGATCTACACCGGCGCGTGGAACGACCCGTTGAAGGAACGCGCCGCCGCCGCCGCGCTCATCGACCAGGGCGCCGACGTGATCGGCCAGCACGTGGACAGCCCCACGCCGCAGATCGTCGCGCAGGAGCGCGGCGTGTACGGCACCGGCCACCACCGCGACCTGCGCCAGTTCGCACCCAAGGCCACGCTGTGCTCGTCGGTGTGGGTGTGGGACAAGTTCCTGACGCCGGAGCTGAAGAAGGTGATGGCCGGCGGATGGAAGCCCGCCCCCTACGGCGCCTTCATCGAGATGAAGGACGGCGGCACCGACATCGCGGGCTTCGGCCCCGCCGTTCCCAAGGACAAGGCCGCGGCTATCACCGCCGAGCGCGACGCGATCATGAAGGGCAAGCAGGTCTATGCCGGCCCGCTCGCCGACCGCGACGGCAAGGAGCGCGTGGCCAAGGGTGCCGTGCTGTCCGACGCCGACCTGTGGAAGATGGACTGGTTCGTCAAGGGCGTGGTCACGCAGAAGTAAGCCAGCCAGGACCGAAGACGCCCATGCCCAACGCGCTCGAACTCACCGGCATCCGCAAGTCCTTCGACGGCTTTGCGGCGCTGACCGACGCACACTTCGCCGCCCGCTGGGGCGAGGTGCACGCCCTGCTCGGCGAGAACGGCGCGGGCAAGTCCTCGCTGATGAACATCGCGGCCGGGCTCTACGCGCCCGAGGCCGGGCAGCTGCTGGTGGACGACAACGCGGTGCGCTTCACCGGGCCGCGCGATGCGGCACGGCACCGCATCGGCATGGTCCACCAGCACTTCAAGCTGGTGCGTCCGTTCACGGTGGCGCAGAACATCCTGCTCACCGCACCGCCGCCGGCCGAGTTCCAGAGCCACGGCGAACGCCTGCGCGAGATGGCACGCGACATCCGCAACAAGGCATCGGAGCTGGGCTTCGACATCGATCCGTCGAAGCGGGTCGACGCCCTGTCCATTGCCGAACAACAACGCGTCGAGATCCTCAAGGTGCTGCTCGCGGGCGCGCGCATCCTGATCCTCGACGAGCCCACCGCCGTGCTCACCGACCAGGAGGCCGCACGCCTGCTGCAGACGGTTCAGGGCCTGGCGCGTGCCGGTGCCGCGGTGGTGCTGGTCACGCACAAGATGGCCGACGTCAAGACCTACGCCGACCGCGTGACGGTGATGCGCAGCGGCCGCACGGTGGCCACGCTGCAGCCCGCCGAGACATCGGTCGTCGAACTGGTGAAGCTCACCGTGGGCGAATCGATCGCCGCGCAAGGCTTCCAAGCCTCGGCCGCCGCGCGCGGGCCGGTGCGGCTGTCGGTGCGCGGGCTGCGCACGCCGGCCTCGCCCGAAGGCCGGCGCGTGCTCGACGGGGTCGACCTCGAGCTGCACGCCGGCGAAATCTACGGCCTGGCCGGTGTAGGCGGCAACGGGCAGGGCGAGCTGGCGGGCGCGATCATGGGCCTGCCGGGCGAGGCCACCGAAGGCGAGATCGACCTCGCGGGCCATGGCGACCTGAAGACCCTGGCGGCCTCGGCGCGCCGCGGCATCGGCATTGCCGCCATTCCGGCCGACCGCTACGGGCTCGCGCTCGCGGGCGGCCTGTCGGTGGCCGAGAACTACGCCATCGGCCGCGTGCACACCGGGCGCTACGGGCCCGTGTGGCGCCTGCGCCGGGGCCGCATCCAGAGCGACACACAGGAAGCCGTGCGCGCGTTCGACGTGCAGGGCGTGCGCTCGGTCGCGCAGAAGGCCGCGCTGCTCTCGGGCGGCAATGCGCAGAAGCTGGTGCTGGCGCGCGAGTTCGGCAAGTCGCCCACGCTGGTGCTCGCGCACAGCCCGAGCCGGGGCCTCGACGTGCGTGCGAGCGCAGAGGTGCACGCGCGGCTGCGGGCCGCGCGCGACGGCGGCGCCGCGGTGCTGCTCATCAGCGAAGACCTCGACGAAGTGCTGCAGCTGGCCGACCGCGTGGGCGTGATGACACGCGGTCGCATTGCCGGTGAATTCGCGCAACCGGCCGACCGCCAGGCCATCGGACAGGCGATGGTCGACCATGGCTGAAGCATCCCTCACGGCCGACATGGCACACACACCCAAGCCCCCCCACACCGCTGCTCTCGCTCCTCTCGCTCATGAAGCGCCGCGCGCCATGCAGCCGCTCGCGCGCCGCCGCTACGCGCTCGAGATCCGCCAGCACATGGCGTGGCGCTGGCAGGCGCTGATCCTCGCGGCCGCGCTGTTCGTCGGTTTCGCAATTTCCGCCGCGATCCTGGTGGCCGCCGGCGTGCCGGCCGACGAGCTGGCCAACGAGTTCGTCACGCAGACCTTCTTCGACGGGCAGAACTTTCGCGCCGTGCTGTTCCAGGCCGCGCCGATGATCCTGGTCGGCCTGGCGGGCTCCATCGCATTCCGCGCGCGCTTCTGGAACCTCGGGCTCGAGGGCCAGATGATCTGGGGCGCGATCGGCGCGACCACCCTCTCGATGTGGCAGATCGGCCCCGAGAACCTGCGCCTGCCGCTGATGTTCGTGGCCGCCGTGGCCTGCGGCCTGCTGTGGGTGCTGGGCCCGGCGTGGCTCAAGCTGAAGCTCGGCGTCAACGAGATCATCTCCACGCTGATGCTCAACTACATGGCGGGCAACTTCCTGCTGCACCTGGTGTACGGCAACTGGAAGGACCCGAAGGACAACTTCCCCTACTCGCCGCAGTTCCGCGCGTTCGAGCGCCTGCCCGAACTCGGTGGCGGCGTGGGCAGCGCGATTTTGCTGGCGGGCGTTGTTGCCTTGCTGGCGTGGTGGCTGGTGAGCGTGAGCCGCGTGGGCCTGTACCTGCGCTTCGTCGACGCGAATCCGCGCGTGGCGCATGCCAACGGCGTGCCGGTGCGGCGCACCATCTACGGCGCGGTGCTGCTGTCGGGCGCGATGGCCGGGCTCGCGGGCTTCGCGGTGGTCGCGGGGCAGGAAGGCCGGCTCACGCAGGCCTTCTACCAGGGCTACGGCTTCTCGGGCATCCTCATCGCCTTCCTGGCGCGCAACAACCCGCTGGCGGCAACGGTCGTCGCATTGCTGGTGGCCGCCCTGTTCGTCACCGGGCGCAGCCTGCAGGTGTTCTACCAGGTTCCGTTCTCGATGGTGCAGCTGATCCAGGCCATCATCGTGGTGTGTGTCGCGTCGAGCGACTTCTTCATTCGCCACCGGCTGCGCCGCGTGGGGGGCGAGGTTCTGCAATGAGCGGTGGTGTCATCCTCAACTGGCTCGCGAGCACGCCGGACTTCGCCATTCCGTATGCGCTCGCTGCGCTCGGTCTCATCATCAGCGAACGCGCGGGTGTGCTCTCGCTGGGCGCCGAAGGGCTGATGCTGGTCGGCGCGCTCGCCGGCATCGGCGCGCAGATCGCCATCGGGCAACCGGCCGTGTCGCTGGTGCTCGCGATGCTGGCGGCCAGCGTGGTGTCGATGCTGTTCGCGGTGATGGTGATCTGGCTGCGCGTGAACCAGGTGATTGCCGGGCTTGCGCTGGTGTTCTTCTGCCAGGGCCTCACCTCGCTGGTCGGCTCCATGGCCGACTGGACCAACCACGCCACCGAGGGCATCGGCGCGATGGCGCTGTGGCCGCTGTCGATGCTGCCCGGCGTGGGCAAGCTCTTTGCGCAGAACGCGATGGTGTGGCTCACCTTGCCGATCTTCGGCGCGGTGGCGTGGTTCTTCGCGCGCACCTCCACCGGGCTGCGGCTGCGGGCCGTCGGCGAAAACCCGCAGGCCGCGGATGCGGCGGGCATCAACGTCACGGCGTGGCGCTTCGCGGCGGTGCTCGCGGGCTCGGCGCTGGTGGGCCTGGCGGGCGCCTACATCTCGGTGGTCAGCACCAAGCTGTGGATCGCGGGCATGACCGGCGGGCGCGGCTGGATCGCGGTGGGCCTGGTGATCTTCGCGCGCTGGTCGCCCTGGAAGGCGCTGGTGGGCGCGGTGCTGTTCGGCTGCATCGAGGCGCTGATTCCCCAGCTGGCCGCGGCCGGCGTGCAGCTGCCGCAGTACTTCGTGATGATGACGCCGTACGCGGTGACGCTCGGCGTGATGGTGTGGGTCGCGCTCTCGCGGCGCGGCGCCGACGAAGAGCCCGGCGCGCTGGGCCAACCCTATGTGAGAGAAGAACGCCGATGAAGGCCTGGGTCTACAACGAGGAGCGCGAGCTCGACGCGGCGCAGTTCGCCGACTACCTGAACCCGGCCACCACCGCGGTCGTGTCCATCGACATGCACCGCGGCCACCTGGACGACAGCCCCGACTGCCCCTGCCCGGCGCCCCGGGCGCGCGACGTGGTGGCGCCCATCGACGGCTTTCACGACGAGGTGCGCGCGCTGGGCGTGCGCATCGTGCACATCAAGTCGGTGCTGCGGCCCGGCGGCGAGGACGACACGCGCGGCATCCCGGCCGCGTGGCGGCGCACCTTTCCGCTGCACGTGGGCGAAATTCCGAACGCCGACGCGCACGCCATCGAAGGCTCGAAGTGGACCGAGTGGGTCACGCGCGTCGAGCCCGGCGACATGCGCGTGGACACCAAGCGGCGGCTGTCTGCCTTCTACCCGACCGACCTCGACTTTCTGCTGCGCAACCAGCGCATCGAGACGGTGGTGCTCAATGGCGGCTTCACCGACTGCTGCGTGCTCAACACGGCCTTCGACGCCAACAACCACAACTACCGCGTGATCGTGCTGCGCGACCTGGTGCGCGGCACCGATGCGCACCTGGAAGGCGCGGCGCTGGCGATGGTGTCGCTGCACCTGGGGCTGGTGGTCGATTCGGGCGAGCTGCTGCGCCAGTGGCGCGCGTAGGAAGCAGCGTCCTGCTGTGCCGCGAAACACCGCGGAACCGGCTTTGCCGGGCCGCTGGTGTTGCCCCCGGCAGAGCGAAGCAGAAGCGACACGACGTGCGCGCAGCCTGGGGCCGAGCCCAAGCCTAAGTCGTGCCGAGCCAGCGCTCGGCCACGCCCTGCATGTCGCCCTGCGCGGCCTGCCACACCAGCTCGGGCGCGGCCACGTGCACGCCTGGCGGCGCGATGCGCAGCGCCAGGTCGACCAGCTCCGCCACCTTCGACGCGCGCACCGGCTGCTCGCTGCTCGGCACCATGAAGCGCACGACGGAGAGCATCCATGCGGCCAGCCGCTCCAGCGGATTGGCGAACTTGGCATTCGCCGGCTTGCGCGCCGAGCGCACGAGGATCACGCGCTCGAAGCCGCAGGCCACCACCGCCTGCTCGTCGAGGCTGGCCAGCCCGCGCTTGAGCGCCTCGGGCAGCCGGCCCTGGTCGTGCGGCTGCACGATGGCCAGCGTGCGCACGCCGCAGGCATGCAGCCAGCGCGCGAGCGCGGGCAGATCCGAGGGCTCGGGCACCCACAGCGCGCGTTCGCGGTCGTGGTACAGGCGCGGCGGGTCGAAGGCGACGACGGCCGTGTGGGCGGACGTGAGCGGCCATTGCGCGATGGGCAGCGCCGGGCTCAGGCAGGTCTCGACACCGCGCAGCCCGTCGCGCATCGGCTCGCGCGCGAGCACACGGGTGTGCGCATGGCGGTGGCTGCCCGCCAGCCGGCGCAGCAACTCGGCCCCCAGGGCGCCCGTGGCACCAGCGATCAGCAGCGTGCCGAAGGCCGAGGAAGCAACAGGCAAACCTGCACGGTTCGCGGCCTGCAGGGCATGCAGAGGACTGATCGGAGAAGACGCCATAAGAGTGAAAGCCATCGAAACCTTTTCGCGAAACACCGCGGAACCGGCTTTGCCGGGCTGCAGGTGTTGCTCCCGCCAGGGGGTAGGAGAAGCGACACGAAGTGCGCGAAGCCTGGGGGCGAGCGACGTCCTATGCTAACTTCCGGCTCTTCTGCGGAGGTAATGCAAATGATGATGAAGCGCTGGTTCCTGATCCTTGCGGCGGTCGTGTCGCTGAGCGGCTGCGGCTACAACGACTTCCAGTCGCTCGACGAGGCCAGCAAGTCGGCCTGGAGCGAGGTGCTCAACCAGTACCAGCGCAGAGCCGACCTCGTGCCCAACATCGTCGCCACCGTGAAGGGCGAGGCCGCCTTCGAGCAGGACACGCTCACCAAGGTGATCGAGGCGCGCGCCAAGGCCACCTCGATCCAGGTGACGCCCGAGACGCTGAACAACCCCGAGGCCTTCCAGAAGTTCCAGCAGGCGCAGGGCGAGCTCTCGTCGGCGCTGTCGCGGCTGATGGTGGTGTCGGAACGCTACCCCGACCTGAAGGCCAACCAGGCGTTCCGCGACCTGCGCGTGACGCTGGAAGGCACCGAGAACCGCATCACCGTGGCGCGCAACCGCTACATCGAGAGCGTGCAGGAGTACAACGTGCTCGCGCGCAGCTTCCCGACCAACATCACGGCCAAGATCTTCAGCTACGCGCCCAAGCCCAACTTCACGGTGCAGAACGAGGCGCAGATTTCCACCCCGCCCACCGTCGACTTCAGCGCACCGAAGAAGTAAGAGCCGCAACCGATGGCCGTTGCCGCCCTGTTCCGCCGCACGCTGGCCGCGTTCTTTCTGACGGCCTTTGCCTGGGCCGGGCTGCCCGCGCTGGCGCAAGGCCTGCTGCCGGTGCCCGCGCTCACGGCGCGGGTGATCGACCAGACCCAGACGCTCGACAGCGCCCAGCGCAACGGCCTGGAGACCAAGCTCGCGGCCTTCGAGCAGCGCAAGGGCTCGCAGATCGTGGTGCTGATGGTGCCGACCACCGCGCCCGAAGACATCGCCGGCTACACGCAGCGCGTGGGCGACACCTGGAAGATCGGCCGCAAGGGCGTGGGCGACGGCCTGCTGGTGGTGGTGGCCAAGAACGACCGCGCCATGCGCATCGCCACGGCCAAGACGCTCGAAGGCGCGGTGCCCGACCTGGCGGCCAGCCGCATCATCGACGAGGAGATGAAGCCGCGCTTTCGCCAGAACGACTTTGCGGGTGGTTTGAACGCCGCGGTGGACCGGCTCATCGGGCTGGTCGACGGCGAGCCGCTGCCGGCGCCTTCGCGCGACACGGGTGAATCGAGCGGCTACGGCAACGAAGGGATCTTCGGCTTCCTGCAGCACTTCGGCCTGTTCCTGTTCGTGGGCGTGTTCATCGGCGCGCCGATCGTGCGGGCCATCCTCGGCAAGAAACTGGGCACGGTGGTGGTGGGCGGTGGCGTCGGGCTGGTCGTCTTTCTCATCACCGCCAGCATCGCCATCGCGGCGATTGCGGGGGTGATCGCGCTCATCATCACGCTGGTGGCGGCCGCGGGGCGGCCGGGTGGTGGCGGCGGCGGCGCCTCGGGAAACTGGTGAAGAACGGGTGAACACGATGGCAACCGACGCAACCCTTTTCTCCAGGCTGGGCCGCATCTGGCGCCATCGCTGGATCGACGAGTCCGAGGTGCGCCGCGCCCTGCCCGAGGCCGTGATGCAGCGCCTGACGGGCCGCGTGGCTGCCAGCGAGCGGCGCCACAGCGGCGAGGTCCGCATCTGCGTCGAGGCGGGCCTGCCGATGTCGTACCTGTGGCGCCATGCCTCGGCGCGCGAGCGTGCGGTCATGCTGTTCGGCAAGCTGCGCGTGTGGGACACGGCACACAACAACGGCGTGCTCATCTACCTGCTGCTGGCCGAGCACGCGATCGAGGTCGTGGCCGACCGGGGCCTGCATTCGCACGTCGACGATGCGGCGTGGGCCGCGATGACGCAGCGCATGGGCGCGGCGTTTCGCGAAGGCCGCTTCGAGGACGGGCTGACGCAGGCGCTGGAAGAGATCTCGGCCCTGCTGGTGGAACACTTTCCGCTGGGCGACGGCGAGCTGGATGTGAACGAGTTGCCGGACGAACCGGTCGTGCTCTGACCCTTTGAATCTCTCCCTCCCCCAGAGCGAGAGAGGAGCTTTGACTTGCGCCCTCCCCTTCCGGGAGAGGAGCCCTGACTTTCTCCCTCCCCCGCTGGGGGAGGGCTGGGGTGGGGGCAAGCGGCGTTTCCACCGGGCGCTCTGCCTGCCCTCATCCCAGCCTTCCCCCAGAGGGGGAAGGAGCAAGACATTCAGTCCGTTGCCGGCAGCGCCCACACGGCCGAGCCGCCCACCGCGTGAAAGCGCCGCCCCGGCGCCGCCTCCATCAGCCACCCGCCCGTGAACTCCCCGAAGGCCGGCAGCACGGCCTGCTGCGCATCGCTCACGAAACACGGCAATCGCACGCTGTCGCGCCCCGGCCCGTAGAGCTTGCAGGCCGGATGCAGGTGTCCCGCCAGCACGAAGTGCGTGGCATGCGCCTGTGGATGGTGGCAACAGGCGAAAGGGCCCATCAGATGGGGCTCCTCGACCACGTCGATGCGCAACGCGGCCGGCGGATCGCCCGCGCGGCTGTCGTGGTTGCCGCGCACCAGCGTCATCGCGACGTCGGGGTGCCGCGCGCGCCAGGCCTCGACGGCGGCGAGCACCGTGCGCGCCTGCGCCGCATGCAGGAAGTCGCCGAGGAACACGATCTGCCTGGGTGCATGGCGGGCGATCAGCGCGTCGAGCCGCGCCAGGTTCTCCTGCGTGGTGCCCCCCGGCACCGGCTGGCCCAGCGCGCGGTAGGTCGCGGCCTTGCCGAGGTGCAGGTCGGCCAGGAACAGCGTGTGCTGCGCGGGCCACCACAGGGCGCGTTCGGGCAACAGACACAACGATTCGCCGGCCCACTGCACCGGCAGCGGCGTCGTGGAAGAAAGAGAAGAGCTCACTGCCAGCCAGTGTCGCAAAAGCCGCCCCGGCCGGCGCACGCCTTGCAATTCGCCCTCGCGGCCCCCAGCTTTTTGCCATGACCGCCGAAACCACCGCCCAAACCACAGCCGAGTCGCCAGCGCTGCACATCGTCTGCCCGCATTGCCACACGACCAACCGCGTGCGCGCGGCGCAGCTGGGCAGTGCGCCCGACTGCGGCAGCTGCCACCGTCCGCTGTTCACCGGGCACTCGACGGCGCTGGCGGACGCGGCCACCTTCGACAAGCACATCGCGCGCAACGACATCCCGGTGCTGGTCGACTTCTGGGCCCCCTGGTGCGGTCCCTGCCGCCAGATGGCGCCGGGCTACGAGCAGGCGGCGGCCCAGCTCGAGCCCCAGGTGCGGCTGGCCAAGGTCGACACCGAGGCCGTGCAGGCGCTGGGCGCGCGCTTCAACATCCGCAGCATCCCCACGCTGGCACTGTTCCGCGGCGGGCGCGAAGTGGCGCGGCAGGCCGGCGCAATGGGCGCGGCGGACATCGTGCGCTGGGTGAAGGCGAACGGTGCGGGCTGAGCGGCTCGCCGACGCCTTGCCGCCGTCTCACAACGGAGGCAGGGGCCGTGACGGCTTGCGGCGTCGCTCACGCCGTGGCGCCGGCGGCGTGCCTCGCCCCTTGCCAAGCCCCTCCTGCCCGAAGGCCAGCGTTCCCTTCACCCGCTCGACACCGCCGGCCGTGACCACGCCGCCCGCGGCCTTCTCCAGCTGCTCGACCATGCGCGCGATGCGGTCGGCCACGTTCTCGTTGGACAGCTTCTCGCGGAACAGCTCGACCATCAGCGGAAACGAGAACGGCGTCGGCCGCGCGAGCGGCTTCAGCACCAGCGCCTGAGCGGCCATGCGCACGAGGCTCGCGCGCAGCCGGCCGATCTCCAGCTCCTGTGCCAGCAGCTCCTGCTCGGCCTGCTGCAGCAGCTTGTTGCCGGGGTCGTACTTGCGAAACACCTCCCAGAACAGCGAGGACGACGCCTGCAGCTGCTTGCTGCTGCGCTTCTCGCCGGGGTAGCCCTGGAAGATCAGCCCCGACACGCGCGCAATCTCGCGAAAGCGCCGTTGCGCGAGCTCGCCCGCGTTGAGCGAGGCCAGCACCTCGTGCAGCAGCGCGGCGTGGGCGTCGTCGCCCTCTCCTTCCCCTTCCGGCAGGCGCAGCACCTGCGGCAGCAGCGTGGGCCAGTCGACCGGCGTCGCGCTGAGCAGCTCGAAGCCGTAGTCGTTGACCGCGATGGAGAAGGTGCGCGCCTCGTGCTGCGCCACGCGCCATGCCAGCAGGCTCGCCAGGCCCAGGTGCACATGCCGCCCGGCGAACGGATACAGGAACAGGTGCGAGCCTTCGCGCGTCATCAGCGTCTCGGCCAGCAGCGTCTGCGGCGTCGGCAGCGCCGACCACTGCTGCTGGATCTCGAGCAGCGGCCGCACGCACTGCAGTTCGGGCGATTCGTACTTGCCTTCTCCAGCCAGGGCGAGCTGCCGCACCACCGCATCGGCCAGCGTGGTCGACAGCGGCATGCGACCGCCGTTCCATCGCGGCACCACCGCGCGCTTGCCGCTGGCACGCCGCACCCAGGCCGTCATGTCGTGGATGCGCACCAGCTCGAGCAGCCGGCCGCCGAAGAGAAAGCAGTCGCCGGGCTTCATGCGCGCGACGAAGCTTTCTTCGACGCTGCCGATCTTCGAGCCCGCCAGGTACTGCACCGACATGCTCGCATCGCTCACGATGGTGCCGATGTTCATGCGGTGGCGGCGCGCCAGGCGTGCATCGGGCACGCGCCAGACACCGTCGGCATCGGGCACGGCGCGCCTGTAGTCCGGATAGGCTGCGAGCGAGGCGCCGCCTTGCGCCACGAAGTCGAGGCACCATTGCCAGCTCTCGCGCGAGAGGTTGTGGTACGCCGCCGTGCCGCGCACTTCCTCGTACAGCTCGTCGGGCACGAAGCCGCCGCCCAGCGCCACCGTCACCAGGTGCTGCACCAGCACGTCCAGCGGCTGGTCGGGCGAATGGCGCGCCTCGATGTGCCCCGCCGCAATGGCCGTGCGCGCGGCCGAGCCCTCGACCATCTCGATGCTGTGCGTGGGCACGAGCGTGATGCGCGACGGCCGCCCCGGCGCATGGCCCGAACGGCCCGCGCGCTGCAGCAGGCGCGCCACGCCCTTGGGCGAGCCGATCTGCAGCACGCGCTCCACCGGCAGAAAATCCACGCCCAGGTCCAGGCTCGATGTGCAGACCACCGCCTTCAGCTCGCCGCTCTTCAGGCCCAGCTCGACCCACTCGCGCACCTCGCGGTCGAGCGAGCCGTGGTGCAGCGCGATGGTGCCGGCCCATTCGGGCTTCGCCTCCAGCAGGGCCTGGTACCAGATTTCCGACTGCGAGCGCGTGTTGGTGAAGACCAGCGTGGTCTTGCTGGTGGCGATTTCCTCGATCACCTGCGGCAGCATCGTGAGCCCGAGGTGGCCGCCCCACGGAAAGCGCTCGGCGCGCCCGGGCAGCAGCGAATCGATGACGAGCTTCTTGGGCACCTGGCCCTGCACGAGCACGCCGTCTTCATGACCCAGCAGGGCATGCATCGCCTCTTGCAGGTTGCCCAGCGTGGCCGACATGCCCCAGACCGCGAGGCCCGGGTTCCAGCGCCGCAGGCGCGCGAGCGCAAGCTGCACCTGCACGCCGCGCTTGTTGCCGAGCAGCTCGTGCCATTCGTCGACGACGGCCAGTTGCACCTCGCCGAGCACCTCGCGCGCGTCGGCGCGCGAGAGCAGCACCGAGAGGCTCTCGGGCGTGGTGACGAGCACGGTGGGCAGGCGCTTGTTCTGCGCGCTGCGTTCGGCGGAAGAGGTGTCGCCGCTGCGGGCGCCCGCGCTCCACGGATGCACGTCGGCGCCCAGCGCTTCGAGCGGTTGGTGCAGGGCGCGCAAGGTGTCGGCGGCAAGGGCGCGCATGGGGGTGAGCCACAGCACGGTGAGCGGCATCGGTGTCGGCTTGAGGGCGCCCTGCTTTCGGGCCCTGGAGAACGCCAGCAAGGCGCCGAGCCACACCGCATAGGTCTTGCCCGCGCCGGTGGTGGCGTGCAGCAGGCCGGACTTGCCTTCGGCGATGGCCTTCCAGACCTCGCGCTGGAATTTGAAAGGCTTCCACTCGCGCGCGGCGAACCAAGCGTCGAGCGCCGCCTTGACCCTTGTCTTGCTCCTTCCCCCGCTGGGGGAAGGCTGGGAGGGGGGCAAGCGGCCCTCATCGAGCTGCGGCTCACTCCGGACACGCCGCTTGCCCCCACCCCTGCCCCCCCCCGAAAGGGGAGGGAGAAAATCGGGGTCACCCGGCTCCACTGTCTTGCTGGATTTGCTCCTTCCCCTTCCGGGGGAAGGCTGGGATGGGGGCTCTGGGCCTTCGACAGGCGGCTGGTCTTTGATACGCCGCTTGCCCCCACCCCTGCCCTCCCCCGGAAGGGGAGGGAGAAATTCGGGCTCCACCGGATCGTTCATGAAGGCAACAACGCCGCCAGCGTCTGCAAGGTATCCGCCTCCGCCACCGGCTTGTCCTCCCGCCACCGCAGCATCCGCGGAAAGCGCACCGCGATCCCGCTCTTGTGCCGCGTGCTGCGCGCGATGCCCTCGAAGCCCAGCTCGAAGACCAGCGTCGGCTTCACGCTCTTCACGGGCCCGAAGCTCTCCACCGTGGTCTTGCGGATGACCGCGTCGACGCGCCCCATCTCCGCGTCGGTCAGACCCGAATAGGCCTTGGCGAAGGGCACGAGCCTGCGGCCTTCCTGCCCGGGCGGGCCGTCCCACACCGCGAAGGTGTAGTCGCTGTAGAGGCTTGCGCGGCGGCCGTGGCCGCGCTGTGCGTAGATCAGCACGGCGTCGATGCTGAGCGGCTCGATCTTCCACTTCCACCACACGCCGACGTCCTTGGTGCGGCCCACGCCGTACTGCGCGTCGCGGCGCTTGAGCATCATCCCTTCCACACCCATGGTGCGCGCCGCTTCGCGCTGGCGTGCAAGGTCGTTCCAGTCGGCGCCCACGAGCATCGGGCTCGGCAGCAGCGAGGGGTGCTGCATGCGCGTGACCAGCTCGTCGAGCAGCGCGCGGCGCTCGGACTGCGGCAAGGTGCGCAGGTCGCGGCCTTCCCATTCGAGCAGGTCGTAGGCCAGCAACACCACCGGAATCTCGCGCAGCAGCTTGGGGCCCAGCGTCTTGCGGCCGATGCGCCGCTGCAACTCGGCAAAGGGCTGGACCTTGCCTTCGCCTCCCGGCGAAGCTTCGTCCTTGCGCCACACGGCGATCTCGCCGTCGAGCACCGTGCCGTCTGGCAGGGCTTCGCCCAGCACGGCGAGTTCGGGGAAGCGCTCGGTCACCAGCTCCTCGCCACGCGACCACACCCACACCACGCCGGCGCGCTTGACCAGCTGCGCGCGAATGCCGTCCCACTTCCACTCGACGACCCAGTCGGCCGGCGGCCCGAGCACCGCGTCGAACTGCTCGACCGGCAGGTTGAACGGATGCGCCAGGAAGAAGGGGTACGGCTGCCCGCTGGTCTTTTGCACCTGTTCTTCGCCCGACTCCGGCGCGACCAGCGCGCTGTAGTCGCCTGGCAGCGGCCGCGCGCCGATGTGCGTGTAGCCCATGAGGCGCTGCGCGACCCGCTTGGCGTCGATGCCGCCCACGGCGGCGAGCGCCTGCGTGACCTGCAGCTTCGACACGCCCACGCGGAAGGCGCCGGTGATGAGCTTGAAGTACACCAGCCGCTCTTCGGCCGCGAGCTGGCGCCACTGCGCGCGCAGGCGGTCGGCCAGTTGCTCGGGCGCGGTCTTCGCGGCTTCGCGCAGGGGCAACAGGTGCTGCTCGACCCAGGTGGCAAGGCCGAGGTCGTGCGTCTCGCTGGGCGGCGGCAGCAGCAGCGCGATGGTCTCGGCGAGGTCGCCCACGGCGTCGTAGCTTTCGTCGAACAGCCACTCCGGCAGGCCCGCGGATTCCTGAGCGAGCAGGCGCAGGAGCTTGGTGGGCACGAGCTGGCGCGGCTTGCCGCCGGCCAGAAAGTAGACCGCCCATGCGGCATCGGCAGCGTCGGCCTCGCGCAGATAGTGCTGCAGCGCAGCCTGCTTGGCGAGGTTCGACGTGCTCGCGTCGAGGTCACGGTACAGCGCGGCAAAGGCCTTCATGTATTGGCTCCTTCCCCCACTGGGGGAAGGTCGGGATGGGGGCTGGCGGCGTCCCCATCGAGCGCCGCTGGCCCCCTCCCCAGCCCTCCCCCGGAAGGGGAGGGAGTTTCTTGGTCGTCTTCATCGCCGTATTCGGTCTTGAAGCCGCGCGCGTCCAGCCCGTTCTCCGTGAGCCAGCGCACCATCACCTGCACGCTGCCATGCGTGACGAACACACGTTCGGCGCCCGTGCCGGCAATGGCTTGCTGCAGGCCGGGCCAGTCCGCGTGGTCGGACATGACGAAGCCGCGGTCCACGCCGCGCCGCCGGCGCGTGCCGCGCAGCTGCATCCAGCCGCTGGCGAAGGCATCGGCGTAGTTGCCGAAACGCTTCATCCAGGGCGTGCCCTGCGCCGAAGGTGGCGCGAGCACCAGCGCGCGCTTGAGCATCGCGGCGTCCACGCCTTCGTCGCTCACGCGAAAGGTCGGCGGCAGGGCCACGCCGGCTGCGCGGTACACGGCATTGAGCGGCTCCACCGCGCCATGCACCACGATCGGCCCGATGCTCGCGTCCACCCCATGCAGGATGCGCTGCGCCTTGCCGAAGGCGTAGCAGAACAGCACCGAGGCACGCCCGGCCTGCGCATTGGCGCGCCACCACGCGTCGATCTGCGCGAACAGCACGGACTGCGTGGGCCAGCGGTAGATCGGCAGCCCGAAGGTCGACTCGGTGATGAAGGTGTCGCAAGGCACCGGCTCGAAAGGCGGGCAGGTGCCGTCGGGCTCGGTCTTGTAGTCGCCCGAAGCCACCCACACGCGCCCGCCGTGTTCGAGCCGCACCTGCGCCGAGCCCAGCACATGGCCGGCCGGGTGCAGCGAGACGCGCACGCCGTGGTGCTCGATGGCCTCGCCGTAGGGCAAGGTCTGCAGGTTGATGTCCTGCCCGAGCCGCGTGCGCAGCGTGCCTTCGCTGTCGGTGTGGGCGAGGTAGTGCGCATGCCCGACGCGGGCGTGGTCCGAATGCGCGTGCGTGATGACCGCGCGCCCCACCGGGCGCCAGGGGTCGATGTAGAAATCGCCGGGTGGGCAGTACAGGCCTTCGGGCCGGGCGACGACGAGTTCTTCTTGCGGTGCGGGCATGGCACGCCATCCTAGGCGCAGCCCGGGTTTCGCGCCGCCGCGCTGCAGCCGCGATGCGCTGTGGTCCGGCGCCTACCTGGCGCGCTTCTTCAGGGCTTCTTCGGCCGCCCGCTCATCATGTCGAGCACGTTCATCTTCATGCCGTTGGACATGACCATGTCGCCCGGCTTCTGGTCGGCCTTGCAGGGGCCGATCCATTTGGCTTCCATGACGCTGGTGCCTTCGGCGCGGCCCATCAGCGGCGGGTTGTAGCTCGACTTGCTTTCCATGCGGTAGGCGGTGTTGAAGTCGCCGCTCATCACCGCGTGCGAGGTGGCGGTGGTGTTGCCGATCTTGCAGACCGAGTCCATCACCAGCTTGCCGCCGTCGGCGCGCAGCTCCTGCTTCGAACACATGTCCTTGCCCATGCCCTGGCCCATGTCGCGCAGCGCCTTGTCGCTGGCCGCGTCGATGCACTGCTGCATGGTGTGGCTGCCCGCGGGGCCCTGGGCCTTGCCCGTGCCGTCCCCGGTCTGTATCTCCCACAGGCCTGGTTTGCGCGAGGGAAAGTCGAGCGCGAAGGCGGGGCACGCGATGGCGCCGGCCATGATGCAGGCCGCGATGGCAGACAAACGGATCTTCATGACGGCTCCCGCAGCGGTGAACGACGATGCAGGGGTTGTACCGCGCGCGCCGCCGCGGCGGAATAGCGCAATCGGCCTACGCCGGACGTGCGCGCACAGGTGCGGTGGCCGCGGCACGCTGCCGCGTCGCGACACCGAGCGCCACCCCCAGCACGAAGCCGCCGAGCACGTCGATCAGCACATGCTGGCGCACCGCCATCGTCGAATAGACGATGCCCGCGGCCCACGCCACGTTCACGACACGAAGCCACGCCGGCGCGCCCACCTCGCGCAGCTGCCGCGCCAGCACCACGCAGGCGAACACGGAGAACGAGACGTGCAACGAGGGAAAGGCGTTGCCGGCCGAATCCACCATCTTCAGGAACTGCAGCGAGGTGCCCGGCACGGTGTCGACCGTGAAGTTCGGAATGGCCGTGGGCATGAACCAGAACACGAGCAGCGCCAGCGCCGTCATCGACGCGCAGCCGGACGAGAAGCCCCACAGCTCTCGCTTGTCCTTGGCCAGCAGCACCGGCAATGCGATGTAGCCCCACAGCGAGAGGTAGACGGGCAGCAGCACCGGCGAGAACGCGATCAACCGGTCGAAGGCGGTGAGCGGCAGCACCCACGCCTGGCCCGCGTTCTTCATGGTCCAGAAATACAGCGGAAAGAAACCGATGGTGGCGACCAGGTTGCCGGCCAGCTTCAGCGGGAACAGCGTGGCGCAGCGCCGCCACAGGGCGGTGAGCCAGGTGGGTGTCGTCTGGGACGCGCTGCTGGACGTGTCGGGTGCGGAGGGTGTCATGGAAGCCGGTGCAGCGCACGGCGCGCTACCAGGGCGTCCACTTTAATTCGCTTTTCGCCGAGGCCACCGTGCGTTCGATGAAGCGCACGCCGCGCGCGCCGTCCTCCACGCGCGGGTAATCCGCCGCCAGCGGGTCGGCCACCTGCCCCGCGAGCCGCGCGCGGATGTCCGCCGCCACGCCCGCATACACATTCGCGAAGGCCTCGATGAAACCCTCCGGATGCCCCGCCGGCAGCCGGCTCGCGCGCTGCGCGGATTCGCACAGCCACGGCGCGCCGCGCGTCAGCACGCGCTGGGGCCCGTCGTGCGGCAGGTGCACCAGTCGGCTCGGCTGCTCCTGGTGCCATTCGAGTGTGCCCAGCGTGCCCGACACGCGCAGGCGCAGGTCATTCTCCAGGCCGGTGCTGACCTGCGAGGCGATGAGCACGCCGCGCGCGCCGCCCTGGAATCGCAGCAGCAGGCTGCCGTCGTCGTCCAGCGTGCGGCCCGGCACCAGTGCGCTCAGGTCGGCGCACAGGCTTTCGATCTGCAGGCCGGTGACGGTGGCCACGAGGTTCTCGGCATGCGAGCCGATGTCGCCGATGGCGCCGGCCGCACCGCTGCGGGCGGGGTCGGTGCGCCAATCGGCCTGCTTGTTGGTGCCGCTCTCGACATGGCTCGCGAGCCAGCCCTGGTTGTATTCGACGACCACCTTGCGTACGTCGCCGATCTGGCCCGCGCGCACCATCTCGCGCGCCTGCCGCACCATGGGGTAGCCGGTGTAGTTGTAGGTGACGCCGAACACCGTGCCCTGCCTGGCCACGGTGGCGACCAGCGCATCGGCCTGTTCGCGCGTGTGCACCAGCGGCTTGTCGCACACCACGTGGAAGCCCGCTTCGGCGAAGGCCTGCGCCACCGGAAAGTGCACGTGGTTGGGCGTGACGATCGACACGAAGTCGATGCGCTCGTGCGCCGGGCGCTTCAGCTCGTCGGCCAGCAGCGCCTGCCAGTCGCCGTGGTTGCGCGCGTCGGCCAGGCCCAGGTCGCGGCCCGAGGCGCGCGCCTTGTCCGGACTGGACGACAGCGCGCCGGCGACCAGTTCGATCTGGCCGTCCAGCGCCATGGCCTTGCGGTGCACGGCGCCGATGAAGGCGTCGCGCCCGCCGCCGACCATGGCGTAGCGCAGCTTGCGAAGCGGGGTGTCGGTCATCGATCTCCTCGTGTTTCCTGAAACTGTTCCCTCTCCCCTCGGGGAGAGGGAGCAAGACGCCTCAGAACGGCGAGTTCGGGTGGTAGAAATCCTTGGCGTTGTCCTTGGTGATCAACACCGACGGGATGATCGTGGTCGCCGGCAGCTTCTCGCCCTTCAGGCGCGCTTCGGCCGTGAGCTTGATCGCGTCGTAGATGAACTTGGGCGAGTAGCTCACGTCGGCGCCGATGCGCTTGTCCTTGCCGTCCATGATGGTCTTGACCATGTCCTTGGCGCCCGCGCCGCCGAACACGATCTTGATGTCGTCGCGCTTGGCCTGCGAAATCGCCTTGAGCACGCCCACGGCCATGTCGTCGTCGGCGGCCCAGATGGCGTCGATCTGCTTGAAGCGCGTCAGGTAGTCCTGCGTGACCTTGAAGGCGTCGTCGCGGTTCCAGTTGGCGTACTTGGCGTCCAGCAGCTTGATGTCGGGGCTGCCCTTGAGCACCGCGTTGAAGGCGTCCATGCGTTCGTTGTCCAGCGTGGTCGCAATGCCGCGCAGCGCCACCACGTTGCCCTTGCCGCCCAGCGTCTTCACGATGTATTCGGCCGGGATCTTGCCGAAGGCGGTGTTGTCGCCGGCCACGTACGCATCCTGCGCACTGGTGTCCGTCAGGCCGCGGTCGACCACGGTGACGTACGCGCCCTTGGCCTTGACTTGCGCGACCGGCTTGGTGAGCGCGGCCGATTCGAACGGGAACACGACCAGCGCGTTGATCTTGGTGACCGTCGACAGGTCTTGCAGCTGGTTGGCCTGCTCGGGCGCGTTGGCGGCCGTCTTGATGGTGATCTTCAGGTCCTTGTGCTCTTTCTCGAGGTCCTTCTTCGCCTGGTTGGCCCAGTAGTTGATGCCGCCCATGAAGCTGTGCGTGGCCGCGGGAATCGAAACGCCGAGGTTGACCTTTTCCGCGGCGAGCGCGGGCAGGCTGGCGAATGCTGCGGCGGCAACGGCCGTGAGGGCGAGGCGTCGGGTGAAAGTGGTCATGCTGGATGTCTCCTCTTGGTGGGTGGAACAGAACGAACGAACAACGAACAAACGGACGAAAAAACTAGCGCCGGCCGCGCTGCAGGAACGCGACGATGATGATCACGAAGCCCTGCACGGCCGCATTCAGGTACACGCTGATGATGCTGGTGAGGTTCAGGATGTTGCTGATGACCGAGAGCAGGATCGCGCCCACCACCGTGCCGGTGATGCTGCCCGCGCCGCCCTTCAACGCGGTGCCGCCGACGATCACCGCGGCGATCGCCTCCAGCTCCCACAGCAGGCCGGTGGTCGGCGAGGCCGAGCCCAGCCGCGGCACGTACAGCAGCGTGGCAATGCCCACGCACACGCCCAGCAGCACGTAGGTCATGATCTTCACGCGGTCCACGTCCACGGCCGCATAGCGCGCCACCTGCTCGTTCGAGCCGATGGCCTGCACGTAGCGCCCGTAGGCCGTGCGGTTCAGGATGACGCCGCCGATGATCGCGACGATCACGAACACCCACACCGGCACCGGAATGCCCGCCAGGCTCGCGTAGTAGACGGGCGCGTACAGGTCCGACAGGTCGTTGTCGAGCGTGAGCGCGCCGCCGTCGGCGAAGTAGGTGAGGTAGGCGCGAAAGATGCCCAGCGTGCCCAGCGTCACGATGAAGGGCTCGATGCGGCCCTTGGTGATGAGCAGCCCGTGGGCCAGCCCGAACACCGCGCCGAGCACGATGGCCAGCACCGCGCCCATCACCACCGCCAGCAGCGGAGAGCCCGATGCGGGCCCGGCCCAGTTGATGAACATGATCACGCTGCCCGCGATGAGCGCGGCCATCGAACCCACCGACAGGTCGATGCCGCCCGAGATGATCACGAAGCACATGCCCACCGCGATGATGCCGATGAAGGCCGTGCGCGTGAGCACGTTCATCGCGTTGTCGACGGTGGCGAAGTCGCTGTTGAGCAGCGTGCCGGCGATGCACAGCAGCACCAGGCCGATGACCGGGCCGAGGCCGTGCAGGCGCTCGGTCCAGCCGGGCTTGGCTTCGCTGCGGTGCGAGGCCGCTTCAGGCTGCGGCGGGGGCTGGGGTGTCTGCTGTTCCGGTGGCATGAGCGATGAGCTCCTCTTCTGTGAGATGGTCCGCGTCCAGCGTGGCGACGAGCTTGCCCGCCCGCATCACCGCGACGCGGTGGCACAGGCCGATCAGCTCCATCAGCTCCGACGAGACGACAATCACCGCGAGCCCTTCGCGGGCGAGTCGCTGGATCAGGAAATAGATGTCGCGCTTGGCGCCCACGTCCACGCCCCGCGTGGGCTCGTCGAGCACCACCACCTTCGGCTGCGGCTGCAGCACCTTGGCGAGCGCCAGCTTCTGCTGGTTGCCGCCCGACAGCGACGAGGCCCTGACCTCGAGCGAGCCGGTGCGAATGCCGTAGTCCTTCACCGCCGCGGCCAGCGCGCCGCGTTCGGCCTCGGGCTGGAGCCATGGCTGCGCGTAGCGTTCGAGCGCCATCAGCGTGAGGTTCTGGCGCAGGCCGAAGTCCACGTGCAGGCCCTTGCCCTTGCGGTCTTCGCTCAGGTACGTGAGGCCGTTCTTCGCGGCGTCGCGCGGGTTGCGCCAGCCCTTGCCGCCGGGCACGGGCTTGCCGAGCATCTCGACGCTGCCGCTCGCGGGGCGCAGGCCGAGCAGGCCTTCGAAGAGCTCTGTGCGGCCCGCGCCGACCAGGCCCGCGAAGCCGAGGATCTCGCCGGGGCGCACCTCGAAGCTCGCGTCCTGCGCCCAGCCGGGCACGTTGAAGTTGCGCACGCGCATCGCGGCCGAATCGGCGGCCACGACCACGTCGCGCGGTGGGTAGAGATCGGCCAGCTCTCGGCCCACCATCAGGTTGGCCATCTGGTGGCGCGTGACGTCGGCGGTGGGTGCGCGCGCGACGAAGCGGCCGTCGCGCATCACGATGACCTCGTCGGTCACCTGCTCCACCTCGTCGAGCTTGTGCGAGATGTAGACGATGGTCACGCCGTCCGCGCGCAACTGCGCGATGAGCTTGAACAGGCGCTCGGTCTCGCCGGGCGTGAGCGTGGCGGTGGGCTCGTCCATGATGAGCAGGCGGGCGCGGCGGGCGATGGCCTTGGCGATCTCCACGAGCTGCTTCTCGGCAACGATGAGCTTGCGGACCTTGGTGCGCGGATCGACCTGCAGGCCGACGGCGGCGAGTGCGGCGGCGGCTTCGCGCTCCATCGATGCGTCGTCGAGCAGCCATCCCTTCTTCTTTTCATGGCCCAGGAAGATGTTCTGCGCCACGCTCAGGTCTTCGGCGAGGTTGAACTCCTGGTGGATCAGCACGATGCCGAGTGCCTCGGCGTCGCGCGAGCTCGTGAACTGCTGCGGCTGGCCGTTGATGCGCAGCGCGCCGCCGGTGAGCTGCTCGTAGCCGGCCAGGATCTTCATCAACGTGGACTTGCCCGCGCCGTTCTCGCCGAGCAGGCCGTACACGCGGCCGGGCGCCAGCGCGAAGCTCACGCCGTGCAGCACCTGCACGGGGCCGAAGGCCTTCACCACGCCGTCGAACTCGACGGCGACGCTGCCCTTGATTTCAGCGTTCATGGCGCCACTCCGCGGACCTTGAGGGTTTCATGCATCGCGAGCACGCCCGCGCCCACCAGTCCGCCCTGCATGCCCAGCGGCGTGTACTGGATCTCGAGATGCCGCGTGGACAGCGCCAGCGAGCGCTGGTACACGCTCTGGCGCACGGCCGCAAGGAACAGCGGCCCGATGCGCGTGATGCCGCCGCCGATGAACACGTGCGACGGGTTGAAGAAGTTGACGACCGACGCGAGCATCTGCCCGATCAGGCTGCCGGCGCGCTGGATGATGCCGTTGGCCGCCGTGTCGCCGCCGCGGCTGGCCTGGCCTACGTCGATGGCGTCGATGCGGCCATGAACGCGAAGGCATTCGGCGAGCGCCGCGCTTTCGCCAGCCTCCGCAGCCTGCACGGCCATGCGCGTGATGGCGGGGCCCGCGGCCATCGCTTCGACGCAGCCGAGGTTGCCGCAATGGCAACGCGGGCCTTCCTGGTCGACGCAGATGTGGCCGACGTCGCCGGCGGAACCGGCGGCACCGCGGTACACCTCGCCGTGGCAGACGATGCCGCAGCCGATGCCGGTGCCAATCTTGATGACGAGGAAGTTGTTCAGCGAGCGCTTGAGCCGCCACAGTTCGCCCAGCGCCATGAGGTTCACGTCGTTGTCGACAAAGACCGGCGCGGCGTAGTCTTCGCGCAGGTAGTCGCGGATCGAGAAGCCGTCCCAGGCCGGCATCAGCGGCGGGTTCACGAGCTGGCCGATCTCGAAGTTCACGGGGCCGGGCACGCCGATGCCGATGCCGAGCACGTCCTTGGCGCCGCAGCCGCAGCGTGCCAGCAGCTCGCGCATGAGGATGCGCACGCGCGCCAGCACGACGGTCGGGCCTTCGCGCACGTCGGCGGATTCTTCGTGCTGGGCCAGCACCGTGAGGTCGGGGCGCAGCACGGCCACGTCGAGGCTGGTGGCACCGATGTCGATGCCCACGAGCACGCCGAGCGCGGTGTGGAGCTGGAGGTTTTCCGCGCGGCGCCCGCCCGAGGAACGTTGCAGGCCGGCTTCGGCGAGCAAGCCCTGGTCGACGAGGCCGGCAATCAGGCCGTTGGCCTTGCTCTTGGAAAAGCCGAGTTGTTCGGCCATGGCATGGCGCGAGCCGCCGGCCGACCAGAAGGTCGTTTCCAGCAAGCGCATTTCATCGGCGGTGATGCCACTCCAACGTGCCACGTCTTGTCTCCGTGTTCTTTTCTTGTCTTCGCGCCGAATACTAGGGGCAGGGCTTCAGCCAGACAAGGCTGAACTTCGACCATATTCAGATCAAAGATGGTTGCAATCGGCCTCGGAAAGGCACAGACGCAAAAAAGCCGCCCGAGGGCGGCTTCTTCCGAGCAGAGAGACCGGGCTCTTGCTTACTTCTTCTGGCGGTACTTGCGCAGCGCCGCGATCTGGGCTGCCATCACGGCCAGCTCCGATTGCGCCATCGCGATGTCGATGTCGCTCTTCGCGTTCTTCAGGGCTTCTTCCGCCGCAGCCTTGGCCTGGTTGGCCTTCTCGTCGTCGAGGTCCTTGCCGCGGATCGCGGTGTCGGACAGCACGGTGACGGAATTGGGCTGCACTTCGAGAATGCCGCCAGCCACGAAGACGAACTCTTCCTTGCCATCGGCCGTTTCGATGCGCACCGCGCCGGGGCGGATGCGCGTGATCAGCGGGGTGTGACGCGGATAGATGCCGAGCTCACCGGCTTCACCGGGCAGCGCGACGAACCTGGCTTCGCCCGAGAAGATCGACTCTTCCGCGCTGACCACGTCGACGTGAATGGTGTTTGCCATCTGAGTTCCTATGTCGCCTTAGGCGATTTTCTTGGCTTTTTCGAACGCTTCGTCGATGCCGCCGACCATGTAGAACGCTTGTTCCGGCAGGTGGTCGGCTTCGCCGTTCACGATCATCTTGAAACCACGGATGGTTTCGGCCAGCGGCACGTACTTGCCAGGCGAGCCCGTGAACACTTCGGCCACGTGGAACGGCTGCGACAGGAAACGCTGGATCTTGCGAGCGCGGGCCACGGCCAGCTTGTCGTCCGGTGCCAGTTCGTCCATGCCCAGAATCGCGATGATGTCGCGCAGTTCCTTGTAGCGCTGCAGCGTGCCTTGCACGGCGCGGGCCACGTTGTAGTGCTCTTCGCCGACCACGTTCGGGTCGAGCTGGCGCGAGGTCGAGTCCAGCGGGTCCACGGCGGGGTAGATCCCCAGCGAGGCGATGTCGCGCGACAGCACTACGGTGGAGTCCAAGTGGGCGAAGGTAGTGGCGGGCGACGGGTCGGTCAAGTCATCCGCAGGGACGTACACGGCCTGGATCGAGGTGATCGAGCCGACCTTGGTCGACGTGATCCGCTCTTGCAGGCGGCCCATTTCCTCGGCCAGCGTCGGCTGGTAGCCCACGGCGGAAGGCATGCGGCCCAGCAGTGCCGACACTTCGGTACCGGCCAGCGTGTAGCGGTAGATGTTGTCCACGAAGAACAGAACGTCACGGCCTTCGTCGCGGAACGACTCGGCGATGGTCAGGCCGGTCAGCGCCACGCGCAGACGGTTGCCCGGAGGTTCGTTCATCTGGCCGTAGACCATGGCGACCTTCGAGTCTTCGAGCTTCTCGAGGTTCACCACGCCGGAGTCGGCCATCTCGTGATAGAAGTCGTTGCCTTCGCGGGTACGTTCACCCACACCGGCGAACACCGACAGACCCGAGTGAGCCTTGGCGATGTTGTTGATGAGTTCCATCATGTTCACGGTCTTGCCCACGCCGGCGCCGCCGAACAGGCCCACCTTGCCGCCCTTGGCGAACGGGCACACCAGGTCGATCACCTTGATGCCGGTTTCCAGCAGGTCTTGCGACGGCGACAGTTCGTCGTACGCGGGGGCCTTGCGGTGGATCGAGGCGGTGAGTTCCTGGCTGACCGGGCCGCGTTCGTCGATGGGCGAGCCCAGCACATCCATGATGCGGCCCAGCGTGGCCTTGCCGACCGGCACCGTGATGGAGGCACCGGTGTTGGTCACGATCAGACCGCGGCGCAGGCCGTCGGACGAGCCCAGTGCAATCGTGCGCACGACGCCGTCGCCGAGCTGCTGCTGCACTTCGAGGGTCAGCGCGCTGCCTTCGAACTTCAGAGCGTCGTAAATCTTCGGCATCTGGTCGCGCGGGAACTCCACGTCGACCACGGCGCCGATACATTGGACAATTTTTCCTTCAGCCATGGCGTTTCCTTCTGGATCTCAATAATGTTGCGACAGGTTCTTGCAGAAGCGTCCTTGTGCCATCGCGGGCCGCTTTTGCAAGAATGCCGGACGGGCCGGCACCCTTGAATGATTCAGATCGGCGACAGGGCGCGCAGAGTGCACCCGGTCAGCCGTGCAGATGCATCGCCTCGGTCACACGCCCGCGGCGGCGGCCGCGCCGGACACGATTTCGGAGAGTTCCTTCGTGATGCCGGCTTGGCGGGTCTTGTTGTAGACCAGCTTCAGCTCGCTGATCACATTGCCGGCGTTGTCGGTCGCAGCCTTCATGGCCACCATGCGCGCCGAATGCTCGGACGCCATGTTCTCGGCCACGGCCTGGTACACCAGCGATTCCACGTAGCGCACCAGCAGCTCGTCGATCACGCTTTGCGCGTCGGGTTCGTAGATGTAGTCCCACGAATGATGTCCCGGGTCGGTCTGCAGCGTCTCGGCCTTCAGCGGCAGCAGTTGCTCCACCATCGGCTCTTGCTTGATGGTGTTGATGAACTTCGTGTAGCACAGGTACACAGCCGACAGCTTGCCTTCGGCGTAGGCGTCGAGCAGCGTCTTGACAGGCCCGATGAGCTTGTCGAGATGCGGCGTGTCGCCCAGCTGCGTCACATGGGCCACCACGCGGGCGCCGATGCGATTCAGGAAGCCCAGGCCCTTGCTGCCGATGGCAACCGACTCGACCACGTTGCCTGCAGACTGCGCTTCGCGCAGCCGGGTCGTGACAGCACGAAGCAGGTTCGTGTTCAAGCCGCCGCACAGGCCCTTGTCGCTGGTCACGATGATGAAACCGACGCCCTTGGCCTCGGTCGTCTTCATGAACGCGTGGGTGTACTCCGGGTTCGCCTTGCCAAGGTTGGCCGCGATGTTGCGGATCTTTTCGCTGTAGGGGCGAGCGGCGCGCATGCGTTCCTGCGCCTTGCGCATCTTGGAAACCGAGACCATTTCCATGGCCTTGGTGATCTTCTTGGTGTTTTCCACCGATTTGATCTTGCCGCGGATTTCCTTACCAGCTGCCATGAGAGCTCCTTCTTGCGTCGGTCAAGGCGTCGATCAGGCGAACGACTTCTTGAACGCGGTGACGGCGGCCGTCAATTCGGCTTCCGCTTCCTTGTCGAGCGCCTTGGACTTCTCGATCTTGTCGAGCAGCGGGGCGTAGCTGGACTTCAGGAATTGATGCAGGCCGTGTTCGAACGGCAGCACCTTCTTGATGTCGAGGTCGTCCATGAAACCCTTGTTCACGGCGAACAGCGTCGCGCCCATCAGCGAGATCGGCAGCGGGCTGTACTGGGACTGCTTGAGCAGTTCGGTCACGCGGGCACCGCGGTCGAGCTGCTTGCGGGTGGCTTCGTCCAGGTCGGAAGCGAACTGCGCGAACGCAGCCAGTTCACGGTACTGCGCCAGGTCGGTACGGATACCGCCGGACAGGCCCTTGATGATCTTCGTCTGAGCCGACGAACCCACGCGCGACACCGAGATACCGGCGTTGATGGCGGGGCGGATACCTGCGTTGAACAGGCTCGTTTCCAGGAAGATCTGGCCGTCGGTGATCGAGATCACGTTGGTCGGAACGAAAGCGGACACGTCGCCGGCTTGCGTTTCGATGATCGGCAGTGCGGTCAGCGAACCGGTCTTGCCCTTGACTTCACCCTTGGTGAAGGCTTCGACGTAGTCGGCGTTCACGCGGGCTGCGCGTTCGAGCAGGCGGCTGTGGAGATAGAACACGTCGCCGGGGTAGGCTTCGCGGCCTGGCGGGCGGCGCAGCAGCAGCGACACCTGGCGGTAGGCCACGGCTTGCTTGGACAGGTCGTCATAGACGATCAGCGCGTCTTCGCCGCGGTCGCGGAAGTACTCGCCCATCGTGCAGCCCGAGTAGGCCGACACGTACTGCATGGCGGCCGATTCCGAAGCGGAAGCGGCGACCACGATCGTGTAGTCCATGGCACCGGCTTGTTCCAGCGAGCGCACCACGTTCTTGATCGACGAAGCCTTCTGGCCGATGGCGACGTAGATGCACGTCACGCCCTGGCCCTTCTGGGCAATGATCGCGTCGATGGCGACGGCCGTCTTGCCGGTCTGGCGGTCGCCGATGATCAGCTCGCGCTGGCCACGGCCGATCGGCACCATCGAGTCGATGGACTTCAGGCCGGTCTGCAGCGGCTGGTCGACGGACTTCCGTGCGATCACGCCCGGAGCGACCTTTTCGATCACGTCGGTGAGCTTGGCGTTGATGGGACCCTTGCCGTCGATCGGCTGGCCCAGTGCGTTCACCACGCGGCCGATGAGCTCGGGGCCCACCGGCACTTCCAGAATGCGGCCCGTGCACTTCACGGTGTCGCCTTCGGAGATGTGTTCGTATTCACCCAGAATCACGGCGCCGACCGAGTCGCGCTCGAGGTTCAGGGCCAGGCCGAACGACGGCGTGCCGTCGGCGCTCGGCGGGAACTCGAGCATTTCGCCCTGCATGGCGTCCGACAGGCCGTGCACGCGCACGATGCCGTCGGTCACCGACACCACGGTGCCTTCATTGCGGATGTTGGCGCTGACCCCGAGGCCCTCGATGCGGCTCTTGATCAGTTCGGAAATTTCTGCGGGATTGAGTTGCATGACTCTTTCCTTCTTTCTTTGTAAGGCGATGGAGACCGTCAGGCCGCCAGCGCAACTTTCATTTGTTCAAGGCGCGCTTTGACGGAGGTGTCGAGCACCTCGTCGCCGACCACCACACGAATGCCGCCGATCAGTTCCGGCTCTTGCTGGACCGTGACCTGCAACTTGCGGCCGAAACGCTTTTCGAGCGCGGCCGACACGGTGGCCAAGGCCGCCGCATCGATCGGGAAGGCGCTGTAGACCACGGCGTCGGACGAACCGCTCTTCGCGTTGGCCAGTGCCCGGAACTGCTTCGCAATTTCCGGCAGCACCGAAAAACGCCCGTTCTCGAGGAGTGCGGACAGGAAGTTCTGGGCAGGAGCGGCCAGCGGTGCACCGAATGCACCGGCGACCACGCCGATCACCTGTTCGGCCGTGGCCTTGGGGTTGTCGGCGAACTGCTGGAGCTCCGGATTGGCCGCGATGGCGGCAATCTTTTCAAGCCAGGCGCTGGTTCCGGCGACGTCGGACGACGACGCCTTGAAGAGCGCCTCGGCGTAGGGGCGTGCAATGGTGGCGAGTTCTGCCATGGCTTCTATCAGAGTTCGGTCTGCAGACGAGCGAGCAAATCGGCGTGGACGCCTGCATTCACTTCCTTGCGCAGAATCTGCTCTGCGCCCTTGACGGCCAGTGCGGCAACCTGCTCGCGCAGTGCTTCACGGGCCTTCAGTGCCTGCTGGTCGGCTTCGACACGTGCGGCTGCAACGATCTTGTTGCCTTCCTCGGTCGCGCGGGCCTTGGCCTCTTCAACGATGGCCTGGGCGCGACGTTCGGCGTCGGCAAGACGTTGCGCGGACTCGTTGCGTGCCTGGCCCAGCTCGGCTTCCACGCGCTTGTTGGCGGCGGACAACTCGGACTTGGCCTTGTCGGCGGCAGCGAGGCCTTCGGCGATCTTCGCAGCGCGGTCGTCCAGCGCTTTCGCGATCGGCGGCCACACAAACTTCATCGTGAACCCGACCAGGATCAGGAACACGATCATCTGAACGATCAGGGTACCGGTAATGCTCACTTTTTACCCTCTCTTTGGGATTGAATGCGAAGCCATTCCGCAGTGGGGAACGACGACACGGGTCCGAGGAGAAAGACTTACTTCGGCAGGTTGGCGATCTGAGCCAGGAACGGGTTGGCCGTTGCGAACCACAGAGCGATACCGGTGCCGATAATGAAAGCGGCGTCGATCAGACCAGCCAGCAGGAACATCTTGGTTTGAAGTTCGCCCATGAGTTCAGGCTGACGTGCGGCCGACTCGAGGTACTTGCTGCCCATGATGCCGATGCCGATACATGCGCCCACAGCGCCCAGACCGATGATCAGGCCGGCGGCCAGTGCAACAAAGCTAATAACTTCCATGATGACTCCTAGAGGACTTTGGTTGAAGAGAAAACAAAAAACAGAAACGAAAACGGATGATCAGTGGTGATCGTGGGCCTGGCCGATGTAGACCAGCGTCAACATCATGAACACGAAGGCTTGCAGCGTGATGATCAGGATGTGGAAGATGGCCCAGGCCGTACCCGCAACGATGTGGCCGATGGCCAGGCCGATGCCGGTCGCCGACATGGACCAGGCACCGCCCATCAGGGCGATCAGCAGGAAGATCAGTTCACCGGCGTACATGTTGCCGAACAACCGCATGCCGTGCGAGACCGTCTTGGCGACGAACTCGATCATCTGCATGGCGAAGTTGAAGGGGTACAGCGCCCAGTGGTTGCCGAAGGGTGCGGTGAACAGCTCGTGGATCCAGCCGCCGGCGCCCTTGATCTTGATGTTGTAGTAGATGCAGATCAGCAGCACGGCCACCGACATGCCCATGGTCACCGAGAGGTCGGCGGTAGGCACGACGCGCAGGTAGGCGTGGTGCGGGTCTTCGCCGGCAATGTGGAAGATCTTGGCCCAGATCGCCGGGAACAAATCGACCGGGAACAGGTCCATTGCATTCAGCAGGAAGATCCAGACGAAGATCGTGAGCGCCAGCGGAGCGACGAACTTGCGGCTCGCGGCGTTGTGAACGATGCCCTTGGCCTGCTGGTCGACCATTTCGACGAGCAGTTCGACAGCCGCTTGAAAACGACCAGGAACACCCGAAGTGGCCTTGCGGGCAGCCAGCCAGAGCAGCCAGCAGCCCAGCACGCCGAGCAGGATCGAGAAGAACAGTGAGTCGAAATTGAAAACAGTCAGGTCCGCAACACCTCCAGGCTTGGAGCTTTGCAGGTGCGTCAAGTGGTGAACGATGTATTCACCCGCGGTCTGACCATGTTCCGCAGCGTTTTCAGCAGCCATTCCGTTACTCGTCTCTCTGTTTCCGGCGCCGGGGCGAGAACATCACCGCCAACCAGGCCGCCTTCATTGTCACCACCAGGCCGACCAGCATTGCTGGCCAGCTCAGCGCCGTAATCAGCCTTGGCGCAGCGATCAGCATCGCCACCGACAAGGCCATCTTGACCATTTCCCACAGGAAGAATCCGAACACAGCCGTGCCCGGATTCAAGGAAGAAAACCGACCGGTCAGCCCGCGTGCAAAGACCGCCGATGGAACAACCACCGCGATCGCACCGTAAGCGGCGGACCAACCCAGATTTTGCCTCCCCGTCAGTCCCCAGATGGCCAAAGCCACCACCAGACCGACAACCAACTGACCCGCGACCACCCGCCATGGGCAGATCGAAGGGTTCTTTGCTCGCAGCTCACGCGCCTCATCGGCGGTCAGCGGCTTGAATTCTGCGTCGAGGTCTTCAGCGACCTCCGAGTCTTGTCGGGCGATTGTTTTCATTTCGAATGAAGCCCGGATGACCACCCAGAATCTACAAAGCCATTGATTATAAGTAAAAACCCAAGCGCTCCCGCCATCCGGCGTGTCGCGCATGCAAATCGATGTCGGATTCCCTGACGCGAACCCGACGCGGCACGCCCAACCATAATTCCGGCATGCACCCTATCACCGACGCCCTGCCCGCCACGCTTTGTTACCTCGATGGCGAATACACCGCCCTGCGCAACGCGAAGATCAGCGTGCTCGACCGCGGCTTCATCTTCGGCGACGGCATCTACGAATACGTGCCCGTCTACTTCGGCCAGCCCTTCTGCTTCGAGGAGCACATGGCACGCCTGGCCCGTTCGCTCACCGAGTTGCAGATCGACAACCCGTACTCGCTCGACCAGTGGCGCGACATCGTCATGCGCCTGGTCGCGCCGGGTGGCGAGGCACCGCAATCCGTGTACTTTCAGGTGACGCGCGGCGTGGCGCCGCGCGACCATGCGATGGTGCGCGGCCTGCGCCCCACGGTGTTCGTCATGGTGAACCCGCTGCCGCCCATCGCCGAGGCCGTGCGCGCCAGGGGCGTGGCTTGCGTCACCGCGGCCGACTTCCGCTGGCAGAAGGCCCACATCAAGAGCACCAGCCTGCTGGGCGCCGTGCTCGCGCGGCAGATCAGCGTGGAAGCCGGCGCCACCGAAACCATCATGTTCCGCGACGAATGGCTCAGCGAAGCCTCGTCGAGCAACGTGTGGATCGTGAAGGACGGCCAGCTGATGGGCCCACCCAAGGACAACCTGGTGCTCACCGGCATCCGCTACGGCCTGTTCGAGCGCCTGTGCCAGGAGCGCGGCATTCCCTTCGCGCTGCGCCGCATCTCGCGCGACGAGGTGTTCGGCGCCGACGAGCTGATCATTTCCTCGGCCAGCAAGGAGCTGCTGCCCGTGGTCACGCTCGACGGCCAGGCTATTGGCAACGGCCGACCCGGCCCCATTTACGACAGCTTGTACAAGGCCTACCAGGAGGCCAAGGTACGCAACGCACAGAAGCACGGAGCCCCGGCATGACCGACAACGACACGACCCCCATCGAGACCCCCGCGATCCCCGACCCGCGCAAGGAATCGCTGATCGAGTACCCCTCGCAGTTCCCCATCAAGGTGATGGGCGTGAAGGCCGACGGCTACGTGCACGCGATCACGCAGATCGCCGAGCAGTTCGACCCGACCTTCGACGCCACCACCGTCGAGCTGCGCGACAGCAAGGGCGGCAACTACCTGGGCGTGACCATCACCGTCACGGCCACCAGCCGCGAACAGCTCGACGACCTGTACCGCGCGCTGTCCGCGCACCCGCTGGTCAAGGTCGTGCTTTGAGCCTGCGCCGGCGGTTCGCTGCGGCGGCACTGTGTGCCAGCGGCCTCCTGGCCGCCCGCAAGGCGAAGGCCCTGCCATGACCGACACCACCGCTGTCCCCCCTGCCATCGAACGGCATCCGCTGGGCCGCGTCGGCTACGCAGACACCTTCGCGGCCATGAAGCAATTCACGCTGGAACGCACGCCGGACACGCCCGATGCGCTATGGATTTGCGAGCATGCCCCGGTCTTCACCCAAGGCGTGGCGGGCAGGCAGGACCACATCCTGAACCCCGGCGACATTCCGGTCGTGCAGACCGACCGCGGCGGCCAGGTCACCTTCCACGGCCCCGGCCAGGTGGTGGTGTACCCGTTGATCGACCTGCGCCGGGCGGGGTATTTCGTGAAGGAGTACGTCTACCGCATCGAGGAATCGGTGCTGCGCACGCTGGCCCATTTCGGCGTGACCGGCCACCGCGTGCCCGGTGCGCCGGGCATCTACGTGCGCCTGGACGACCCGTTCTCCCATGCGGCGCTGACCGGACCGCTGCCCGCCGGCGACCCCTTCCGCGGCCTGGGCAAGATCGCCGCGCTGGGCATCAAGGTGAGCCGCCACGCGACCTACCACGGCGTGGCGCTGAACGTCGCCATGGACCTCGAACCCTTCTCGCGCATCAACCCTTGCGGCTATGCGGGGCTGCAAACGGTCGACCTTTCTACAATCGGCATCCAAACCACATGGGAAGAAGCTGCCCGGGTCCTGAGCCAAAAACTCACCACCTACCTGGCGCCCTAGCAATCCAATGAGCACCACCGAAGTCGTCCCGTCCCCCGTAGTGAGAGAGGCCCAGAGCGCCGAAAACTACAACCCCCTGGCCAAGCAGAAAGCCGCCGCCAAGCTCTCGCGCATCCCCGTCAAGGTGGTGCAGAGCGGCGAAGTGCTCAAGAAGCCGGAGTGGATCCGCGTGAAGGCCGGCAGCCCCACCACGCGCTTCTACGAGATCAAGCAGATCCTGCGCGAGAGCAACCTGCACACCGTGTGCGAAGAGGCCTCCTGCCCGAACATCGGCGAATGCTTCGGCAACGGCACCGCCACCTTCATGATCATGGGCGACAAGTGCACGCGCCGCTGCCCGTTCTGCGACGTGGGCCACGGCCGCCCCGACCCGCTGGACAAGGACGAGCCGCTCAACCTGGCCAAGACCATCGCCAAGCTGCGCCTGAAGTACGTGGTGATCACCAGCGTGGACCGCGACGACCTGCGCGACGGCGGCAGCCAGCACTTTGTCGATTGCATCACTCACATCCGCGAGCTCTCGCCGATGACGCAGATCGAAATCCTGGTGCCCGACTTCCGCGGCCGCGACGACCGCGCGCTCGAGATCCTCAAGGCCGCGCCGCCGGACGTGATGAACCACAACCTCGAGACCGCGCCCCGCCTCTACAAGGAAGCGCGCCCCGGCAGCGACTACCAGTTCAGCCTGAACCTGCTGAAGAAATTCAAGGCGCTGCACCCGAAGGTGCCGACCAAGAGCGGCATCATGGTGGGCCTCGGCGAAACCGACGAAGAGATCCTGCAGGTGATGCGCGACATGCGCGCCCACGACATCGACATGCTGACCATCGGCCAGTACCTGTCGCCGTCGGGCTCGCACCTGCCGGTGCGCCGCTACGTGCATCCCGACACCTTCAAGATGTTCGAGGAAGAGGCCTACAAGATGGGCTTCAGCCATGCGGCCGTGGGCGCGATGGTGCGCTCCAGCTACCACGCCGACCAGCAGGCCCATGCGGCCCAGCAGGCGCACGCCGCAGGCGGTTGAGCGTTTCGGCAAGCGAATGAAAAAGGCCCGTCGCGGGCCTTTTTCAATGGCGGCGCGAGGGCACGAATCGCGCGCCCACCGCTGGCCTAAGGCAAGTCCAGCCTGTACCCCACCCCATAGATCGACCGGATCAGCTCCTGCCCCCCGCTCGCCGCGTCCAGCTTGCGGCGCAGGTTCTTCACATGGCTGTCGACCGCGCGATCGGTCACCGCACGCTGGTCGGCATGCACGTGGTCGAGCAGCTTGTCGCGCGACAGCACGCGCCCGCGCGCATCGGCCAGCGCCTTCAGCAGCCGGAACTCGATCGGCGTGAGGTCCAGCGCGGCCCCCTGCCACGATGCCTTGTAGGCCTGCGCGTCGATCTGCAGCGCCGACACCTCGCGCGCCGAATGGCCGCTGCGGCGCAGCAGCGCCTTGACCCGCGCGACCACCTCGCGCGGACTGAACGGCGTCTTGCAGATGTAGTCGTCCGCGCCGATCTCCAGGCCCATCAGGCGGTCGGCCTCTTCCACGCGCGCGGTGAGCATGATGACCGGCACGTCGCTGAACAGGCGCAACGCGCGGCACACGCTCATGCCGTCCTGGCCGGGCAGCATCAGGTCGAGCAGCACCAGGTCGGGCCGGCGCGCCTTCACGCTGGGCACCACCTCCAGCCCGTTGGCCAGCCATGCCGAGGTGTAGCCGGAGGCCTGCAGGTAGTCGGCGAGCAGCGCGGCCATGCGCGGCTCGTCCTCGACGATCAGGACGTGTGCGGCCGAAGGGGGTGTCATGGGTACGTCGTTCATCGCCGGTCCTCAGGCACGCGGCAGGCGGATCGCGACCCACACGCCGCCCAGCGGCGAGGCCTGGGCCTCGATGGTGCCGCCATGCGCCTCCACGATGCTGCGGCAGATCGACAGGCCCAGCCCCGCGCCGCCGCTGGCGCGGTTGCGCGAGCCCTCGCCGCGAAAGAAGCGCTCGAACAGGCGCGGCAGCTGCGCCGCCTCCACACCCGGCGCCGAATCCATCAAATCGACGGCAAGTTGCGCGCCCTCCTCGCGCGCCGCGATGCGCAGCACGCCGCCCGCATCGGTGTAGCGGCAGCTGTTGAGCACCAGGTTGCTGAACAGCTGCTGCATGCGGCGCTCGTCGGCGAACGCCACCAGCGGCTGCGCCGGCAGGTCCAGTTCCAGGCGCAGGCCCGCAGAGGCCAGCCGCTCACGGAAGCCGTCGACGCTCGCCTCGACCAGTTCGCGCAGGTCCACGTCGGCCTTGCGGTACGCGAGCGCGCCCACGTCGGCCAGCGACAGGTCGTAGAGGTCGGACACCAGCTGGTTGAGCATGCCCACCTCGTGCTGCAGCGAGCGCACGGCCTGCGCGTCGAGGCGGCGCACACCGTCTTCCATCGCCTCCAGCTCGCCGTGCAGCACGCCCAGCGGCGTGCGCAGCTCGTGCGACACGTCGGCCATGAACTCGCGGCGCATGCGCTCGTTGCGCTGCAGCGTGTGGGCCAGTGAATTGAAGTCGCGCGCCAGCTGCCCCACCTCGTCCTGCGAGGCCACGGCCACGCGGCTTTCGTAGTCGCCGGCGGCCAGCCGGTGGGTGGCCGCGGCCACGCGCTTGACGGGGCCCAGCAGCACCCGCGCGATCCACCATGCGATGCCCGCGGCCAGCAGCACGCACAGCACGCCGATGACCCAGCTCGCACGCGCCTGGTTCTGCTGGAAGCGCTGGTCACCGGCCTCGCTCACGTTCTGGAACGGTGCCATCACCACCCAACCCACGGTCTTGCCGTCGACCACCACGGCGCGTTCGGCCGACCCTTTTCGCGCCTCCCGGAAGCCGGCGATCACCCTGCGGTCGGTGTCGAGCAGGCTCACGCGCAGCATGGCCCCCGTCAGGTCGGACACAGGCGGCGGCGTGCGGCCCGGATCGAAGCGCTCACCACTCACCAAGGGCGCGGGCCGCATGATCTCGAACCACGGCCCCGGCCCTTCGCGCAGGAAGTCCCAGCTGCCGTTCTGCCGGTAGGCCGCCACGGCGTTGGGCAGCACGGCGTCCAGCCGCTCCACGCCCTGCTCGTTGAGGTAGCCGACAAAGCCGCGCTCGAAGTTCCAGCGCGAGGCGGCGCCCATGGCGACCACCGCCAGCACGGCGGTGGCCAGCACGGCGAGAAAGAGCTTGGTGGTGATGCTGATCTTCATGAAGGCCCACAAGATAAGCCAGATTGCAGCCCGCGCAGTGCACGCCGGCCCCAAGGCCGCGCGGGCCGGGGGACCTTCACACTCGCTCCACATTCGCTGAAGACCATGGGTTCCAACCTGATTGGAAACCCGCCCATGTCTTCTCGCTTCACCCGCACCGCCCTTGCGTGCGCCCTGGCCCTCGGCCTGCTGGGCGGCATTGCGGGGTGCTCCGGTTCTTCTTCCGCGCAGCCTCCCGCGCAGCCTCCCGCAGCCGCCACTCCGCAGGTGAGCGTGGTCACCCTGCAGCCTGAAAACCAGCCCGTCACCACCGAACTCTCGGGCCGCACGCGGGCCCGCCTGAGCGCCGAGATCCGCCCGCAGGTCGGCGGCATCGTGCAGCAGCGGCTGTTCGAAGAAGGCGCGCTGGTCAAGGCCGGCCAGGTGCTCTACCAGCTGGACCCGGCCAGCTACCAGGCCGCCCATGCCAGCGCGCAGGCCAGCGTCGCCAAGGCCGAGGCCACGCTCAATTCCGCAAGGACCGCGGCGCGCCGCAACGCAGAGCTCGTGAAGATCGACGCGGTGAGCCAGCAGACCAACGACGACAGCCAGGCCACGCTGCAGCAGGCCCAGGCCGACCTCGGCGTGGCGCGCGCCGCGCTGGACACGGCGCGCATCAACCTGGGCTTCACGCGCATCACCGCGCCCATCGCAGGGCGCATCGAGGCCTCCACCGTCACGCCCGGCGCGCTGGTCACCGCCGGCCAGACCACGGCGCTCACCACGGTGCAGCAGCTCGACCCGATTCACGTCGACGTGACGCAGTCGACCACCGACCTGCTGCGGCTGCAGCGCGAGCTGGCCAGCGGCGCGCTGAAGAGCAGCGCGAACAAGGGCGAGGCGTCGGTCCGGCTGATGCTGGAAGACGGCACCGCCTACGCCCACGCCGGGCGCCTGCAGTTCTCCAGCGTCACCGTCAACGAAGGCACCGGCGCGGTCACGCTGCGCATCCTGGTGCCCAACCCCGAGCGCACGCTGCTGCCCGGCATGTACGTGCGCGCCGTGCTCGAAGAGGGCGTGGCCGAGCAGGCCCTGCTGGTGCCCCAGCAGGGCGTGACCCGCACCGCGAGCGGCGACGCCTCGGCGCTGGTGGTCACGGCGGACAACAAGGTCGAGAAGCGCGCGCTGAAGCTGTCGCGCGCGGTCGGCAGCCGCTGGCAGGTGACCGAGGGGCTGAAGGCCGGCGAGCGCGTGATCGTCGAAGGCTCGACGAAGGTGCGGGTGGGCGACACGGTCAAGCCGGTGGCCGCCGCGGACACCACGGTTGCCACGGTTGCCACGGCCGCCACCGTTGGCGACACCGCGCCCGCGGCCGGCGCGGCCGCCGCGCGCTGAAGGCACCGCACATGGCACGCTTTTTCATCGACCGGCCCATCTTCGCGTGGGTCATCGCCATCGTCATCATGCTGGCCGGGGCGCTGTCCATCAGCACCTTGCCGCTGGAGCAATACCCCGACATCGCGCCCACCAAGGTGTCGATCAACGCCACCTACCCGGGCGCGTCGGCCAAGACCATCGAGGACTCGGTCACCCAGGTCATCGAGCAGAAGATGAAAGGGCTCGACCAGCTGAGCTCGATGTCGTCCAAGAGCACCTCCTCGGGCAGCGCGAGCATCGAGCTCACCTTCGAGGCCGGCACCAACGCCGACGTGGCGCAGATGCAGGTGCAGAACAAGGTGCAGCAGGCGTTGTCGCAGCTGCCGCAGTCGGTGCAGAGCCAGGGCGTGACGGTCACCAAGGCGGGCACCGACATCCTGATGATCGTCTCGCTCACCTCGCAGGACGGCAGCGCTTCGGCCACCGACATCGGCGACTACATTTCCAGCAGCCTGCTCGACGTGCTGAGCCGCATCGACGGCGTGGGCGACGTGCAGGTGCTGGGCTCGGGCTACGCCATGCGCATCTGGCTCGACCCGTCGAAGCTGCAGAAGTATTCGCTGATGCCGTCCGACGTGACGAGCGCGCTCACCAGCCAGAACACCGAGGTCTCGGCCGGCCAGCTCGGCGCCCTGCCCGCCGTCGCCGGCCAGCGGCTCACGGCCACCATCACCGCGCGCAGCAAGCTGCGCACCGCGGAGCAGTTCCGCGAGGTGATCGTCAAGTCGGACAGCGCCGGCTCCGTGGTGCGCCTGGGCGACGTGGCGCGCATCGAGCTGGGCAGCGAGAGCTACACCGTCAACTCCCGCTTCGACGGCAAGCCCTCCAGCGGCATGGGCGTGAAGCTGGCCACCGGCGCCAACGCGCTCTCGGTGTCCAACGCCGTGAAGGCCAAGCTGGCCACGCTGGAGCCCTTCTTTCCGAACCAGATGAAGGCCGTGGTCGGCTACGACACCACGCCTTTCGTGCGCATCTCCATCGAGGAAGTTGCCAAGACGCTGGGCGAGGCCATGGTGCTGGTGGTACTCATCATGTATCTCTTCCTGCAGAACCTGCGCGCCACGCTGGTGCCCGCCATCGCGGTGCCGGTGGTGCTGCTGGGCACCTTCGGCGTGCTGGCCTTGCTGGGCTATTCGGTCAACACGCTGACCATGTTCGGCATGGTGCTGGCCATCGGCCTGCTGGTGGACGACGCCATCGTGGTGGTGGAGAACGTGGAGCGGCTCATGGCCGAGGAAGGGCTCTCGCCCCTGGAGGCCACGCGCAAGTCGATGCGCGAGATCACCGGCGCGCTGGTGGGCATCGCGCTGGTGCTGTCGGCGGTGTTCGTTCCCATGGCCTTCTTCGGCGGCTCCACGGGCGTGATCTACCGGCAGTTCTCGGTGACCATCGTCGCGGCCATGCTGCTGTCGGTGGTGGTGGCGCTCACGCTGACGCCGGCGCTGTGCGCCACGCTGCTCAAGCCGGCGACAGCGGCCGGGCATGCGCCGCGAACGGGCCTGCCGGGGCGCTTCTTCGGCTGGTTCAACCGCAGCTTCGAGCGCAATGCCGGGCGCTACCGCTCGGGCGTCGGCGGCATCCTGCACCGTGGCAAGCGCAGCCTGCTGGTGTACGCGCTGATGGTGGGCGTGATGGCGCTGGTCTTCATGCGCCTGCCCACCTCGTTCCTGCCCGACGAAGACCAGGGCACGCTGATGACGCAGATCAAGCTGCCCGCCAGCGCCACCGACGAGCAGCTGCGCCAGACCATGAAGATCTTCGAGGACTACCTGGCCACGCAGAAGGAGGTCGGCCACTACATCACGCTGACCGGCCTGAGCGGCGACCAGGCCACGGGCAATGCCTTCATCACGCTGAAGGACTGGAGCGAGCGCAGCGGCAAGGCACAGGACGCCGCCTCCCTGGCGCGCCGCTTCACGCAGGAGATGTCTGTGCGCGCCAGCAACGCCAGCGTGTTCGTCATGCTGCCGCCGGCGGTGCGCGGCCTGGGCTCGAGCGCGGGCTTCGACGTGCAGCTGCAGGACCTGGGCGGCATCGGGCACGACGCGCTCGTGAAGGCGCGCGAGCAGTTCCTGGCGCTCGCGCGCAAGGACCCGGCGCTCAGCCAGGTGCGCAGCAACAACCTGGACGACACGCCGCAGTTCGCCATCGACATCGACGACCGCAAGGCCGCCGCGCTGAGCCTTTCCACGGCGGACATCAACGACACCTTGTCCAGCGCCATGGGCGGCAGCTACGTGAACGACTTCGTCAACAACGGCCGTGTGAAGAAGGTCTACGTGCAGGCCGACGCGCCCTTCCGCATGCAGCCCGACAGCATCGACAGCTGGCACGTGCGCAACGCCAACAGCGAGATGGTGCCGTTCTCGGCCTTCGCCAGCAGCCGCTGGACCTACGGCTCGCCGGAGCTGGCGCGCTACAACGGCATGTCGTCCTTCGAGCTCATCGGCGACCCGGCCGCGGGCGTGAGCTCCGGCGCGGCGATGGACGCGGTGGAACGCATCATGAAGCAGCTGCCCCAGGGCATCGGCTACGAGTGGGCAGGCAGCTCCTACCAGGAGCGGCTGTCGGGCTCGCAGGCGCCGCTGCTGTACGCGGTGTCGATCCTGTTCGTGTTCCTGTGCCTGGCCGCGCTGTACGAGAGCTGGTCGGTGCCGTTCTCGGTGATCCTGGTGGTGCCGCTGGGCGTGCTGGGTGCGGTGGTGGCCACCAAGTTCGCGGGGCTGTCGAACGACGTGTACTTCCAGGTGGGGCTGCTGGCCACGGTGGGCCTGTCGGCGAAGAACGCGATCCTGATCGTGGAATTCGCCAAGCAGCTGCAGGACGACGGCATGGCCCTGGTCGACGCCACGCTGCAGGCGGTGCGCCTGCGGCTGCGCCCGATCCTCATGACCTCGCTGGCCTTCATGTTCGGCGTGCTGCCGCTGGCGCTGAGCACCGGCGCGGGCTCGGGCAGCCGCCGCGCCATCGGGGTGGGCGTGCTGGGCGGCGTGGCGAGCGCCACGGCGCTGGGCATCTTCTTCGTGCCGCTGTTCTTCGTGGTGATCCGGCGCTTCTTCGCGCCCAAGAACCGGCCCGCGGCAGCGCCCACGCTGCCCGCACTTGCTCAAACGGGGACCCCATGACTTCCGTGAATTTCCGACCCTGCGCGCTGGTCGTGGCCGCGCTGCTGGCCGGCTGCGTCAACCTCGCGCCGGTGTACTCGCGGCCCGAGGCGCCGGTCGCCTCGGCGTGGCCCGTTTCCACGGCCTCCGCGAATGCGAAGGCCGGCACCGTCGCCACGCCCCTCACCGGCTGGCAAGACTTCGTCACCGACGAGCGGCTGCGCCGCACCATCGCGCTGGCGCTGGCCAACAACCGCGACCTGCGCGTGGCGGTGCAGAACATCGAGAAGGCGCGTGCCCAGTACGGCGTGCAGCGCGCCGAGCTGTTCCCCAGCGTGGCCGCCACGGCCGGCGCCACGCGCCAGCGCACCTCGGCGGCCGCGAGCAGCAGCGGCGAGTCGGCCATCGGCACGCAGTACACGGCGGCGCTGGGCTTCAGCAGCTACGAACTCGACCTGTTCGGCCGCGTGCGCAACCTGAACGAGGCGGCGCTGCAGAGCTACCTCGCTACCGAGGCCACGCGCCGCAGCACGCAGATCAGCCTGGTGGCGGAGGTCGCCTCGGCCTGGCTCACGCTGGCCGCGGACCACGCGCGGCTGCAGCTGGCGCAGGACACGCTGGCCAGCCAGCAGCGCTCGTACGCGCTGACCGGGCGCATGCACGCGTTGGGCGCGAGCTCGGCGCTGACGCTGGCCCAGGCGCAGACCACCGTCGATTCCGCGCGCGTGGACGTGGCCAGCTACACCGCGCAGGTGGCGCTGGACCGCAACGCGCTCGACCTGCTGGCCGGCGCCACGGTGCCCGACGACCTGCTGCCCGCCGCCGGCTTGGCCCCGGCCGGTTCGGCCAGCGCGCTGGTCGACGTGCCCGCGGGCCTGCCCTCGGCGCTGCTGCAGCAGCGGCCCGACGTGCGGGCCGCGGAGCACACGCTGCAGGGCTCCAACGCCGACATCGGCGCGGCGCGCGCGGCCTTCTTCCCGAGCATTTCGCTGACGGCGAGCGCCGGCTCGTCGAGCACGGCGCTGTCGGGCCTGTTCAAGGGCGGCAACGGCGCATGGAGCTTTGCGCCCTCGGTCAGCCTGCCGATCTTCAACGCGGGCAGCAACCGCGCCAGCCTGGACGCCGCCAAGGCGCAGCGGGAGATCGACCTCGCCACCTACGAGAAGACCGTGCAGACCGCGTTCCGGGAAGTGGCCGACGCGCTGGCCACGCGCGGCGCGCTGGGCGAGCAGCTGGCGGCGCAGCAATCGCTGGTGGACGCCACGCAGAAGAGCTTCACGCTGTCGAACGCGCTCTACCGCAACGGCAGCTACAGCTACCTCGAGGTGCTGGACGCGCAGCGCTCGCTCTACACCGCGCAGCAGACGCTGATCGGCCTGCGCCTGTCGGAGCAGAGCAACCGCATCACGCTCTACAAGGTGATGGGGGGCGGGGACACGGTGCAGGTGCAGGCACAGGCGGAGGTGCCGGCCGGGACGACCGCGTCATCGCGCTGAGCGTGCGGCGCATCAGCCGCGCGTGGCGTTCTCCTTCATCTTCGCCAGCGCGATGGCCAGCGCCGCGCCGCCCAGGGTCTTGATCAGCCCCGAATGCTGCGCATAGAACTGGCTGACCTCGTCGATCACGCCGGCGTGCTGCTGCTCGGCGTGCGCGGCGATCTCGGTCACCTGGGCGGGCGACAGCTGCGAGGCCTGGTCGGGCGTGACCTGCGTCTGCCCCGGCTGCAGCAGGCGCCCCAGCACGCCGCCGGCCAGCGCCGACGCGGCCGCCGGGCCGAGCGTGGCCAGGATCTGGTTGAGCACGCCGGCCTGCTGCGTCGGCGACGACCGGCCGAACAGCTGGCCCACCATGTCGCCGAAGGGCGGCGTCTGGTCGGAGCGCATCGCCGCGGCAAGCCCCGCGCCGACTTCGCCGGTGGAGGCATGCTGCGTGACCTGGTCGATGTGGGCCTCGGCGTTGTGGTTGCCGATGGCCTGCTGGAGGATGTCGAGTAGCCCCATGGGAAAAGCTCCTTGTTGGAATCGAGTGCTGCCGGTGCGCAACCCGCAGGGCCGGCACCGGCGCGATGCCCGTTGTTGCGGCACAAAGCGGCCACGATGCAAGCGGCTTCGTGCGGCCATCGTGGCGCCGCCTGGCTGAGCGGCAACTGACGCGCCGCGCCCGCGTCGCCAAGGCGCTGGCCTTGGGCGATGGCTCCGCTATCCTGCCGGCTGGCCAAGATGAAGGACTGACGCTCTCATGCACTCCGCTTTTCAAGCCGCGATGGAACGCGAATTCGGCGCCATCGCCGACCTGGTTCGCCTCCACGCGCAACACACACCTGACCACGCCGCGCTGGCCGATGCACAGCACATGCTGAGCTACCGCGCGCTCGACGCGCTGATGGACCGCATCGCGGCCGCCTTGCAGCGCGACGGCCTGCAGCCCGGCGACGCCATTGCCGTGTGCGCGGCCTCGTCGGTGAACTACGCGGCCGTGTTCCTGGGCGCGCTGCGCGCGGGCGTGGCCGTGGCGCCGCTGGCACCCGGCTCCACGCCCGCCAGCCTGGCGCGCATGATCTCGGACGCCGACGCGCGCCTGCTGTTCAGCGACGCCTCGGCCGCCGAGGTCATCGGCCCCACCGTGCCAGGCGGCATTGCCCGCATCGCGCTCGACGGCTCGCAGGTCGGCAGCGCCTTCGACGCATGGCTGGCGCCGGTCGGTACGAGCCCCACGCCGGTGGAGGCACAGCCCGCCTGGCCCTTCAACATCATCTATTCGTCGGGCACCACCGGCGGGCCCAAGGGCATCGTTCAGGGCCACGGCATGCGCTGGGCCCACGTGCAGCGCGGCGCCAAGTACGAGTACGACAGCCACACCGTCACGCTGCTGTCGACGCCGCTGTACTCCAACACCACGCTGGTGGTGTTCTTCCCGACCATTGCCTTCGGCGGCTGCGTGGTGCTGATGCCCAAGTTCGACGCGCTGGGCTACCTGCAGCTGGCGGTGAAGCACGGCGTGACGCACACCATGCTCGTGCCGGTGCAGTACCAGCGGCTGATGGCGCACCCGCGCTTCGACGAACACGACCTGTCGACCTACAAGTTCAAGTTCAGCACCAGCGCGCCCTTCAACGCGGCGCTGAAGGCCGACGTGCTCAAGCGCTGGCCGGGCGGGCTCATCGAGTTCTACGGCATGACCGAAGGCGGCGGCACCTGCATCCTGGAGGCGCACCTGCACCCGACCAAGCTGCACACCGTGGGCCAGGCCGCGCCGGGCAGCGACATCCGCCTGATCGACGAGGAAGGCCGCGAGCTGTCGCGCGACCAGCTCGACGCCGCCGGCGAGGTGGTGGGCCACTCGGCCGGCATGATGACCGGCTACCACCGCCAGCCCGAGAAGACGCGCGAGGCCGAGTGGTTCGACGCCACCGGCAAGCGCTTCATCCGCACGGGCGACGTGGGCCGCTTCGATGCCGACGGCTTCCTCACGCTGTTCGACCGCAAGAAGGACATGATCATCAGCGGCGGCTTCAACATCTACCCGAGCGACCTCGAGGGCGTGCTGCGCGGCCACGCGGCGGTGGCCGACGTGGCCGTGATCGGCGTGCCGTCGGAGCAGTGGGGCGAAACGCCGGTGGCCTACGTAGTGCGCAAGGACGGCGACGCCACCACCGAACAAACCCTGCTGCAGTGGACCAACGACCAGCTCGGCAAGACCCAGCGGCTGGCGCGGCTGAGCTTCATCGACGAGCTGCCGCGCAGCGCGATCGGCAAGGTGCTCAAGCGGGAATTGCGCGAACGCGACCCCGGCTGACGCGTCGCGGCCCCCGGACAAGGCAGGATCGCGGCCAATGAAATCCCTGCGCGGTCAGTTGCTGTTCTTCTGGGTGCTGCTGTTCGGCATGTGTGCCGCGCTGGCGGTGGTGATGCTCACGCTCTACCGCAGCAGCGCGGGCGCACAGGTGGCGGCGGGGCGCAGCGCCACGGAACAGTCGTGCCGGGCGATTGCGGCGCGCTACGCCAAGTCGGCCACCGTGCCCGCTCCGCCCAAGCCGCAGGTCGACCTGCTGCAGGTGCTGCTGCAGCTGGTGCTGATCGAGGCGCCGCACGTCGAGGGCGGCGTGTGGCAGGCGGCCGGCGGCCAGCTCGCCTATGCCTACCCCACCTACGAGGGCAGCGGCGTCAAGCGCGACGTGCCAGCGGCCGAGCAGCCGCTGATCGTGGAGATGGCGCAGCTCGCCGCGCGCACGCAGCAGCCGCAGACCGACGTGGTGCGCGGCAGCCGCGAGGCGCTGATCGTCTCGGCCTGCCCGCTGGCCGCCCCGGGCAAAGACCTGGCGGCATGGACCATGACCCGCACCAACGGCGGCGCGCTGGCCGCCCAGGGCAGCCTGCGCACCGGCCTGGGCGTGCTGCTGCTGCTGGTGCTGGCCTCGGGCCTGTGGCTGGGCTTCATCCTGCTGCGCGGGCTGCGCCATGTGCAGCGCCTGGAAAACCGCCTGGCGCACGCCGAAGCGCAAGCCGACGCCGACGGCGGCGCCATGCCCGAGCTGCCGCGCACCGGCGTGCGCGAGCTCGACCGCATCGTCGACGGCTTCAACCGCTACCGCCTGCGCTTCGAGGAGGCTCGCGCCCACCTGCGCGCCGCCGCACAGCAGCGCAGCCGCGACCAGCGCCTGGCCGCGCTGGGCCGCATGACGGGTGGCATCGCGCACGAAATCCGAAACCCCATCGCCACCATGCGACTGAAGGCCGAGAACGCGCTGGCCGCCACGCCCGAACGCCAGGGCGCCGCGCTGCAGGCCATCGTCGGGCAGATCGACCGGCTCGACGGCCTGGTGCAAAGCCTGCTGGCGCTGGTGCAGCCGGTGACGCTGGCGCCGGCGGAGGTGGTGCTGCACCGCTGGCTGGACGAGCGCGTGGCCGCCGTGGCGCCCAAGGCCCATGCCGCCGGCGTGCAGGTGACGCTGCAGCACAGCACGCCCGCCAGCGCGGTGTTCGACCCCGTGCATCTGGCGCGCGCGGTGGACAACCTGCTCGACAACGCGGTGCGCCATGCGCCGCGCGGCGGCCACGTGGTGCTGTCGGCCCTGCAACCTGCGGCGCCCACGCTGGCCATTCGCGTGGAAGACGACGGGCCGGGCGTGCCCGAGTCGCTGCAGGCGAGCCTGTTCGAGCCCTTCGCCACCGGGCGGGCCGACGGCACCGGGCTGGGCCTGGCGCTGGCGCGCGAGGTGGCGCTGGCGCACGGCGGCGACCTGCATCATGTGCCGCTGACACCGGGCACCCGCTTCGAACTGGAGCTTCCATGGCGCATCTCCTGATCGTCGACGACGACGACGCCTTTCGCGACACGCTGGCCGAAACGCTGCAGGGCCTCGGTCACGACGTGAGCGCTGCGGCCGGTGGCGCCGAAGCGCTGGACCTGCTCGCCCGCCAGCGCTTCGACGCTGTCTTCCTCGACCACCGCATGCCCGGCATGGACGGCCTGCAGACGCTCGCGGCCATGCAGGCACTGCTGGCAGGCCGGGCGCGGCTGCCGCCGGTGATCGTGCTCACCGCGTTCTCGAGCGCGGGCAACACCATCGAGGCGATGCGCCTGGGCGCCTTCGACCACCTGGCCAAGCCGGTCAGCCGCGAGGCGGTGCGCGAGGTGCTCGGCCGCGCGCTGCAGCAGCACGCGGCGGCATCGTCGCCCGGTGCGGCGCCGGGCGACGAAGAGGAAGACGGCAGCGACCTGGTCGGCCCGAGCCACGCAATGCGCGAGGTGCACAAGCGCATCGGCCTGGCCGCCGCCAACGCGATGCCGGTGCTGGTGCTCGGCGAAACGGGCACCGGCAAGGAAATGGTGGCGCGCGCGCTGCACCGCCACTCGGCGCGCGCCGAACGCCCCTTCGTGGCCGTCAATTGCTCGGCCATTCCGAAGGAACTGCTCGAAAGCGAGCTCTTCGGCCACGTGCGCGGCGCCTTCACCGGCGCCACCGGCGAGCGCCCCGGCTGCTTTCGCGCGGCCGACGGCGGCGTGCTGCTGCTCGACGAGATCGGCGACATGGCGCTGGACGTGCAGGCCAAGATACTGCGCGCGCTGCAGGAGGGGGAAGTCACGCCGCTGGGCAGCCACAAGACGGTGAAGGTCGATGTGCGCGTGGTCGCCGCCACGCACCGCGACCTGGCCGCCGCCGTGCGCGAGGGGCGCTTCAGGGAAGACCTGCTGTACCGGCTGGACGTGCTGTCGATCCGCATGCCGCCGCTGCGCGAACGGCTGGCCGACATCATTCCGCTGGCGGAGCACTTCCTGCGCCGCGCGGCGCGGTACGGTTCGTCGGGGTCCCTGGATGCGCCGAATGCGCTGTCGGCCGAGGCTGCGCAGCGGCTGCTGAGCCACCCATGGCCGGGCAACGTGCGGGAGCTGCGCAACGTGATGGAGCGCTGCCATGCGCTGGTGCGGCACCGCGTGATCGGCGGCGCCGACCTGGCCCTCGGGCTGGGGGCCGCGCCGCACGGCAACGCGGGCGGCACGCTCCCCGCCGAATGGCTCGAAGGCGAACTGCCGGCCGCCGTCGAGAGGCTCGAACGCATGCTCATCACCCACGCCCTGGCGCAGACCCAAGGCAACCGCGCCGAGACCGCGCGCCGGCTGGGCATTCACCGCCAGCTGCTGTACCGCAAGCTGACGCAGTACGGGCTCGACTGACGCCGGAGTGTCCGCAAACCGGACACACGGTGTCCGCGGATCATCCGGCCGCTCGCCGCCCTGTGCACGCAAGTCGTTGATTTCAAAGGGTTCGTGAGCTGGCACGTTGTGTGAGATGTCTTTGGGCATCCCATCCACAAGGAGCCACCCATGACAACCCGCATCACCTTCATCGCCGCCGCCTGCCTGTTGGCGGGCGGCGCCGCCTTCGCCCAGGTGCCACCGCCCCCGCCGGGCGGCCCGGTTCCCCCGGCGCCGCTCGGCGCCAGCGGCCCGATGCAGCCCGCCGCGCCCATCGCGCCTGTTGCGCCCGAAGCGGGCACGGTCGCCACCGGCCGTGTGCAGCAATGGCTGGTCAACCCCAACGGCGAGGCCGACGGCCTGCTGCTGGCCGACGGCACGCAGGTCGCCTTTGCCCCGCACCTCTCGGCCGCGGTGATGCAGATGCTCAAGCCCGGCGACACGGTGCAGGTCAGCGGCTGGCGCGCGCCCAACGTGCCGGTGGTGCGCATGCAGTCGCTCGCCGCCAACGGCCGCAGCCTGACCGACCAGCCACCGGCCCCCGGCATGGCCCCGCCGCCGCCGCGCGAGCCGGGCGCGCTCAGCGCCCTGTCGGCGAGCGGACGCATCGAGCGCCTGCTGTACACCGACCGCGGTGACGTGCGCGGCGTGGTGCTGGCGGACAAGACCATCGTGCGCTTCCCGCCGCACGTCGGCGCGGCCTACGGTGCGCAGCTGCAACCCGGCGCGCAGCTGCATGCGCGCGGCTGGGGCACGCGCGGCGCGCAGGGCACGGCGCTGGAGGCCACCAGCCTGGGCGCGACGGCGGACACGGTGCGCGAGGTGTTCGGCCTGTCTCTTATACACATCTGACGCTGCCGACGAAGCGCCACACGTGTAGATCTCGGTGGTCGCCGTATCATTA
>NZ_CEEDFC010000018.1:0-152918 GCF_979254005.1 Variovorax sp. AC103 | reverse complement strand
CCCGACGCATGAATCGGCTCTCGAATTTGAATTTCTCCCTCCCCTTCCGGGGGAGGGCTGGGGTGGGGGCACGCGGCCGTTGCAAAAGCACGGCCTCCACCGGCGCCGCTCGCCCCCATCCCAGCCTTCCCCCAGGGGGGGAAGGAGCCACTACGCAGAGCACCCGACGCGCATGAATCGGCTCTCGAATTTGAGTTTCTCCCTCCCCCTTTGGGGGAGGGCTGGGGTGGGGGCACGCGGCCGTTGCAAAAGCACGGCCTCCACCGGCGCCGCTCGCCCCCATCCCAACCTTCCCCCAGAGGGGGAAGGAGCGAAGACCAAGACATGAACACCACCGGACCTCTTCAAGGCATCCGCATCCTCGACCTCACGGCCGTGGTGATGGGGCCCTATGCCACGCAGACGCTGGGCGACCTCGGCGCCGACATCGTCAAGGTCGAGCCGCCCGCCGGCGACAACCTGCGCGCGGTCGGCCCGATGCGCCATGCCGGCATGGGCGCGATGGCGATGCACCTCAACCGCAACAAGCGATCCGTCGTGCTCGACCTCAAGCAGCCCGAGGGCCGCGAGGCCTGCCTGCGGCTGGCGGCGGGGTGCGACGCGCTCATCTACAACACACGACCGCAGGCGATGGCACGGCTGGGCCTGGGCTACGACGCGGTGGCCGCGGTCAACCCGAAGATCGTCTACCTCGGCGCCTTCGGCTACGGCGAAGAAGGCCCCTATGCGGGCAAGCCCGCGTACGACGACCTGATCCAGGGGGCGGCAGGCATCGCCTCGCTGTTCGCGCAGCAAAGCGGCAGCGCGCCGCGCTACGCGCCCGTCACGCTGGCCGACCGCGCCGTGGGCCTGCAGGCCGCCATTGCCCTCCTTGCCGCCGTGCTGCATGCGCAGCGCACCGGCCAGGGCCAGGCCGTGGAGGTGCCCATGTTCGAAGCGCTGTCGCAGTTCGTCATGGGCGACCACCTCGGCGGCCACAGCTTCGAGCCGCCGCTCGGCCCCACCGGCTACGCGCGCCTGCTCGCGCCGCACCGCAAGCCCTACGCCACGTCGGACGGCTACCTGAGCGTGCTCATCTACAACGACAAGCACTGGCAGTCCTTCTTCGACGTCATCGGCCGCCCCGACCTGCGCGCCTCGCCGATGTTCGGCACGCACACCGCGCGCGCCGCGAACATCGGCGCGGTGTACGCGTTCGTGGCCGAGGTGATGGCCACGCGCAGCAGCGACGCATGGTTCGCCGCGCTGGCGGCGGCCGACATTCCGGTCGCCCGCCTGCACAGCACCGAGAGCCTGCTCGACGACCCGCACCTGCGCGCGGTCGATTTCTTTCCCGAGTTCGACCACCCGACCGAAGGCCGCATCCGCACCCTCGCGCCGGTCGGGCGCTACAGCGCCACGCCCACGGCCATCCGCCGCCCCACGCCGCGCATCGGCGAACAGAGCGTGGAGCTGCTGCGCGAAGCCGGCTACGACGACGCGGCCATCGAACGCATGCTCGCGCGCGGCGTCACGCTGCAGCCAGATCCAATGAAAGACAGCGAATGAATTTCTCCCTGAACGAAGACCAGCGCTCGCTGGTCGCGGCCATCGAACGGCTGTGCGAAGACTTCCCCGCCGACTACTGGCGCGACCACGACGACCGCGCCGTGTTCCCGCACGCGTTCCACCGCGCCGTGGCCGAGAGCGGCTGGCTCGGCATCGCCATGCCCGAGGCGCAGGGCGGCGCGGGGCTCGGCATCACCGAGGCGGCGCTGATGATGCGCGCCATCAGCGCGTCGGGCGCCGGCATGTCGGGTGCGTCGGCGGTGCACATGAACATCTTCGGGCTCAACCCGGTGGTGGTGTTCGGCAGCGAGGCGCAGCGCCAGCGCTTCCTGCCGCCGCTGATCGCCGGCACCGAGAAGGCCTGCTTCGCCGTGACCGAACCCGACGCGGGCCTGGACACCACCAGCCTGAAGACACAGGCGGTGCGCCGGCCCGGCGGCGGCTATCTGCTGCACGGCCGCAAGATCTGGATCTCGACCGCGCAGGTGGCCGACCGCATGCTGATCCTCACGCGCACCACGCCGCTGGACCAGGTGAACAAGCCCACGCAGGGGCTCACGCTGTTCTACACGCCGCTGGACCGCAGCAAGGTCGAGGTGCGCGAGATCCACAAGCTCGGCCGCGCGGCGGTCGACTCCAACATGCTGTTCATCGACGGGCTCGAAGTGCCTGAAGAAGACCGCATCGGCGAGGAAGGGCGCGGCTTCGAATACATCCTGCACGGGCTGAACCCCGAGCGCATATTGATCGCGGCGGAGGCCATCGGCATTGGCCGCGCGGCGCTGCGCATCGCCTCGCAGTACGCGCAGGAGCGCGTGGTGTTCGGCCGGCCCATCGGCCAGAACCAGGGCGTGGCGCACCCGCTGGCGCGCGCCTGGGCCAACCTGGAGGCGGCCGACCTGATGGTCTTCAAGGCCGCCACGCTATACGACGCGGGCGAGCCCTGCGGCATCGAGGCCAACGCCGCCAAGTACCTGGCGGCCGAGGCGGCGCACGACGCCTGCCAGAACGCCGTGCTCACGCTGGGCGGCATGGGCTATGCGAAGGAATACCACGTGGAGCGGCTGCTGCGCGAGAGCTACATACCGCGCATTGCGCCGGTGAGCCCGCAGATGATCCTGAACTTCATCGCCGAGAAGGCGCTGGGGCTGCCCAGGTCGTACTGACCCAGTTGGCCCGGACACCGCCATGGCCGAAGCCCCGGCCAGCGCATGGGGCGTGCGGGGAGGGGACAATCGTGCTCCTGCCGTTTCCACCAGCCAAGAGACAACAGCCATGAAGCTCCCCACCCAAGTCAGACTCGTCGACGTCGGCCCGCGCGACGGCCTGCAGAACGAAAAGCAACCCGTCTCCGCCGAAGTCAAGATCGGCCTCGTGCACCGCCTGCAGGACGCCGGGCTCAAGGAAATCGAGGTCACCAGCTTCGTGTCGCCCAAGTGGGTGCCGCAGATGGCGGACAACGCCCAGGTGATGCACGGCATCCAGCGCAAGGCCGGCGTTCTCTACTCGGTGCTCACGCCCAACATGAAGGGCTTCGAGGCCGCCATCGCCGCGCCGCGCGAGGAGTGGCCCGACGAGATCGTGGTGTTCGGCGCCGCCAGCGAAGCCTTCAGCCAGAAGAACATCAACTGCTCGATTGCCGAGAGCATCGAGCGCTTCGCGCCCGTGGTGGCCGCGGCGCGCGAGAAGGGCATTCGTGTGCGCGGTGCCATGTCGTGCACCGTGGGTTGTCCCTATGAAGGCGAGATCGCGCCGGCGAAGGTCGGCTACCTCGCGCAGTTGATGAAAGGCATCGGCGTGCAGCGCGTGGACGTGGCCGACACCATCGGCGTGGGCACGCCGCACAAGGTGCGCGGGGCGATGGAGGCCACGCTGGCGCACTTCGAGGTCGACGCCATTTCCGGCCACTTTCACGACACCTACGGGCAGGCGCTGGTCAACACGCTGGCGGCGCTCGAACTGGGCGTGTGGAACTTCCAGTCGTCCTCGGCCGGCCTGGGCGGCTGCCCCTACGCCAAGGGCGCGACGGGCAACGTGGCAACCGAAGACGTGGTCTACATGCTGCAGGGCATGGGCATCGAGACCGGCATCGACCTGGACAAGCTGATCGACGCGGGCGTGTACATCAGCGAGGCGCTGGGCCGCGAACCGAACTCGCGCGCGTCGAAGGCGATCCGCACCAAGCGGGCCGGTTGAAGCATGGACCTGAATGTCTGGCTTGCGTTCCTGGTGGCCAGTTGCGTCATCGCGGTATCGCCCGGTTCGGGCGCGGTGCTCAGCATGAGCCACGGGCTCAGCTACGGCGTGCGGCGCACCACGGCGACCATCGTCGGCCTGCAGCTGGGGCTGGCCGTGGTGCTGCTGGTGGCCGGGCTGGGCGTGGGCGCGGTGCTCACCGCCTCGGCCACCGCGTTCACCGTCATCAAGGTGGTCGGCGCCTGCTACCTGCTGTGGCTGGGCTGGCGGCAATGGCGAGCGCCTGTCGCGGCCGCTGCGCAAGCGGACGGCGGCGCAGCGGTGTCCGTGCGCGAGCCCGACCTCACTGCGGCGCAGCGTGTGCTGCGCGGCTTCCTGACCAACGTGACCAACCCCAAGGGCATCGTGTTCATGGCCGCCGTGCTGCCCCAGTTCATCCAGCCGACGCGGCCGTTGTGGCTGCAGCTGCTGGTGCTGCTGGCCACGACGGTGATGGTCGACGTGACCGTGATGCACGGCTACGCCTGGCTGGCCGCGCGGCTGCAAGGCGTGCTGCGCAGCGTGCGCGCCCGGCGCGCGCAGAACCGCGTCTTCGGCGGCGTGCTGATGGCGATGGGCGCGTTCCTGTTCCTGTTCAAGCGCAGCGCCTGATAGATTCGATGCGATGTGCGGCTCCGAACTCCATTCCCTTCCTGAAGGCGTCCAGCGCGTGGCCCGCGTGCTGCAGGACGCCGGACACCCCCATTCGCCACGCATGCTCGACGACGCCTGCCGCACCGCGCAGCAGGCCGCCGACGCGCTCGGCATTGCCGTCGGGCAGATCGCCAAGAGCATCATCTTCCGCCGCAAGAGCGACGAGGCGGCCGTGCTGGTCATCACCTCGGGCGACAAGCGCGTGGACGAGAAGAAGGTCGATGCGCTGGTCGGCAAGACCGGCCGCGCCGATGCCGAGTTCGTGAAGGCGCGCACGGGCTTCACCATCGGCGGCGTGTCGCCCGTGGGGCATGTGACCAAGCCCGTGGTGCTGATCGACCGCGAGCTGTTCCGCTTCGACGACATATGGGCCGCCGCGGGCCATCCGCACGCGGTGTTCCAGCTGCGCCCGCAAGACCTCGAGACCCTCACCGGCGCGCCGGTGGCGGACGTGGTGTGAATTTCGGCGACGCCGAGACGCTGGCCGAACGTGCCGTGGCCGTGCGTGGCGCAGCCGATGCGGTGCCTTCGCCCTGCACGTCGGTGTGCCGCATGGACAAGCTCAGCGGCTTGTGCGAAGGCTGCCTGCGCACCATTCCCGAGATCGCGGGCTGGAGCAAGATGGAAGACGAAACGCGGCGCCATGTGTGGCGCGCCATCGAGTTGCGGGCCAGGGCCGGCATCTGGCGTTCGACGGCCGATGCGGCCCACCCAGGCGACACAGGAGACACCCACGCATGAAGCACATCGACTTCTATCTCGACTTCATCTCGCCCTACGCGCACCTCGCGTTCGAGCACCTGCCCGAGGTGCTGCAGGGCCTGAGCTACAGCGTGGCCTACAAGCCGGTGCTGCTGGGCGCGCTGCTCAAGCAGCACGGGCAACTGGGCCCGGCGGAGATTCCGTCCAAGCGCAGCTGGACCTACCGCCACGTGCTCTGGCTGGGCCACACGCACGGCATCGCGATCGAGATGCCGGCCTCCCACCCCTACAACCCGCTGGCGCACCTGCGGCTGGCGCTGTCGACCAGCGACGACGGCACCGTGAGCCGCCTGGTGGCCGAGACCGTCTTTCGCCACGTGTGGCGCGGCGGCGAAGAAGCGGGCGATGCCACCCGGCTGGCCGCGCTGACCGCGCAACTGAAACCTAAGCGCGAAGCCGGCAGCGACGAGAGCAAGGCCCTGCTCAAGCGCAACACCGACGAGGCGCTGCAGCTCGGTGTGTTCGGTACGCCGGCCTGTGTGGTCGACGGCAAGCTGTTCTGGGGTTTCGACGGGCTGGCAATGCTGCGCGCCTACCTCTCGGGCGATGCGTGGTTCGACGGCCCGGCGTGGACCGACGCCGACCAGCGCCCCTCCTTGCTGCGCAGCAGCAAGGGCTGAGTACAAACCCGCGAAGGGTTTCGATTTCTTACAGGCTGAAACGCGCGGCGCGGGTTTCACCTTAATTCGTAAGCGTCGGTTCAGTTTCGCGAAAGGCTCGGGTCAGTCGCGCCTCCAAGAATGCCTCACGGCCCCGGAACCCGGGCGCCGCATGAACGCATACACACAGGAGACGACCCATGGCAGCCACACTAGATTCCCGGGGAGTGCCGCATCCGGCACCCCGGCCCATGTCCGCGGAGGAGAAGAAAGTCATCTTCGCCTCCTCGCTCGGCACCGTGTTCGAGTGGTACGACTTCTACCTCTACGGTTCGCTGGCCGCGATCATCGCCAAGCAGTTCTTCAGCGGCCTGGATGCGGGCGCGGCCTTCATCTTCGCGCTGCTGGCGTTCGCCGCGGGCTTCCTGGTGCGTCCGTTCGGCGCCATCGTGTTCGGCCGCCTGGGCGACATGATCGGGCGCAAGTACACCTTCCTGGTGACGATCCTGATCATGGGCCTGTCGACCTTCATCGTCGGCCTGCTGCCCAGCTACGCGACCATCGGCGTCGCGGCGCCGGTGATCCTGATCGCGCTGCGCATGCTGCAGGGCCTGGCGCTCGGCGGCGAGTACGGCGGTGCCGCCACCTACGTGGCCGAGCACTCGCCGCACGGCAAGCGCGGTGCCTACACCTCGTGGATCCAGACCACGGCCACGCTCGGCCTGTTCCTGAGCCTGCTGGTCATCCTGGGCGTGCGCGAAGGCCTGGGCGAAGCGGTGTTCAACGACTGGGGCTGGCGCATTCCGTTCCTGGTGTCGATCCTGCTGCTGGGCATCTCGGTGTGGATCCGCCTGACGCTGTCGGAGTCGCCCGCCTTCCAGAAGATGAAGGCCGAGGGCAAGACCTCGAAGGCGCCCCTGGCCGAGTCCTTCGGCGAGTGGAAGAACCTGAAGATCGTCATTCTTGCGCTGGTCGGTCTCACGGCCGGCCAGGCGGTGGTCTGGTACTCGGGCCAGTTCTACGCGCTGTTCTTCCTGACGGCCCAGCTGAAGGTCGATGCGACCACGGCCAACCTGATGATTGCCGCGGCGCTGCTGCTGGGCACGCCGTTCTTCGTGATCTTCGGGACGCTGTCCGACAAGATCGGCCGCAAGCCGATCATCATGGCCGGCTGCCTGCTGGCCGTGGTCACCTACTTCCCGGTCTTCAAGATGCTGACCGAAGCCGCCAACCCCGACCTGGCCCGTGCACAGGCCACGGCCGGCGTCACGGTGACGGCAGACCCGGCGTCGTGCTCGTTCCAGGGCAACCCGGTGGCCCGCGAGATCGACTTCCGCAGTTCCTGCGACATCGCCAAGCGCTACCTGGTGCAGAACTCGGTGAGCTATGAGAACGTGGCCGGCGCGCCGGGTTCGAAGGCGGTCGTGAAGATCGGCGACAAGACGGTCGAGGCGCCCGTCGGCAACGTCGTGAACCTCAAGTTCGACGAGAACTCCGCCAAGGAAATCGCCGCCTTCAAGAAGGGCGTGGCCGAAGACCTGAAGATTGCTGGCTACCCGGCGAAGGCCGACCCCGCCAAGATCAACAAGCTGCTGACCGTGCTGCTGCTGTTCTGGCTGGTGCTGCTGGTGACGATGGTCTACGGCCCGATCGCAGCGATGCTGGTCGAGATGTTCCCCACCCGCATCCGCTACACCTCGATGAGCCTGCCGTACCACATCGGCAACGGCTGGTTCGGCGGACTGCTGCCGACCACGGCCTTCGCCATCGTGGCCTCCACCGGCAACATGTACAACGGCCTGTGGTACCCGATCATCATCGCGGGCATCACGCTGGTGATCGGCACGCTGTTCATCCGCGAGACCAAGGACGTGGACATCTACGCGAACGACTGATCGATCGCGCGCTGAAGAGGAGGGCACGGGTCCTCCGCTCCACAAAGAGGCTTCATGCCACGCGCATGAGGCCTTTTTCTTGAGCCTTTCAATTCGTCAACCATCCCCCAGGAGACAACACCCATGTGGAAAATCGTCGTCGGCTTCGTCATCTTCGCCGCCCTTGCCCTGTACGTGATCTCGAAGGCCGGTGACAAGGTCGACATGTCGGGCGAGAAGCATGGGGGCGACGCGGCCACGCACGAGCCAGCGCCTGCGGCGGCGCCGAAGTAAGGCGGTCTCGAGGAGAACGCGCGCTTGTTCTTCTCCGGCGAGCCGGGCCTTGCCTGAAGGCCCTTCAATGCTCGACAGCGGGGGCTCAGCGCTTGAAGCGCCCGTCGCTGATGATCGACAGGTCCGCGAAGTCGATGCCGCTGTGGTCCTGCGGCGAGTAGCTCACGTCCAGCCCGCCGCCCAGGTCGAAGTTCCTGATGCTCTCGAGCGCGGCGACCATCTTTGCGCGCGTGGCCTTGGGGCCGGCGCGGCGCAGCGCCTCGACCAGCACCTTGGCCGATGCAAAGCCTTCCAGCGCGGCCGGCGACAGTTCGGCCTGGCCCTTGGCCTGCGCCAGTGCCAAGGCCTCCTTCACCATCGGCTGGCCCGCGGCGCGCTCGCTGGGGAACACCTGCGTCACGATGACGCCCTTGCTCGCTTCGCCCAGTTGCTTGATGAAGCCCGACGAGGCGTTGTTCGACAGCGTGACCACCTGCGCCGCCGAGCCCGCGGCGCGCAGCGCCTTGATGCCGTCGACCACCGCGACGCCCGAGCCGATCCACACCACCGCCTGTGCATTGGCCTCCTGGATGGCCGGCACGATGGCCTTGTAGTCCGGCTTCTCGCGGTCGGCCGGAATGGTCACCGTCGGCTTGGCCTTGCCCTTGGTGAAGCCGGTCATCGCGCCTTCGAGCGCGTCGGTGCCGAAGGAGTCGGTGACATACACCACCGCGATGCGCGTGAGGCCGATGGTCAGCAGGTGCTGCACCGCCTTCTCGGCCTCGCGCTGGTAGGTGGCGCGCACGTTGAACACCTGCCTCTGCAGCGGCTTGTGCAGCACCATGGCGCCGGTGGAAGGGCCGATCAGCGCCACGTCGTACTTGTCGAGCCACGGGATGATGGCTTGCGAATGCGGCGTGCCGCGGCTCATGAAGAGCGCGAGCACCTTCTTGTCCTCGATGAGCGCGCGTGCGTTCTCGCCGGCGCGCTTCACGTCGAAGGCGTCGTCCATGCGGATCACCTCGATCTTCTCGCCGTGGATGCCGCCCTGGGCGTTGACCGCGTCGATGATCAGCTGCGCGCCGCCGATGGTCTCGTTCACGCTCGCGGCCACCGAGCCGGTCATGCCGGCCGTCTGGCCGATCAGGATCTGGGCCGAGGCGCCCAGTGCCGTCAATGCCAGCAGGGCAGCGGCGCAAAGCGTGCGCGTCTTTGTCATGAGGGGCTTTCGAAGGAATACACGATCAGTTGCTAAGAGATGCAAAGAAACGTCGTATTTGTTTCTTAAAGTGTCTTGCGCGCCATTCGGAGAAACCCCTGCGAAACGGCCAAGCTTGTGACGCAGTGCACAAGCCGGTCACGGCTCTCTCCCTAGAATGTTTGCCCCACCCCCCAAGGCATTCATGACACAGGGCTCCATCCGGATTCGCGGCGCGCGCCAGCACAATCTCCAGAACCTCGACCTCGACATCCGCACCGGCGAGATGACCGTGGTGACCGGCCCCAGCGGCTCGGGCAAGTCGAGCCTGGTGTTCGACACCCTCTATGCCGAAGGCCAGCGGCGCTATGTGGAGACCTTCTCCGCCTATGCGCGCCAGTTCCTGGACCGCATGGACAAGCCGGCGGTCGACAGGGTGGAGGGCGTGCCGCCCGCCATCGCCATCGACCAGACCAACCCGGTGCGCTCCTCGCGCTCCACCGTCGGCACGATGACGGAGCTCAACGACCACCTGAAGCTGCTGTTCGCACGCGCGGCCAACCTGTTCGACCGCGAGACGGCGCTGCCTGTGCGGCACGACTCGCCCGACAGCATCTATGCGCAGATCGTCGAGCGCGCCGCGGCGGCGGGCGACCCGCGGCTGGTGGTCACCTTTCCGGTCGAGTTGCCCGCGAGCACCACGGCCGACGAGGTGACGCAATGGCTCTCGGCCAGCGGCTTCACGCGCGTGCAGGCCGAGCGCGAGGTGGCCACGCCCACCGGGCCGCGCAAGGTGCTCGACGTGGTAGCCGACCGTTTTCGCGTGTCCAGCGCCGAGCGCGCGCGCGTGGTCGAGGCCATCGAGGTGGCGCTCAAGCGTGGCAGCGGGCGCGTCACCGTGCATGCCACGGGCGCTGAGGAGAACGCTCCCACCGACGTGTGGAAATTTTCGACCGGCCTGCACTGCCCCGAGAGCGACATCCGCTACGCCGACCCGATCCCGTCGATGTTCTCGTTCAATTCGGCCGTGGGCGCCTGCGACACCTGCCGCGGCTTCGGCCGCGTCATCGGCGTCGACCTGGGCCTGGTGATTCCGAACGACAAGCTCACGCTGCGCGCGGGCGCCATCAAGACCATCCAGACGCCCGCGTGGAAAGAAGCGCAGGACGACCTCATGCGCCACGCCGAGGCCGCCGGCATTCCGCGCGACACGCCGTGGAACAAGCTCACCGAGGAGCAGAAGCACTGGGTGATCGAAGGCACGCCCAACTACAAGGAAGGCAACTGGAACAAGCAGTGGTACGGCGTGCGGCGCTTCTTCGGCTACCTGGAGAGCAAGGCCTACAAGATGCACATCCGCGTGCTGCTGTCGAAGTACCGCAGCTACACGCCGTGCCCGACCTGCAGCGGGGCGCGCCTGAAGCTCGACAGCCTGATCTGGCGCATCGGCAGCAAGGAAGACGCCGATGCGGTGCTGCCGCCCGAGAAGCGCTTCATGCCGACCGGCGCGAAGTGGACGCGGGCGCAGCTGGAGGCGCTGCCGGGGTTGTGCCTGCATGACCTGATGCTGTTGCCGATCGAGCGGTTGCGGAGGTTCTTCGACCGCATGGGTCAGGGAATGGCTCCCTCCCCCTCTGGGGGAGGGCAGGGGTGGGGGCAGGCGGCCTCCACGAAGGCTGTGGCGGTGGTGGAGGCCGAGAGCCCCCATCCCAACCTTCCCCCAGAGGGGGAAGGGGCAAGGCAAGGGGAGGCGCAGGCCCTGAAGCTGCTGTTCGAGGAAATCACCACCCGCCTGCGCTACCTGCACGACGTCGGCATCGGCTACCTCACGCTGGACCGCCAGAGCCGCACGCTGAGCGGCGGCGAGGTACAGCGCATCAACCTCACGACGGCGCTCGGCACCTCGCTGGTCAACACGCTCTTCGTGCTTGACGAGCCCAGCATCGGCCTGCATCCGCGCGACATGAACCGCATCACCGAGGCCATGCTGCGCCTGCGCGATGCGGGCAACACGCTGGTGGTGGTCGAGCACGACCCGGCCGTGATGCTCGCGGCCGACCGCGTGATCGACATGGGCCCGGGCCCCGGCATCCGCGGCGGGCAGATCGTGTTCGACGGCACCACCGACCAGCTGCGCGACGCCGACACGCTCACCGGCCAGTACCTGGGCGGGCGCAAGAAGATCGGCATGGGCTTCAAGCGGCTCGTGAGCGAGAACACGCACCGGCTCATCCTGGAAGGCGCGCGCGAGCACAACCTGAAGAACGTCACGGTCGAGTTTCCGCTGGCGCGGCTGGTGTGCGTCACCGGCGTCAGCGGCTCGGGCAAGTCCACGCTCATTCAGGACGTGCTGGCACCCGCGCTGATGCGCCACTTCGGCAAGGCCACCGAAACGCCCGGCGCGCACGACCGCCTGCTGGGCGCCGACCACCTCGGTGACGTGGTGTTCGTCGACCAGTCGCCCATCGGCAAGACCGCGCGCTCCAACCCCGCGAGCTACGTGGGCGCGTGGGACGCGATCCGCGAGATCTTCGCCACCGCGGCCTTGTCGCGCCAGCGCGGCTACACCGCCAGCAAGTTCAGCTTCAACTCCGGCGACGGGCGCTGCCCGACCTGCGGCGGCTCGGGCTTCGAGCACGTGGAGATGCAGTTTTTGTCGGACGTGTACCTGCGCTGCCCCGACTGCGACGGCAAGCGCTACCGCCCCGAGATCCTCGAAGTGCGCGTGGAGCGCAAGGGCAAGACCTACAACGTGGCCGACGTGCTCGACCTCACCGTGGCCGAAGCCGCCACGGTGTTCGACGCCGACCGCGACGTGCTGCGCGTGCTGCAGCCCATCTCCGACGTGGGCCTGGACTACGTGAAGCTGGGCCAGCCCGTGCCCACGCTGTCGGGCGGCGAGGCGCAGCGCCTGAAGCTCGCCGGCTTCCTGGCCGAAGCGGCGAAGAACGCCACGTCGAGCAAGCAGCTGCTGGCGCGCAAGGGCACGCTGTTTTTGTTCGACGAACCGACCACCGGCCTGCACTTCGACGACATCGCGCGCCTCATGCGCGCGCTGCGCAAGCTGCTGGACGCGGGGCATTCGCTGATCGTCATCGAGCACAACCTCGACGTGATCCGCGCCAGCGACTGGCTGATCGACCTGGGCCCCGAAGGCGGCGAGGGCGGCGGGCAGGTGGTGGCCGAAGGCACGCCCGAGCAGATGCGCGAGAACCGCGCCTCGCTCACCGGTGCCGCGCTGGCCGACTACGAGCTGGCCATCGGCCCGGACGCCTACAAGGTGGCCGAACGCGCCGCGCGCCGCTACATCGCCAACGCCAAGACGGCGCCGGGCGCCAACGCCATCGAGATCGTCAACGCGCGCGAGCACAACCTGAAGAACCTCAGCGTGGACATTCCGCGCGGCAAGTTCAGCGTGGTGACGGGCGTGAGCGGCTCGGGCAAGTCGACGCTGGCCTTCGACATCCTGTTCAACGAAGGGCAGCGCCGCTACCTCGAATCGCTCAACGCCTATGCGCGCAGCATCGTGCAGCCGGCCGGCCGGCCCGAGGTGGACGCGGTGTACGGCATTCCGCCGACCGTGGCCATCGAGCAGCGCCTCTCGCGCGGCGGCCGCAAGAGCACGGTGGGCACCACCACCGAGGTGTGGCACTTCCTGCGCCTGCTGTACGTGAAGCTGGGCATCCAGCACTGCATCCACGACGGCGCGGCCGTGCAGCCGCAGACGCCCGACAGCATCGCCGCGCAGCTGATGCGCAACTTCAAGGGCCAGCACATCGGCCTGCTGGCGCCGCTGGTGAGCAACCGCAAGGGCGTGTACACCGAGCTGGCCGACTGGGCGCGCCCGCGCGGCTTCACCCACCTGCGCGTGGACGGCGACTTTCTGCCGACCACCGGCTTCCCGCGCATCGACCGCTTCAAGGAGCACAGCATCGAGCTGCCGGTGGCCAGCCTCGACGTGCTGCCCTCGAAGGAAACCGAGCTGCGCGAGGCGCTGACCAAGGCGCTCGAACACGGCAAGGGCGTGGTGCACGTGCTGAGCGACCTGGACGGCCTGCGCGCCGCCATGATGGCCGGCGTGTCCGCGGTGGGCATCGGCCGCGTCCAGGTGTTCTCCACGCTGCGCGCCTGCCCGGTGTGCAGCACCAGCTACGCCGAGCTCGACCCGCGCCTGTTCAGCTACAACAGCAAGCACGGCTGGTGCCCCGACTGCGTGGGCACGGGCGTGAAGCTCAGCAAGGACCAGCGCAAGGTGTTCGACGACTCCGTGCGCGACGACGACAGCAAGGGCCGCGAGCAGACGTTCGCCGAACCCGAGATCGAGGACCTGGCCGACACCGCCTGCCCGACCTGCCAGGGCACGCGCCTCAACGCCACGGCACGCGCCGTGAGTTTCGGCGCATCGCCGGCCGACGGCCTGAGTGGCATCGGCATCACCCAGCTCGCGCGCATGAGCGTGACCGAGGTGCGCCAGTGGTTCGAAGGGCTGTCGCTCTCGGGCCGCGAGGCCGAGATCGCGCGCGACCTGGTGCCCGAGATCAAGAGCCGCCTCGAATTCCTCGAGGAAGTGGGCCTGGGCTATCTGACGTTAGACCGTGGCGCGCCCACGCTCAGCGGCGGCGAGGCGCAGCGCATCCGCCTGGCGGCGCAGCTGGGCAGCAACCTGCAGGGCGTGTGCTACGTGCTCGACGAGCCGACCATCGGGCTGCATGCGCGCGACAACCAGATCCTGCTGAACGCGCTGCACAAGCTCGGCGAAAAGGGCAACACGCTGGTGGTGGTGGAGCACGACGAAGACACCATCCGCCGCGCCGACCACATCATCGACATCGGCCCGAGCGCGGGCAAGCGCGGCGGCCGGCTGGTGGCCGAAGGCTCGGTGGCCGACATCCAGAACGCCGCCGATTCGCAGACCGGGCGCTACCTGCGCGATGCCATCCGGCATCCGCTGCAGGCGCGACGCCTGGTGCCTGCGCCCGACCCCCAGGCCGAGCACAACGGCGAGTGGCTCACCGTGCACGGCGCCGACCTGCACAACCTGCAGGACGTGACCGCCACGCTGCCGCTGCACCGCCTGGTGGTGGTCACCGGCGTCAGCGGCTCGGGCAAGTCGACGCTCGCGCGCGACGTGCTGCTGGCCAACGTGCAGGCCGTGGTCGTCCAGCGCATGACCAAGGCGGGCCGCGACGCGGACGCCGCCGGCAAGCGCCCGGCGTGGGCCGGCTGCAGCAGCGTCGACGGCTACGAGGTCATCGACCGCGTGCTCGAGGTCGACCAGACGCCCATCGGCAAGACGCCGCGCAGCTGCCCGGCCACGTACATCGGCTTCTGGGACACCATCCGCAAGCTCTTCGCCGACACGCTCGAGGCCAAGGCGCGCGGCTACGGCCCGGCGCGCTTCAGCTTCAACACCGGCGAAGGCCGCTGCCCGGGCTGCGAAGGCGCGGGCGTGCGCACCATCGAGATGAGCTTCCTGCCCGACGTGAAGGTGCCCTGCGAGGTGTGCCATGGCGCGCGCTTCAACCCCGAGACGCTGGCCGTGAGCTGGCGCGGCAAGAGCATCGGCGACGTGCTGAAGATGGAGGTCGACGAGGCCGTCGAGTTCTTCGCGAGCATGCCCAACATCGCGCACCCGCTGCAGCTGCTGAAGGATGTTGGGCTGGGCTACCTCACGCTGGGGCAGCCCTCGCCCACGCTGTCGGGCGGCGAGGCGCAGCGCATCAAGCTGGTGACCGAGCTCAGCAAGGTGCGCGACGACATCACGCGCCGCGGCCAGAAGGCGCCGCACACGCTGTACGTGCTCGACGAGCCGACCGTGGGCCTGCACATGGCCGACGTCGAGAAGCTGATCCACGTGCTGCACCGGCTGGTGAACGGCGGCCACAGCGTGGTGGTGATCGAGCACGACCTCGACGTGATCGCCGAGGCCGACTGGGTCATCGACCTGGGTCCCGACGGCGGCAACGCGGGCGGGCGCATCGTCGCCGCGGCGCCGCCGGAGGAGGTGGTGCGGCTTGGGACGCATACGGGCGTAGCGCTTGCCCCAGTGCTGGCGCGATAGGGCCCGCCCCCAGGCTGCGCGCACTTCGTGTCGCTTCTCCTTCCCCCTGCCGGGCGCAACACCTGCGGCCCGGCAAAAACCGGTTCCGCGGTGTGTCGCGAAGGGTTTCCACGAGGGTGCAAGCAGGCGCACAATGGGCTCGACCCTTGGCGCAGGCGCATCCTGAATCAGCCATGGTGGAGTGAACATGCGAGGGGATGAAGCGCCGCGGCAGGGTTACGCAAGGAGCCATGCCATGACCCGCTTCATCGATGTTCACAGCCTGGTCCGCCTGGTGGACGAGACCGGCGTTCCCCAATTCCTCGAGGCGCTGGCCGACGCACTGCGCGACGATTTCCTGCGATGGCGCGAGTTCGACAAGAAGGCGCGCGTGGCCAGCCACTCGCACCTGGGCGTGATCGAGCTGATGCCCGTGGCAGACGACGGCGCCTACGCCTTCAAGTACGTCAACGGCCACCCGCACAACACCGCGGTCGGGCTGCCCACCGTCATGGCATTCGGCGTGCTGGCCGAGGTGGACACGGGCTACCCCGTGCTGCTGTCGGAGCTCACGCTCACCACCGCCTTGCGCACCGCCGCCACGTCGGCCATGGCCGCCAAGGCACTGGCGCGGCCCGATTCGCGCAGCCTCGCGCTCATCGGCAACGGCTCGCAGAGCGAGTTCCAGGCGCTGGCTTTCCATGCGCTGCTGGGCATCGAGGAGGTGCGCGTGTTCGACACCGACCCGCACGCCACCGACAAGCTGGTGCGCCACCTGTCGGCCTGCACGCCGCTGGAGATCGTGCGTGCCGCTTCCGTGGCCGACGCGGTGCGCGGCGCCGACATCGTCACCACCGTCACCGCCTACCAGGGCCATGCCAGCGTGCTCACGCCCGGGATGATCGAGCCCGGCATGCACATCAACGCCGTGGGCGGCGACTCGCCCGGCAAGACCGAGCTGCACCCCGACGTGCTGGCCCTGGCGCGCGTGTTCGTCGAGTACGAGCCGCAGACCCGCGTGGAGGGCGAGATCCAGCAGGTGGCGGCCGACTTTCCGGTGCACGAACTGTGGCGCGTGCTGCTGGGCGAAGTGCCGGGCCGCGAGAGCCCGCGGCAGGTCACGCTGTTCGACTCGGTCGGCTTCGCGCTGGAGGACTACACGGCGCTGCGCTACATCCAGCGCATGGCGACCGAGCGCGGCATCGGCCAGCAGATTGCGCTGGTGCCGGAGCTCGACGACCCGAAGGACCTGTTCGGCCTCACGGCCTCGGGCAGGCGCCGGGCGGTGCTGCGGCGTGCGGCATGATGGCCGGCTTCATCACCGCCGCCGTACTTCTTCATGCTCACCATCTACAACGACCAGCACGTTCTTCACCAGGGCAAAGTCGAGATGTTCCGCGGCGAGCTCGTGCCGTGCTTCGAGGTGCCTGCCCGCGTCGACCATGTGAAGCATGAGTTGGAGCGCCGGGGGCTCGGCCTGCTGCAGCTGCCCGATGCCTTCGACGCGGCGCTGCTGGCCAAGGTGCATGCGCCGCGGTACCTGGACTTCATCGCGCATGCGTGGGAGGAGTGGGTGGCGCTGGACCCGGCCAACGTGTCGCGCGATGCGCTGCCTTCCTATTGGCCCACGCGCGGCATGCGCACCGACGTGCTGCCCAGGAGCTTTCCGGCGCGCATGGGGCTGTTCTCTTTCGACGCGGGCACGCCGCTGACGGCCGGGAGCTGGCAGGCCGCGCGGCACGGCGCGGCGTGCGCGTGGACGGCGGTTCAGCGCGTGGCCGGCGGCGAGCGCGCGGCCTTTGCGCTCACGCGGCCGCCGGGGCACCACGCGGGCGCCGACTTCTTCGGTGGCTACTGCTTCATCAACCATGCGGCCGTCGCGGCGCAGGCGCTGCGCGACGCGGGCGTGGAGCGGGTGGCCGTGCTCGACGTGGACTACCACCACGGCAACGGCACGCAGGCCATCTTCTACGAGCGCGACGACGTGCACTTCGCCAGCCTGCACGGCGACCCGCTGACCGACTACCCGTACTACCTGGGCCACGCCGACGAACGCGGCGCGGGCCGGGGCGAGGGCTTCAACCACAACCTGCCCCTGCCGCGCGGCACCGACTTCGCGGCCTGGCGCGCGGCGCTGAAGGCCGCGCTCGCGCGCATTGCGGCCGTGAAGGCCGGCGCGCTGGTCGTCTCGCTGGGCGTCGACACCTTCGAGGGCGACCCGATCTCGGGCTTCAAGCTGAAGAGCGACGACTACCTGCGCATGGGCGAAGACCTCGCGCGCGCGGGCCTGCCCACCGTGTTCGTGTTCGAGGGTGGCTACGCGGTGGCCGAGGTGGGCGTCAACGCGGTGAACGTGCTGGAAGGCTTCGCGCAGGCGTAGCTGACGCGCAGGCGACTCCGGGGGGGGCCAATGGCCTTGTTTTTGGCGGGCAATCGGGGGCTCCCCGATTGCCTTTGCCGAACCGGCGAGGCCCAATCGGCGCTTCTTCAAGTCAGGATCCAGTCAGCCATGCTGCGCCGCTCTTCTTTCCTCTGTGCCGCCACGCTCGCCGCGTGCGGTCTCGTTTCCCCGCTGGCGGCTTTCGCTCAAGCTTTTCCCGCCAAGCCCATCAAGCTGGTCATCGCCTTCCCGGCCGGCGGCCCGACCGACATCACCATGCGCCAGCTCGCGGACAACGCGAGCAAGATCCTCGGCCAGCCGGTGATCATCGACAACAAGCCCGGCGCCGGCGGCACGCTGCCCGCGCAGGCGCTGCAGACCTCGCAGCCCGACGGCTACACCGTCGCGCAGATCCCGCTGGGCGTGTTCCGCCTGGGCTACACCACCAAGATCAACTGGGACCCGCTGAAGGACATCACGTACGTGCTGAACGTGACGGGCTATGCCTTCGGCATCGTGGTGCCGGCCAACAGCCCCTTCAAGACCTGGGCCGACTTCGTCGCGTACGCCAAGGCCAACCCCGGCAAGCTGACCTACGGCTCGACCGGCAACCTCACCAGCCCGCACCTGACGACCGAAATCGTCGCGCAGAAGGCAGGCATCGAGCTGCAGCACGTGCCCTACAAGGGCAGCGCCGACCTGATGCTCGCCGTGGTCAGCGGCCAGTTGATGGCCGCCGCCGACAGCACCGGCTTCGCCCCGCAGGTCGAGGCCGGCAAGCTGCGCGTGCTGAACACCTGGGGCGACAAGCGCCTGGCCAAGTTCCCCGACGCGCCCACGCTGAAGGAGCTGGGCTACGACATCGTGCAGAACTCGCCCTTCGGCATCGGCGCGCCCAAGGGCACCCCGCCCGACGTCGTGAAGAAGCTGCACGACGCGTTCAAGCAGGCGATGGAAGAGCCGAGCTACGTGGCCGCGCTCGGCCGCTACGACATGCTGCCGGACTACATGAGCTCGGCGCAGTACACCAAGTTCGCGCAGGACACGGTGGTGAAGGAGAAGGCGGTGATCGAGAAGCTGGGGTTGGCGAAGGGCTCCTGAATTCGGCAATTGCCCACGCTTCATGTTTAAAAAATTCTATTTTTTAAACATGTTGAGTGAGACATGTATAAAAACCGGCCGTTTCTATACATGTCCACCGTCGGCGGCACCTTCAGGCGCTGGCCTCGGCCGAGATCGCAAACAACTCCTCCACCAGCCGCCCCGCCAGCTCAGCCTTCACGGGCTCCCCCCCGAACACCAGCCGAAACACGATCGGCGCAATCAGGTGGTCGATCACCTGCTGCGGCTGAGGCGCGTGCTCCCCGCGGGCGCGCGCCTGTTCCACCATCGTCAGCGCTTCCTTCCTGCGATTGCGCAGGCAATCGGTGTCCGAGTCGGCATTGGCCAGCGCGGCCGCCGCTTTCAGCAGGGAGGTGTTGCACGGCTTGGCCAGATGCTCGATGAGCTCGCGTGCCCAGGCCTCCAGGTCCGCGCGAAGTGCACCCGTGTTCGGCAGCGGCCGGTTCGGGTCCAGCCGGTGCGTGGCCGTTTCCGCCAGCAAGCCCTGCAGGTCGCCCCAGCGCCGGTAGATGCTGGACGCGCTGACGCCCGCGCGCTCGGCCACGGCCGGCACGGTGACGCGGTCGCGCCCCTGCTCGGCCACGAGTTCTTCGAGCGCTGTGCGCACCAGCGCCTGCACTTGCGCGCTGCGGCCGCCGGGGCGCTTGTTGGAGGGGGTGGGCAGGACGACGTCGTTCATGTTTCGGACTTTAACGCAAAGATATTTGCTTTAGGTGCTTCTCAAGTCTAGAATCACAAAAGCAAAAAAAGTTGCATTAAGGATCCAGCCATGCCGTCCACCTGCCCGGAACTCGCCACCGCCGTAGCCGCCGCCGCGGCCAACTCCGCGCGCGCCAAGCCCTGGCGCCTTCCGGCCGGCGTGACCTTCGCGCTGCTGGCCGCCGTGCTGTTCGCCTTCTTCTTCGCCGCCAGCGCGCCGTCGCCGCTGTTCGTGGTGTTCCAGCACGCCTGGCATTTCTCTTCGTCGATGCTCACCGTGGCATTTGCGATCTATGCGATTGCGCTGCTGGTTTCTCTGCTGGTCGCCGGTTCGCTGTCCGACCACATCGGACGCCGTCCCGTGGTGCTGGCCGCGCTGGTGCTCCAGGCGGTGGCGATGGGGCTTTTCCTGCTGGCGCACGACATCGGCGGGCTCATCGTCGCGCGGGTGGTGCAGGGCGTGGCCACGGGCATCGCGAGCGGGGCGCTGAGCGCGGCCGTGGTCGAGGCCGCACCGGCCTCGCGCAAGCGGCTGGGCGCGCTGATCACCAGCGTGTCGCCGCTGGCCGGGCTGGCCGTGGGCGCGCTGCTGACGGGCATGGCGGTGAAGTTCTCGGTGCAGCCGGTGACGTGGGTGTTCGGCGGCCTGGCCGCGGTGTTCGCGCTGGGGGCGGTGGTGGTGCTGTGGATGCCCGAAACGGTGACGCCGCGCGCCGGCGCGCTGGCCTCGCTGGTGCCGCGCGTGTCGATTCCCGTGAAGGCGCGTGCCGAGTTCGTGCGCGGGTTGCCGGTGCTCATCGCGGTGTGGGCGCTCGGCGGGTTGTTCCTGTCGCTGGCGCCCTCGCTGATGCTGCATGTGTTCGGCGTCGACAACGGCGTGGTCAACGGGCTGACGGTGGCGGTGCTGTCGGGCGTGGGCGCGATCGCGCCGACGTTGCTCGGGCGCTTCGCCGCGCCGCGCCCGGCCGTGCTCGGCATGGCGAGCATGGTGCTCGGGCTGGCGCTGCTGCTGGCGTCCCTGGCCACGCGTTCGCTGGCGCTGTTCTTCGTCGGGACGGCGGTGGCGGGCATCGGCTTCGGCGGCGCGTTCTCGGCGCTGGTGCAAACGCTGGCGCCGCTGGCGCAGTCGCACGAGCGCGGCGAACTGTTCGCGGCGATCTTCGTGGTGAGCTACCTGGCGTTCAGCCTGCCCGCGATGCTGGCGGGCTTCCTGGTCGCGCCGCTGGGCTTGCTGAACACCGCACAGGGCTACGCGGCGGTGCTGTTGCTGATCGCGGCCTTCGGCACCTGGCGCCAGTGGGCGGGGCTGCGCCGCGCGGCGCGCGAAGTGCCGCTCAGCGAGTAGCCAGGATCGCGCGCGCCGCTTCGGCGAACCCCGTGCCGCGCTCGCCCAGCGTCACGTAGCGCGGCAGGTGTTCCAGCTGCGGCACGAAGCGCGCGACGTTCGCCACGCCGATGCTGTGCGCGAAGCTGCGGAACATCAGCTGGTCGTTGGTGGAGTCGCCCACGTAGGCCCAGCGGTCCATCTCGTCGTCGAGCGTGCGGTCCCACAGCTCGCGCGTGATCCAGCGCGCGCCTTCGAGCTTGTCGTTGTCGCCGTACCAGCCGTTGATGTGGATGCTGCTCACGGTGGCGTGCATGCCTTCGCCGCGCATCAGCGCGACCACCTGCGCGATGGTGGCGTCGCTCAGCTGCACGAACTCGCTGTGGTCGATGGCGATGTCGGTCTCGCGCCCCGGCGAGTCGGTGGCGCGGCCGGCGCCCGGAATCTCGCGCTCGATGCGCGCCAGCACGGCCTGCATGCGCGCGAAGTTGGCCGCGCGCGTGGCCGCGTCCTGCTGGTAGCGCTTCTCGATGCGGCCGTCGGCCCGGGGCAGCAATGCCACCGCGCCGTTCTCCGCCACGATGGCGTCGATCGGCCAGGTGTTCACGAACGGCAGGCTCCAGCCCACGGGGCGGCCGGTGATCGCCACCACGGACAGGCCCGCGGCCTTCAGGTCGGCGAGCGCCTGCAGCGCATCGGGCGTGATCGCGCCGTCGTGGGTCAGCGTGTCGTCGATGTCGGTGAACACGCCGACGAGAGCACCGCGTGCGGCCGCATCCCACCGGGTCAAGGGCAAGAGGTGGTGGGGCGGGGTGGGCAATGAGGGCGAGGAAGACAGGGAAGAAGGCGAAGACATGGCAAGGAATCCGGAGGGAGCCGCGATCCTACCGGCGCTTTCGGGTAGCATCCCGCCCCCGCCGCGCGTTCGAAGCCGGCGCGGCGCCTTCCATGCCCCACATCCTCGTCGACCACCTCCTCAAGACCTACCGAATTTCCGAGCGCGACCCCGGCGTGATGGGCGCGTTGCGCGGGCTCGTGCACCGCCGCCATCGCACGGTGGAGGCGCTGTCGGGCGTGTCGTTCTCGCTCGAGCGCGGCGAACTGCTCGGCTTCATCGGGCCGAACGGCGCGGGCAAGTCGACCACCATCAAGATACTCGCGGGCATCCTGCGGCCCGACGGCGGTCGCGTGGAGGTCGACGGGCGCGACCCCTTCGCCAACCGCGAGCGCCACGTGGCGCGCATCGGCGTGGTCTTCGGCCAGCGCACGCAGCTGTGGTGGGACCTGCCCGTGGGCGACGGCTTCGACCTGCTGCGCGACATCTACCGGGTGGACCCGCAGCGCTACCGCCGCACGCGCGACGAACTGGTCGCGCTGCTGCACCTGGAGCGCGTGCTCGACCAGCCGGTGCGCCAGCTGTCGCTGGGCCAGCGCATGCGCGCGGAAATCGCGGCGGCGCTGCTGCACGAGCCCGACATCCTGTTTCTCGACGAGCCGACCATCGGCCTCGATGCGCCCTCCAAGCTGGCCGTGCGCGACTTCGTGCGCCGCGCCAACCGGGAGCGCGGCACCACCGTGCTGCTGACCACGCACGACATGCACGACATCGAGGCGCTGGCCCGGCGCGTGATCATCATCGGCCACGGGCGCGTGCTGGCCGACAGCCCGGTGGAGGCCCTGCGCGCGCAGGTGATGGCCGAGCGGCGGCTGGTGGTCGACTTTGCACAGGACGCCGAGCTGCCCCTGCAGGTGGACGGTGCCAAAGTGCATTCGCGCGACGGCCAGACGCTGGTGCTGGACTTCGACCCCGCGGTGACCACGGCACCCGCGCTGATCGCGCGCATCGCGGCCGCGCATGCGGTGCAGGACATTCGCCTGGAAGGCCTGGCGATCGAGGCGGTCATCGCGCGGTTCTACGCCATGCACGGCGCGGGCGAGGCGTGACCATGGCCACCCTGCGCGAACTCGCGCGCCCTTACCTCGCGGCTTTCGCGTCGCGCTTCCTGCAGATGCTGCAGTACCGCACCGCCGCGCTCGCGGGCTTCGCCACGCAGTGCTGGTGGGGCGGCATCAAGGTGATGGTGTTCGCCGCGTTCTATGGCGGCACCGCCATCGCGGGCGCCGGTTCGCCGATGTCGCTCGCGCAGGCCATCACCTACACATGGCTGGCCCAGGGGCTGCTCGTGTTGCTGCCCTGGCTGGGCGACCCCGAAGTGGCGCAGGCGGTGCGCACCGGCTCGGTGGCCTACGACCGCCTGCGCCCGGTGGACGCCTACGCGTTGTGGTTCGCGCGCAGCGCCGGCTGGATCGCCGCGCGCCTGCTGCCGCGCGTGGCGTTGATGGCGGCGTTCGCGGCTGTCGCCTTGCCGCTGATCGGCCTGAACGAATGGTCCTGGCAGCCGCCCGCGGGCGTGGCGGCGGGGCTCGCGTTCCTGCTGTCCGCCGCGCTCGCGCTGCTGCTCTCGACGGCGATGGTGATGCTGCTCAACGTGGCGATGACGGCCGCGCTGAACGAGCGCGGCATCAACGCGGTGGCGACGCCCGTGGTCATCGTGTTGTCGGGCAACGTGCTGCCGCTCGCGCTGCTGCCGGACGCCTGGCAGGGCGCGCTGCTGGTCCAGCCGTTGGCCGGGCTGATGGACATTCCGGCGCGGCTGTATTTCGGGCAACTGGGCGGCTGGCATGCGCTGGGCGGGCTGGGGCTGCAGTGCTTCTGGATCGTCGTGCTGGTCGCGGCGGGTCGATTCGCCATGGGTCGCACCATGCGCAGTCTTCAGATACAAGGGGGCTGAAGTGGCGCCTGTTCGAAACGCAATGCGAAGCAACTGATGGGCACGCTCCCTCTTTTCTTCAGGCTGGTCCGGGCTTCCATCGGCGGCCAGGCGCGCTACCCGGCTTCAGCGCTGATGCTGACCTTGGGCCAGTTCCTGGGGACCGGCATCGAGGTGGTCGCCGTGTGGGCGCTGTTCCACCGTTTCGGGGCAGTGCAGGGCTGGACCCTCGGCGAGGTGGCCGTGTTCTACGGCCTGGTGAACTGCATGTTCGCCATTGCCGATGCGCTGGGACGCGGCTTCGACGTGCTCGGCACCGAGTTCCTTCGCATCGGCGCGTTCGACCGGCTGCTGCTGCGTCCACGTCCGCTGGCGTTGCAACTGATGGGCAACGACTTCCGCATCAGCCGCGCGGGCCGGCTGCTGCAAGGCGTTGCGGTGATGGCCTTCGGCACGGTGCAGGCGGGCGTGGTGTGGTCGCCCGGCGCGGTGGCCATCGCGCTGTTTGCACTGGCCGGCGGCGTGGCGTTGTTCCTCGGCATCCTGGTGCTGCAGGGCACGTTGTCGTTCTGGACCGTGGAAAGCCTGGAGATCGCCAACGTGCTTACCTACGGCGGCGTGCAGGCGGCGCAGTACCCGCTGGCGCTGTACGCGCAGTGGTTTCGCCGTGTGCTGACCTTCATCGTGCCGCTGGCCTGCGTGGCCTATTACCCGGTGCTGGCGATCCTGGGCAAGGCCGATCCGCTGGGGGCGCCGGGGTGGGTGGGCTGGGTGTCGCCGCTCGCGGGCTTCGTGTTTCTCGCGGCGGCTTTCGGGGCGTGGCGCTTCGGGTTGCGCCACTACGCGTCGACGGGGAGCTGAGCCCCGCCAGTCTCTGTCAGCCGGCGTTCTGCAGCGCCAACCCCGCATGCTCGCGCAGCGGATGGAAGTGGATCTTCGGAAACCGCTCCTGCGCCAGCCGCACGTCGTACGGCGAGGTGCACAGGAAGGCCAGCGTGTCGGCCGCGTCCTTGGCCATGCGCACCGGGTAGGCGTTGACGAACTCGCGCAGCTCGGCCGGGGTGTCGGCCGTGATCCAGCGCGCGCCCGTGTACTGGCAGCCCTCGAGCCGCACGTCGGCGTCGTACTCGGCCTTCAGGCGGTGCTGCACCACTTCGAACTGCAGCTGGCCGACGGCGCCCAGCAGCATCGGGCCGCCGACTTCGGGGCGGAACACCTGGATCGCGCCTTCTTCGCCGAGCTGCGCCAGCCCCTGCTGCAGCTGCTTGGTGCGCAGCGGGTTCTTCAGGATCACGGTCATGAACAGTTCGGGCGCGAAGAACGGCAGCCCGGTGAACTGCAGGCTCGCGCCGTCCGTGATGGTGTCGCCCAGCTGCACGCCGCCGTGCGTGGTGAAACCCACGATGTCGCCCGCGTAGGCCTCTTCCACCGCCTCGCGGCGCTGGCTCATGAAGGTCACGACGCTGGTGGGCCGGAGCTCCTTCGAGGTGCGCTGCACCTTGAGCTTCATGCCCGGCGTGTACTTGCCCGAGGCCATGCGCACGAAGGCGATGCGGTCGCGGTGGTTGGCGTCCATGTTGGCCTGCACCTTGAAGACCACGCCCGCGAAGTCCTTGTCCTCGGGCTGAATCTCCTTGACGACCGGCTGGCGGTTGACCACCGTGGTGCTGGTGCGCGACTGCGGCGAGGGCGCCAGGTCGACCAGCGCGTCCAGCACTTCCATTACACCGAAGTTGTTCACGCCGGAGCCGAAGAACACGGGCGTCTGCTTGCCGGCCAGGAAGGCCTCGCGGTCCCAGCTGGGCGAGGCGCCGGTGGCCAGCTCCATGCTGTCCATGGCGCTCTCGAAATCGGCGCCGAAGCGCTTGGTCAGCGTTTCGCGGTCGGTCAGCGGAATGGTCTCGAAGTCGTGCGGCAGCCGTTCGCTGCCCGACTCGAACACCGTCATGGTGTGCGTGCGCAGGTTCATGATCCCGCGGAAGCTCTTGCCCTGGCCCACGGGCCAGGTCATGGGCACGCAGGGCATGCCGAGTTCGCGCTCCACTTCGTCCAGGATGTCCAGCGGCTCGCGCACTTCGCGGTCCATCTTGTTGACGAAGGTGATGATGGGCGTGTCGCGCTGGCGGCAGACCTCGATGAGCCGGCGCGTCTGCGCTTCCACGCCGTTGGCCGCGTCGATCACCATCAGCGCCGAGTCGACGGCGGTGAGCACGCGGTAGGTGTCTTCCGAGAAGTCCTTGTGGCCGGGCGTGTCGAGCAGGTTGATGACGTGGTCGCGGTACAGCATCTGCATGACCGAGGAGGCCACCGAGATGCCGCGCTGCTTTTCGATTTCCATCCAGTCGGAGGTGGCATGGCGCGAGGCCTTGCGCGCCTTCACCGAGCCGGCGATCTGGATCGCGCCGGAGAAAAGCAGCAGCTTTTCGGTCAGCGTGGTCTTGCCGGCGTCAGGGTGGGAAATGATCGCGAAGGTGCGACGGCGGCGGGTTTCGGCAAGAAAAGACAAGATGGGCAATCTGCGGGGGAATGCCGCGATTTTAGAAGGCCGCGCCCGACCCTCCCCGCCGCGGCGGCTTCCGTGGCCTGTTCAGTGCGGCAGGATCTTCGACAGGAACTGCTGCGCGCGGTCCGAGCGCGCTGCGGGGTTGCCGAAGAATTCCTCCTTGGGGCAGTCCTCCACGATGCAGCCCCGGTCCATGAAGATCACCCGGTTCGCCACCTTGCGCGCGAAGCCCATCTCGTGGGTGACGCACATCATCGTCATGCCGTCGCGCGCCAGGCCGACCATCACGTCGAGCACCTCGTTGACCATCTCCGGGTCCAGCGCCGAGGTGGGTTCGTCGAACAGCATGGCCACCGGGTTCATGGCGAGCGCGCGGGCAATGGCCACGCGCTGCTGCTGGCCGCCCGACAGCTGGCTGGGGAACTTGTGCGCATGCGCGTGCATGCCGACGCGCTCCAGCAGCGCCATCGAGGTGGCGCGGGCTTCGGCGGGCGAGCGCTTGAGCACCTTGCGCTGCGCGATCGACAGGTTCTCCTCGATCGACAGGTGCGGAAACAGCTCGAAGTGCTGGAACACCATGCCGACGCGGGCGCGCAGCCTGTTCAGGTCCGTCTTCGGGTCGCCGACGGACACGCCGTCCACGGTGATGCGGCCCTGCTGGAAGGGCTCCAGCGCGTTCACGCACTTGATGAGCGTGGACTTGCCCGAGCCCGAAGGCCCGCAGACCACCACCACCTCGCCCTTGCGGATTTGGGTGTTGCAGTCGGTCAGCACCTGGAAGGCGCCGTAGCTCTTGGTCACATGGCTGATGTCGATCATTGGCGGGCTCCGGCGCCGTTCAGCGCGTCAGCAGGTGGTGCAGGGTGTTGGCGACCACCCGGGTGGCCTTGCGCAGCTCGTCCAGCGGCACGCGCTCGTCGGCGCGGTGTCCGTTGGCCTCGAGCAGCGACTCGGGGCCGGCGCCGTACATCACCGTGGGAATGCCCGCTTCGCTGTACAGGCGCGCGTCGGTGTACAGCGGCACGCCGATCGGCGTCACTGGCTTGCCCATCACCTCGCTGGCCTCGCGGCACACCAACGCCGCCAGGGCGTCGGCGCCCGGCGCCGGCGCGAAGGGGCGCGCCAGCAGGATCTGGCGGATCTCCACCGAGATGCCGGGCAGCGCGCGGCAGGCGGCCTCGATCACCTCGCGCAATTCGGCCTCGACGGCCTCGGGCGACTCCTCGGGCACGATGCGCCGGTCGATGCGCAGGGTCAGCTTGTCGGCCACCACGTTGGTGTTGATGCCGCCGCCGATCAGGCCCACCACCATCGTGGGATGGGTGATGCCCGGCGTGAGCGAGGGGCGCCCGGCCAGGCCGTCGCGGTAGCGGTAGAGCGCGGGCAGCAGCGTGGCCGCGGCCTCGATCGCGTCGTGCCCGGTGTCGGGCCGGGCGGCGTGCGCCGAGGTGCCGCGCACCGTCACCTCGAGGTGCAGGCAGCCGTTGTGCGCCACCACGACGTGGTGCGAGAAGGCGGCCGACAGCACGAAGTCGGGCCGGCTCAGGCCCCTCGACAGGATCCATCCGGGGCCGGTGACGCCGCCGGTCTCCTCGTCGTAGGTCAGGTGCAGCTCGACCGTGCCGGCCAGCGGCGTGCCCGAGGCCGCCAGGTGCTTGAGCGCACGCATCGCGAAGGCGTAGGTGGTGAAGTCCGACTTCGACACCGCGGCGCCGCGGCCGTACAGCCAGCCGTCGCGCACTTCGCCGCCGTAGGGGTCGACGCTCCAGCCCGCGCCCGGCGGCACCACGTCGCCGTGTGCGTTGAGGGCCACCACCGGGCCGTCGCCGAAGCGCTCGCGCACGATCAGGTTGGTCACGCTGCGCATGCCGTGCGCGGCCGCGTAGTCGGGCGGTATCGCATGGCGCTCGACCTCGAAGCCCATGGCCTCCAGCAGCCGGGCCGTGAGCTCTGCATGCGGCGCGCAGTCTCCGGGCGGGTTGTCGGAGGGGCAGCGCACCAGCTCTGCCAGGGTGCGCACCTGCTCGTCGAAGTGGGTGTCGATGAAATGGCGCAGCGTGTCGCGGGGGAGGGCGGTGTCGGTCATGGCTGTCAGAGGAAACGGTCGATGAGAAAGGGGGAGATGTCGATGTCGGTGCGCCCGTGCACGACCAGGTCGGTAACGAGCCGCGCGGTGACGGGCGCGAGGGTGTAGCCGTTGGAGGTCACCGCGTTGTAGAAGCCGGGGCGGCCGGGCACCTCGCCGAGGATCGGCGCGCCGTCGATGTTCACGTTCATGCCGGCCCAGCAGCGCACCATGTGCAGGCCGCTCACGGCGGGCAGCACGTGGCGCGCGACCCAGAGGTTGCCTTCGATGCTGTCGCGCTCGGCGCGGTTCAGCCGCATGTCCTCGTGGAAGGCGGCCGTCCAGCCGCCGCCGACGATCAGGCCGCCACTGGCTGCCTGCTTCAGGCTCAGGTGCCGGTCGGCATGGGCGACCAGGTGGTCGACCAGCGGCGGCGCGGGCTCCGTCACGATCATCTGCAGCGGCGCCCCCTTGACGGGAATGGTCACGCCCAGCATGCGGCCGATGGCGCTCGACCAGGCGCCGCTCGCGTTGACGATGCGCCCGGCATGGATGGTGCCGCGCGAGGTGCGCACCACGAAGCCCGCGCCGTCGCCGGGCAGGGCCTCGATGGCCTGCACGTCGCAGCCGCGCAGCATTCGCGCGCCTTGCTGCTGCGCGCGCCGTGCCACCGCGTAGGTGGCGCGCAGCGGGTTGATCTTTCCTTCCATGGGGCAGAGCTCGGCACCCCGCAGCGCGTCGGACAGCGCTGGCGACAGGCGCCGCAGGTCGGCGCCGTCAATCACCTGCGCGTCGATGCCGTGGCGGCGCTCCAGCGCGGCCTTGGCCTCCAGGAAGCGCATGCCTGCCTCGCTGTCGGCGACCATGAGGCCGCCGGTGATCTTGATCTCGAGGTCTTCGCCGCAGTCGGCTTCTATCTCCTGCCACAGGCGCACCGACATCGGCCCGAGCGGCAATGTGGCCGCCGCCGGGCCGCCGCCTTCCTGCGCCTTGGCGCCGAAGTCGAACGACAGCAGCTGCACGTGCAGGCTGCCTGCATTGGCGCCGGAGGCCTGCAGGTTGATGTCGTCGCGGTCGACCACGGTCACGTCCTGCCCAGCCTTCGACAGGTAGTAGCCCAGGCAGGCGCCGAGCACGCCGGCACCGATCACCAGCACGTCGGTGCGCACCGGCGCGAAGGGCGCGTGCTCCACGGGCCGCGCGAGATTGGGCGTGATGGCCGGCTTGTGGCCGCCCCACTCGGGTTTCTCGAAACCGAGTGCGCCGGCCGGCACAGGCCTGGCCGGCGGGCGCGGGGCGAAGTACTGGTCGACCTCCGGCGGCCTGCCCGTGAGCTCGGCCACCAGCCGGCCCGCGGTGGCGGCGCAGTAGCGAGCCTGGCAGCGGCCCATGCCCAGGCGGGTGTTGCGCTTGAGCGCGGCCAGGGTGTCGCTGCCGGCGCGGATCTGCGCACGCACCGAGCCGAAGCTGATCTCCTCGCAGCGGCACAGCAGCGTGTCGTCGGGCACCGCGGCCAGCGTGACAGGCGGGGGCGCGTAGAGCGACCACAGGGCCTGCTGGAAGCACTCGGCGCGGTGCAACTGGCCCGTTGCCTCGGCGGATGCCGCAACGCGCAGGCCGAGATTGCGCGCCGCGGCTTCGCCTGCCAGTGTGCCGCGCGCCAGGGCGACGCGCGAGCCGCCCAGGTCGGCGCCGTCGCCCACCACGTACACGCCGGCCACGCTGGTGGCGCCGTCTTCCTGCGTGACGGTCGCAAGGTGCCCCAGGTGGCGCGGGGCCAGCCGGTGCGCGCAGCCCAGCATGCGCGCGAGTTCGGTGGAGGGGATGAAGCCATAGCCCAGGCACAGCGTGTCCGCCTCGAGGCGCCGCGCCGTTCCCGCCACCACGTGTCCTCGGGCATCGATGCGCGCGACCTGCACGGACCGCAGTCCGCCTGTGCTCGCGCCTGCGCCCGTGTCCTCGGCTTCGCCTTCGGCCTCCACGACCGTGTGGCCCCACAGCACCGGCACCCCGTGCGCACGCAGCTGCCGCAGGTAGCGCCAGCCGTCGCGCAGCAGGTCGGGGCCGGTGCGCGCCGCAGTGAGCAACTGGCGCCATTGGCGCAGGGAGGGGCGGGGCGCCGATTCGAGCACGGCGACGACCTCGGCGCCGCCCGCGAGCAGTTCCGCCGCCAACTGCAGGTTGAGCGGCCCGTTGCCCGCAATCACTACCCGGCGGCCCGGGGCGACGCGGTAGGCGCGAGCGAGCGTCTGACCAGCGCCGGTGGTCATCACGCCCGGTAGGGTCCAGCCGGGAAAGGGCACCGGGCGCTCGTAGGCACCGGAGGCGATCACGAGTTGGCGGCAGCCGATGACATGGGCGCGCCTGTCGATGAGCGCCGCGACCTCGGTCGGCGAGAAGGCGGCCCACACCTGCGCGCCCTGGACGATCGTGACGCCCGCGGCGTGGACGTCGTGCGCCAGCGCCAGGCCCTGCGCGAACTGGCGGTCGGCCGGCGTGGCCGCCCGGTGCGACGGCGCGAGCGGCTTGTAGAACTGGCCGCCCGGTTCCAGGCGCTCGTCGAGCACCAGCACGTCGGCGCCGGCCCGGCGCGCGGCCAGCGCAGCCGAAAGCCCGGCCGGGCCCGCGCCGACGACCAGCACGTCGACCTGCCGCCGTGCGGGTTGCGCTGCGGCCTCGGGGGCGAGCGGCTGCAGCGGGTCTTCCAGCGTGCCGGCCGGCTGGACGGAGCGCACCTGCTGCCCCTCTGCCACCTTGGTGAGGCAGGCGCGCTGGCTGGCGCGCCCGTCGACGATGACCAGGCACTCGAAACATGCGCCCATGCCGCAATAGAGACCCCGGCGCTCACGGCCCCGGGTATGGCGCAGGGCCTTGATGCCGCCAGCCGCCAGCGACGCCGCGATGGTTTCGCCTTCGAGGCCCTCCACGGGCTGCCCGTCGTACCAGAAGCGCACGGGGCGCCCGGCCGGGGTGATGGAAGGGTGGGTCAGTCTGGCGCTCATGGGCAGGTGCGAGGGAAAACGGAAAACCGCGTTGACGCGATTGAATGTATACGTATACTACATGTATACGTATACTTCGTCATCCGAATTTTCCCGAGGACTGCCCCATGACAGCGTTCCGCGGCACCTACACGGTGCTCATCACCCCCATGACCGCAGACGGCCTGCACGTGGACGTGCCCGCTCTGAAGAAGCTGGTCGACTGGCAAATCGAAGAGGGAATCCACGGGCTGATTCCTCTGGGGAGCACCGGGGAATTTCTGTCGCTGACGCCCGATGAGCGCCAGTTGGTGATCGAGACCTGCATCAGCACCGCAGCAAAACGCGTGCCCGTGCTGATCGGCACCGGTGCGGAGTGGACCGACGAGTGCGTGCGGCTGAGCCGCGAGGCCGAGACGATGGGCGCCGACGGCGTCATGATCATTCCGCCCTACTACAGCACGCCCACCGACGACGAGCTGTTCGCGCACTACCGCAAGGTGGGCGAGGCCATCGGCATTCCGATCATGGTCTACAACAACCCGGCCACGGCCAACGTCGACCTCAAGCCCGAGCTGGTGGCGCGCCTCTCGCGCATCGACAACTGCAAGTACATCAAGGAGTCGACGCTGGAGGTCACGCGCGTGCGCGACATCATCGAGCTGTGCGGCGACCGCATGACGGTGTTCGCCGGCATCCTCGGCTACGAGTCGTTCTGGCTCGGCGCGCAGGGCTGGGTGGCCGTGTGCTCCAACCTCATTCCCAGGATGTCGGCGCGCCTGTTCGAGCTGGTGGCCGACGAGCGCGACATGCCAGCGGCGCTGGCGCTCTACAAGCAGATGCTGCCGATCGTGCGCCAGGTCGGCGGCCACCGCTACGTCGCGGCCTCCAAGGACGGCCTGACGATGATGGGCCTGCCGGTCGGCAAGCCGCGCGCGCCCCGCCTGCCGCTGCCCGAGGCCGACGCCGCGGACCTGCGCCGCGAGCTGGCCCGCCTCGAACTGCTGGACTCGATCCGCGCCTGAGCGCCGGTGTCCCCGCATCTCGTTCCTGCCTTTCCCTTTCGTCGCCTCGTTCATTTCCTGAAGGACCACCCCATGAAACTGCTCCCCGCTCTCGCGTCGGCAACGGCACTCTTCATCTTCTGCGCGGGCGCCGCGAACGCGCAGGCGTGCAAGTCGCCCGTGCCCGACTCGGCCCTCGTCAAGAAGGGCACGCTGACCATGTCGGTCAACCCGACCCTGCCGCCGATGCAGTTCGTTGACCAGACCGGCGCGCTCAAGGGCATGCGGGTGGAACTCGGCGAGGCCATCGCCAAGCGCCTGTGCCTCACGCCGGAGTACGTGCGCATCGAGTTCTCCGCCATGATCCCGGGCCTGCAGGCCGGCCGCTGGGACGTCATCAACACCGGCATCTTCTACACGGAAGAGCGCGCCAAGCTGATGCAGATGCTCATCTATGAAGACCAGGCCATCAGCATCAGCACGGCCAAGGGCAACCCGCTGAAGATTGCCAGGACGGACGACCTGTCAGGCAAGAGCATCGGCGTGGAGCTCGGCGGCTTCGAGGAGCGCAAGGCGCGCGAGCTCGACAAGGCGCTCACCGACAAGGGCATGAAGGGCATGACCATCCGCACCTTCGAGAACTTCGCCATGGCGTTCCAGGCGCTGCGCGCCGGCCAGGTCGAGGTGGCCCTGTCGATCGACTCCACCGGCGCCGAATACCAGAAGCGCGGCGACTTCGACCGGGTGCTGAACGGCCTGTTCCCCACCCCGGTGGCGCTGGCCGCCCGCAACAAGGACCTGGCTGCGGCCATGGCCAAGGCGATGAACGACATGAAGGCCGACGGCAGCTTCCAGAAGCTGTTCGACCAGTACGGCGTGAAGGCGGTCGACGGCGCCGTCACCGTCAAGGGCCCGGCGGGCTGAGCCGCGACGGCACAGCCATCGAGCACACCAAGGAACGTTCATGGGACAAGGCTGGAGCTGGTCGGGGTTCTTCGACTACCTGTTCAATCCGTACATCCTCAGCGGCGCGGTGACCACGCTGTGGCTCACGCTCGCGGCGATCGCGGGCGGGCTGGTCGTGGGTTGCGCGCTGGCGCTGGCCCGGCTGTCCAGCCGCAGCTGGGTGGCGGGGCCCGCGCACTTCTACATCTGGGTGTTCCGCGGCACGCCGCTGCTGGTGCAGCTGATCATCATCTACACCGGCCTGCCCCAGTTCGGCCTGAAGCTGTCGGTGGTCGAGTCGGCGCTGCTGGGCCTGATCCTCAACGAGGCCGCCTACCTGGCGGAGATCGTGCGCGGCGGCATCCAGTCGATTTCCGCCGGACAGACCAACGCGGCCCGCGCCGTCGGCTTCAGCAGCGCGCAGACCATGCGCTACGTCGTCCTGCCCCAAGCCATGCGCCTGATCGTGCCGACGCTGGGCAACAGCATCAACGGCCTGCTCAAGACCACGTCGATCACCTCGGTGATCTCCATGGAAGAGCTGCTGCGCCGCACCCAGGTGCTGATCCAGGAAAAATTCATGGTGCTCGAGCTGTTCGTGGTCGCCGCCATCTATTACCTGCTGATGACCACGGCCTGGGACTTCATCCAGCGGCGCATCGAGCGCCACTACGGCCGCGCCTACGGCAATGCGGGCGCGCCGGTCGTGCCTGCCGACCCCGCGCTCGAGCAGCGCTGACGCACCCTCCCGAGAGTCCCATGAGCACCTACGACCTGATCCTGCGCAACGCCGACATCGCCACCGCGGGCGACCGCTACACCGCCGACATCGGCGTGCGCGACGGGCGCATCTGCGCCATCGCGCAAGACCTTGGCGCGAGCGCCGCCCGCGAAATCGACGCGGCCGGCCGGCTCGTCACGCCGGGCGGCGTGGACGGCCACTGCCACTTCGACCAGCCGACGGGCGACGGCTCGCGCTTCGCGGACGACTTTCTCTCCGGCACGCGTTCGGCGGCCTGCGGCGGCACCACCACCGTGCTGCCGTTCGCCGCGCAGCAGAAGGGCCACAGCATCCAGGAGGCGGTGGACGACTACCACCGCCGCGCCGAGGGCAAGGCGGTGATCGACTACGCCTTCCACCTGATCGTGGCCGACGCCACGCGCGACGTGACGCAGCGCGAGCTGCCCGCATTGATCGAGAAGGGCTACACCTCCTTCAAGATCTACATGACCTACGACGATCTCAAGCTGGACGACCGCCAGATCATCGAGGTCCTGGCCACCGCGCGCCGGCACGGCGCCATGACCATGATCCACGCCGAGAACAGCGACTGCATCGCCTGGCTCACCGAGCAGTTGCTCGACGCGGGGCTCACGGCGCCGCGCTACCACAGCAGTTCGCGCCCGATGGCGGTGGAGCGCGAGGCCACGCACCGGGCCATCGCGCTGGCCGAACTGGTCGACACGCCGATCCTGATCGTCCACGTCTCGGGCCGCGAGGCGATCGAGCAGATCCACTGGGCGCGCGGACGCGGCCTGCCGATCCATGCGGAGACCTGCCCGCAGTACCTGTTCCTGAGCGCCGAGGACCTGGGCATCGACCCCGACGATCCGATGCACGGCGCGCGCTGCATCTGCAGCCCGCCGCCGCGCGACAAGGCCAACCAGCAGTTCATCTGGAACGGGCTGTCGAGCGGGCTGTTCACCATCTTCTCGTCCGACCATGCGCCGTTCAACATGGGCGGCACCGACGGCAAGCGCGTGGCCGGCGACGACGCGTCCTTCGACCGCATTCCGAACGGCATTCCCGGCGTGGAAACGCGCTTGCCGCTGCTGATGAGCGAGGGCGTGCTCAAGGGGCGCATCGACATCCACCGCTTCGTCGAGCTCACGTCCACCAACCCGGCGCGGCTGTACGGGCTGTACCCGCGCAAGGGCACCATCGCCGTAGGCAGCGACGCCGACTTCGTGGTCTGGGACGTGTTCGCCCCGGGCCAGGAAAAGCTGCTCACCAACAGCATGCTGCACCATGCCGTCGACTACACGCCCTACGAAGGCATGGCGCTGCGCGCGTGGCCGGGCGTGACCGTGTCTCGCGGCCGCGTGGTGTGGCAGGACGGCGCATTCCTGGCCGAGCCCGGCTCGGGCCAGTTCCTGCCTTGCCTTCGGCCGCGCGCGCCGAACGACGGCAATCCGCTGGACAAATGGCTCTGAGCCTGCAGGGCAGCGCCGCGAGGCGGCCCTGATAAGCTCTGCCGCCCCTGTGGCCCCTTGGCTTTTCTCGCAGCCTTCCTTGCGGCCTTCCCCCTTTTTCGCATGCCCAGCCTTCCCAGCCCCACGCAGCCCGCCACCATCACGATCGCTCCCCTGGAGGTGCGCTCCGCCAGCCTGGCCGAGCAGGCCTACGAGCGGCTGCGCACGCTGATCCTCGACCGCCAGATCTCGGCCGGCAGTCCGCTGCAGGAGGCGCGGCTGGCGGAAGACCTGCGCATCTCGCGCACGCCGATGCGCGAGGCGCTGGTGCGGCTGGCGGGCGAGGGCCTGCTGGTGCGGCGCGACGCGCGTTCCTACGCCGTGCGCGCGCTCGGAACCAAGGAGTACTTCGACTGCATGCGTGCGCGCGAGGTGATCGAATGCGAGGGCATCGCGCTGGCCGTCGGAAAAATCACCGACGCCGAAATCGACACGCTCGAAACCGACATCCAGGCGCTCGATGCCGGCGAGCACACCGAGACCGAGCACTGGCACTTCGACGACCGTTTCCACCTGCTGATCGCCACGGCCAGCGGCAACGTGGTGTTTCCGCGGCTGGTGGAAGAGTTGCGTGTCAATGCGCGGCTGTTCCGCCTGCACAGCCCGTTGCACAGGCAGCCGGAGAACCACGACGAGCACGGCGAGATCGTTCGCGCGTTGCGCGCACGGGACGCCGAGCGCGCCCGCACCGCCATGCGCGAGCACCTGCGAAGCCTGCAGGAAGACGTGAGGCGCGCCCTGACCGAGTGACGGGTGCCTCAGGCGTCCAGGTGCCGCGCCGTGTGCGCGGCAATGGCGTCGACGATCTGCGGCCACATCGGAATCGGCAGCGCATGGCCCATGCCCGCGATGCGCAGCAGCTTGGCGCCGGGAATCGCATCGGCCACGTCGACGCCGCAGGCCACCGGCACCAATGGATCGGCCTCGCCGTGGATCACCAGCGTGGGCACCTGCACGTCGTGCAGCGCGGGCTTGCGGTTGCCCGAGGCCAGGATGGCTGCGAACTGGCGCGCCACGCCGGGCGGGTTGAGTCCGCGCAGGAACACGAGCTGGGCCCGCTCGGTGTCGCGCGCCTCGTCGAGCGGAAAGTCCGCTGTACCGCGCAGCACGCGCCACACGTTGGCGTAGTGCGGCAGGTAGGCCTCGAAGGTGGTCGGCGAAGGCGCGAACAGCACCGCCATCGCCTCGGGCGTGGGCGGCGGCAGGGCCGGGTTGCCGGTGCTCGACATGATGCTGGTGAACGACAGCATCCGGTGCGCATGGTGAATGCACAGCTCCTGCCCGATGGCGCCGCCCATGGAGGCGCCCACGACGTGGGCGCGCGCGATGCCCAGCGCGTCGAGCAGCCCGACGCAGTCGCCGGCCATGTCGCGCAGGGTGTAGGGCACCTGCAGCGGCCGGCCGGCCATGGCCTGGTGCATCAGCAGCTGGATGTCGGGCACGCCGAGCTCGGTCAGGTAGCTCGAGTGGCCGATGTCGCGGTTGTCGAAGCGGATCACGCGATGGCGGCCGGCTTCGGCGAGCCGCGCGCAAAACGCGTCGTCCCAGGCGACCATCTGGGCGCCGAGGCCCATGACCAGCAGCAGCGGCGTGGCGGCCGGGTCGCCGAAGCTGTCCCAGGCGAGTTCGATGCCGTTGACGCGCGTGCGCCGCTCGACCGGTGGCGGGGCTGCTGCTGGGGGCATGGCGGCGGGTTCCGGCTTACTTGCGCTGCAGCAGCTTGGTCACTTCGTCCACGTTGGACTGGATGCGCTGGCGCACCACGTCGAACGCATCGGCCTGCGACTTGGCCGCGAGGTTGGCGAGTTCCTTGATGTCGTCGATGGCGCGCTGGAACGACTGGCGGCCGAGTTCGTCGAGCTTGGCGAGGTTTTCCTTCGGGTCCTTGCCCGGCATGCCCTTGGCGGCGCTCTGCCATTCGGTGATGGCGTGCTTGATCATCTCGGTCTGCCGCTGCACCACGGTCTGCAGGCCCTGGTAGGACTTTTCGTTGGCTTCCATGACCGCCTGCAGGTCCTTGCGGCCGCTGTCCAGCAGCTTGCCGGCGCCGCCGGTCAGGTTGAGGTTCTGCAGCCGGTCGGCCATGCCCTTCAGCGGATTGAGCATGTCCGCGGCGTTCGGCATCGCCTGCTTCGCGCCGGCGGTGCTCTCGCTGCTAGAGGGGGTCTTCTTGGCGGCGGCTTTCTTGGCAGTGGCCATGGTGCGCAATCTCCTGTGTCGGGTGAACGGATGGGTGGCTGGAACCTGCCTTGCGGCCGGAGTCCCACGCCACGATACGCCGCACAGGGCCGCCCGCGCCTGTCGCCCGGACAAAAAATCCTGCGGGGTTTCCCTCGGATGCGGGGCGACCGCCCCGCGTGCCGTTTACATCGGTGGCGCGAAGCCGTCGCGCCCGGCCGTGACGCGCAGCGCCGTGGGCGTGCCGTTCTTTTCCTGCGCATTCACCATCACCTTGGCGCCGGGCACGAGCAGTGCGTCGGTGCCGGGGCGGAAGGTGACCACCGGAGCGTCGGGCGGCACGATGACGGTCTTCTCGCCGCCCTTGTAGGTCAGGCGCATCTGCTGCCCGCCGCGCACCGACTTCGGCGCCGCGGCCAGGTCGGCGACGGTGGCGTTGGTCATCGTGCTGTCGGGCATCAGGTCCCAAGGCCTGTGGCCTTCACCCGTGCCGCGCGCGGCCTCGGGGAACACCACCACTTCGATCGCCTTCTGGGTGCCGTCGGGCTGCGGCATGGCGGCGGTGCCGATGAAGCTGCCGCGCTTGATGTCGGACAGCTTGATGCGGTAGACCTCCGACACCGGCATGTCGGCCGGGCGTGCGAGGCTGACGACCTCGCCGCCGCGGTCCTGAACGACGAGGGTCTTGGCGTCTACGCGCACGATGGTGCCGCGGATGCGCACCGGGTCGGCGTTCTGCGCGGCGGCAAGGACCGGGACGCTGGCCGTGGCGACGAGTGCGGCTGCGGCAAGCAGGGCCGAGGGGATTCTGGAGTGCGTGAGCGACATGGGCGGGGGCTTCCGTGGTTGGGTGCGAACCAATGTACGCCTGTGCGGCAGAACGCGCTTTCCGTGATGTGGGATACCCGAGCGATTGGCGGGCCCGGGCGCCGCGTCTACAATCCGCCGTTCCGAGGAGCGTTGCAGCGCCGTCAGGCGTGAGGCTCGGACCACATCGCAACCACGCTCATCCGCTGTTCTCGCGGTGAGTCCTTTTTCCGTCAGACCCCCGAACGCAGTGGCATCTTTCAAACCAGTTTTGGAGTTCTCATGAGCGCTGTTCTCAAGCCCACCCCCGTGTCCACCGCCGACCAGGCGATTGCCGACCTGTCCCTCGCCGCCTGGGGCCGCAAGGAAATCCGCATCGCGGAAACCGAAATGCCCGGCCTGATGGCCATCCGTGAAGAGTTCTCCAAGGCGCAGCCGCTCAAGGGCGCGCGCATCACGGGTTCGATCCACATGACCATCCAGACGGCCGTGCTGATCGAGACGCTGCAAGCCCTGGGCGCCGAAGTGCGCTGGGCCTCGTGCAACATCTTCTCGACGCAGGACCACGCCGCCGCCGCCATCGCCGCCGCCGGCACGCCGGTGTTCGCCATCAAGGGCGAGTCGCTCAAGGACTACTGGGACTACACCCACGCCATCTTCGACTTCGGCCCCAAGGGTTCGAAGGGCGAAGGCCCGAACATGATCCTGGACGACGGCGGCGACGCCACGCTGCTGATGCACCTGGGCCAGCGCGCCGAGAAGGACCTGGGCGTGCTCGCCAACCCGACCAGCGAAGAAGAACGCATCCTCTACGCCGCCATCAAGGCCAAGCTGGCCGTGGACGGCACCTGGTACACCCGCAAGGCCGCCGAGATCATCGGCGTGACCGAGGAAACGACCACCGGCGTGCACCGCCTGAACGAGATGTCCGCCAAGGGCACGCTGCAGTTCCGCGCCATCAACGTGAACGACTCGGTCACCAAGAGCAAGTTCGACAACCTGTACGGCTGCCGCGAATCGCTGGTGGACGGCATCAAGCGCGCGACCGACGTGATGATCGCCGGCAAGGTGGCCTGCGTGGCCGGCTACGGCGACGTGGGCAAGGGCTCGGCCCAGGCACTGCGCGCACTGAGCGCCCAGGTGTGGGTGACCGAGATCGACCCGATCAACGCCCTGCAGGCCGCCATGGAAGGCTACAAGGTCGTGACCATGGAGTACGCCGCCGACAAGGCCGACATCTTCGTGACCACCACCGGCAACAAGGACGTCATCACGCACGACACCATGGCCGCCATGAAGGACCAGGCCATCGTCTGCAACATCGGCCACTTCGACAACGAGATCGACGTCGCGTCGATCGAGAAGTACGAGTGGGAAGAAATCAAGCCGCAGGTCGACCACATCACCTTCCCGGACGGCAAGAAGATCATCCTGCTGGCCAAGGGCCGCCTGGTGAACCTGGGCTGCGGCACGGGCCACCCGAGCTTCGTGATGTCGTCGTCGTTCGCCAACCAGACCATCGCCCAGATCGAGCTGTTCACCAAGCCCGACGCCTATGAAGCCGGCAAGGTCTACGTGCTGCCCAAGCACCTCGACGAAAAGGTGGCGCGCCTGCACCTGAAGAAGGTCGGCGCCATGCTGACCGAGCTGACCGACTCGCAGGCCGCCTACATCGGCGTGAGCAAGAACGGCCCGTACAAGCCCGACACGTACCGTTATTGATAGCGCAATGAAAAACCTCCGTGCTTCGCACTGCGGTGCGAGCTTGCTTGGGGCGGCCCGGCGCTTCGCTCATGCGCGCTGATCAACTGTTGGTGGAGCGCGGCATGGCCGCGTCGCGTTCGCAGGCCGTGCGGCTCATTGCCGGCGGCATGCGCTGGCGCGACGCGGGCACGAGCGACGCGTGGCGCCCGGTCGTCAAGAACAAGGACGAAGTGCCCGAATCGGCCGAGCTCGAGCTCGCCGATGCGGCCGAGGCCCGGTATGTGTCGCGCGGCGGGCTCAAGCTCGAAGGCGCGCTCGCGGTGAGCGGCGTCGACCCGGCCGGCAAGCTGTGCCTCGACGTGGGCCAGTCGACCGGCGGCTTCACCGATTGCCTGCTGCAGCGCGGCGCTGCGAAGGTGGTCGGCGTCGACGTCGGCCACGGGCAGCTGCATGCGAAGTTGCGCGAGGACGCGCGCGTGGTGGCCATCGAGGGTGTCAATGCGCGTGCGCTGTCGGCGGACGACCTGCATGAAGACGGTGACGAGGACGCAGAGCCCGAGGCGTCCGAGCAGCCCGCCGATCCGCGTTTTGACCTGATCGTCGGCGACCTGTCGTTCATTTCGCTCACGCTGGTGCTGCCTGCCGTGGTCGAGTTCCTGGCCGACGACGGCCAGTTGCTGATGCTGGTCAAGCCGCAGTTCGAACTGCAGCCCGGCCAGGTCGGCAAGGGCGGCATCGTGCGCGACGAATCGATGTATCCGGTGGTCGAGAAACGCCTGCACGACGCCTGCGAGGCACTCGATCTGCGTGTGCTGCGCTGGTTCGACAGCCCGATCGCCGGGGGCGACGGCAACCGCGAGTTTTTCATTCATGCCGTGCGCGCTGCCAAGGCGAGCGACGGTTCCTAAGGAGACGCAGGTGCGCCTTCCGCTGAGTTTCGAATTCTTCCCGACCAAGACGCCCGAAGGCGCGGTCAAGCTGCGCGCCGCGCGCCAGCAGCTGTATGTGCGCAAGCCGCAGTTCTGCTCGGTCACCTACGGCGCGGGCGGCTCCACGCACCACGGCACCTTCGGTGCGGTGCAGGAGATCCTGTCCGAAGGCGTGGACGCCGCGAGCCACTTCTCGTGCATCGGCGCCACGCGCGCCACGGTGCGCGAGCAGCTCGGCGAGCTCAAGGCCATGGGCGTGAAGCGCCTGGTGGCGCTGCGCGGCGACCTGCCCAGCGGCTATGGCATTGGCGGCGAATTCCAGTACGCGAGCGACCTCGTGGCCTTCATCCGCGAGGAAACCGGCCGCGATTTCCACATCGAGGTGGCCTGCTACCCCGAGATCCATCCGCAGGCCCGCTCGCCCGAAGCCGATCTGCAGGCCTTTGCCGCCAAGGTGAAGGCCGGCGCCGATTCGGCGATCACGCAGTACTTCTTCACGCCCGAGGCGTACTTTCGCTTCGTCGACGACGCCCGCAAGCTGGGCATCGACACGCCGATCGTGCCGGGCATCATGCCGATCACGAGTTCGACGCAGCTCATGCGCTTCTCGGACGCCTGCGGCGCCGAGATCCCGCGCTGGGTGCGCCTGCGGCTGCAGGCCTACGGCGACGACACCGCGTCGATCAAGGCCTTCGGCCTCGACGTGGTGACCGACCTGTGCACGCGCCTGCGCGACGGCGGTGCGCCGGCGCTGCATTTCTACACGATGAACCAGTCGGCGGCGACGCTGGCTGTGCTGGAGCGCCTCGATTGAGAGGGGGCGCGGCAGGCGCGGCCGCCTCGTTGCGCGGGGCGCTTCGCCTCGTCTTCGTGGCGGCGAGCTGTGCGCTCGCCGGCTGCGCCATGCCGCCGGCCACGGACGCCGAGGGCGGCAAGCTGCAACCGCTGCCGCGCGCGCTGGCGGTGCCGCCCGGTGCCGCGCCACGCTCCAACGTGCCGTCGGTGCGCTACGACCTCGCCGTCTCTGGCGCTGACGAATTGACGCCGGACGACGGCGTGCCCGGCGACGCCGGACCGCGCGACATCTTCGAGCGCGGCGGCGCCTCGTGGTACGGCATCCAGTTCCATCAGCGCAAGACCGCCAGCGGCGAGCGCTTCGACATGACCGCCATGACGGCGGCGCACAAGACCCTGCCTTTCAATACGCGCGTGTGCGTGCGCAGCCTCGTCAACGGCAGCGAGGTGCTGGTGCGCATCAACGACCGCGGCCCCTATGCGATGGGCCGTGTGATCGACCTGAGCCGCGCCGCGGCCGACCGCATCGGCCTGACCGGCCTGGGCATCAAGCAGGTGGCACTGACCGTGGTGGACCACGACGGCATGCGTTGCGGTGGCTTGCCGGTGGAGGCGGGGGATGCGCAGGCGCCGGTGGCGTCGGCGGCCGAGCCGCAGCAGCGTGCCAGGGTGCAGGTGCCGGCGCGGCGCAAGGCGCTCGTTCCGGCGCGTCAGCGCAGATAACTCAGTGAACGAAGTCTGCGGGGTTCGGGCTCAGCCGCCCGACTCGAGCGAGAAGGTGGCGTTGCGGTCCTGTCCCAGGCGCTCCGCCAGCTGGGGCAGCGCCGCTGCGAGCAGCGGCTTGAGCGTGTAGGGCGGATTGATCAGGAACATGCCGCTGGCCGGCAGGCCCGGTCGCTGCGTTTCGCCGGAGGCGGCGTCCTTGGTGATCTTGCTCGACTTGACCGTCAGCGTGGCGTGCAGCCACGACTTGCCGGCCTTGGTCGTCATCGTCTTCAGGCGGCGCGGCAGGTCGTGCGCCTCGGGGCGCGGAATGATCGGGTACCAGACCGCGTAGGTGCCCGTGGCGAAGCGCTTGAGCGCCTCGGCGGCGAAGTCGAGCACGCGGCCGTAGTCGGTCTTCATCTCGTAGCTCGGGTCCATCAGCACCAGCGCGCGGCGCGAGGGCGGCGGCAGGAATTTGGTGGCGCTGCCGAACCCGTCCTCGTTCATCACGGCGATCTGCCGGCCGGCCTCGAGCTGGGCGATGTTGGCGTCCAGCGTGCGCGAATCGGTCGGGTGCAGCTCGAACAGCTTGAGCTTGTCGTGGTCGCGCAGCAGGTGCTGCACGATGAACGGCGAGCCGGGGTAGACGCGTGCGCCGCCGTTGGGGTTGAAGTCGCTGATCACGCTCAGGTAGCGGGCGATGGCGTCGGCCAGCGGGGCTTGCGCCTCGGGCGCTACCTTTTTGGTAGCGGACTTCGCAGCGGGCGCGTGCGTTGTGGGCTCTTTCTTGCCTGAAAGAAGGCGCAGGATGCCTTCGGCAGCCTCGCCGCTGGTGCCCGCATAGTCGCCGTCGAGGCGGTACAGGCCGGCGCCGGCGTGGGTGTCGACGACCGTCAGGGCTGCCTCTTTTTCAAGCAGGTGATCGAGCGTGGCAATCAACACCGTGTGCTTGAGCACGTCGGCGTGGTTGCCGGCATGGAAGGCGTGGCGGTAACTGAACATAGGGTGGGAATGGTAACGGTGTTGGGGCGCGCATATGCAAATTTGCCAGCGCAAGGCCGTTCTTTATATAATCGAGGGCTTCGCAGCGTTTTTGTAGCCCCGCGGCGAAGTCTCCCGAACCGTTTTGCGGTGCGGGGTTCACCCACCTAAGAGATTCCCATCAGAGGAACGCCGACCGTGGAAAAGGGCTCGCCAAACCCTCTTTTCAAGAGAAAAACTCATGACCAAAACGTTCAGCGCCAAGCCCGCTGACGTGACGCACGAGTGGTTTGTGATTGACGCGACCGACAAGGTCCTCGGACGAGTAGCCAGCGAAGTTGCTCTCCGTTTGCGCGGCAAACACAAGGCCATTTACACGCCTCACGTCGATACCGGTGACTTCATCGTCATCATCAATGCCGCGCAACTGCGCGTCACCGGCGCCAAGTCGATCGACAAGGTGTACTACCGTCACTCGGGCTACCCGGGCGGCATCAGTGCCACCAACTTCCGCGACATGCAATCCAAGTTCCCGGGCCGTGCCCTGGAAAAGGCCGTCAAGGGCATGCTGCCCAAGGGTCCGCTTGGCTACGCGATGATCAAGAAACTCAAGGTCTACGGTGGCGCAGAGCACCCGCATACCGCCCAACAGCCCAAAGTGCTGGAACTGTAAGGAGCCTTGAGAATGATTGGTGAATGGAACAATGGCACCGGCCGTCGCAAATCCAGCGTCGCCCGTGTGTTTCTGAAAAAAGGCACCGGCAAGATCACGGTCAACGGCAAGGACATCCAAGAGTTCTTCGGCCGTGAAACCTCGATCATGATCGCCAAGCAGCCCCTCGCGCTGACCAACAACCTCGAAGCTTTCGACGTGATGGTCAACGTGAACGGCGGCGGCGAATCGGGTCAAGCCGGCGCCACGCGCCACGGCATCACCCGTGCGCTGATCGACTACGACGCAACGCTCAAGCCCGTGCTGAGCCAAGCCGGCTTCGTGACGCGCGATGCGCGTGAAGTCGAACGTAAGAAGGTCGGTCTGCACTCCGCCCGTCGTCGCAAGCAGTTCAGCAAGCGCTGATCTGTTCACTGCGAACACAAAGCCGCCCTCGGGCGGCTTTTTCAATGCGAGGGCCGTCCTCGGGCGGCTTTTTCAATGCGAGGGCCGTCCTCCGGCGGCTTTTCCCATGCAAGGGCCGCCTTCGGGCGGCTTTTTCGTTGCCCGCGACGCATCCGACCCCACTTGCATTGGGGTGCACGCCACACCCCGCCTGCCGAAATTGCGGCATTGCAGTAGCATTGGTTCCATTGGCCGCTTGTTCGGCCCCAAGGAGTTATCACCCCATGAGCGCCGTAGCCGAAAACATCCAGACCCAGATGCCAGAGCCCATCGTCTTCACCGACAGTGCGGCAGCCAAGGTGGCCGACCTGATCGCCGAAGAAGGCAACCCCGACCTCAAGCTGCGCGTGTTCGTCCAGGGTGGCGGCTGCTCCGGCTTCCAGTACGGTTTCACGTTCGATGAAATCACGAACGAAGACGACACCACCATGACCAAGAACGGCGTGTCCCTGCTGATCGACGCCATGAGCTACCAGTACCTGGTGGGTGCCGAGATCGACTACAAGGAAGACCTGCAAGGCGCCCAGTTCGTCATCAAGAACCCGAACGCCACCAGCACCTGCGGCTGCGGATCGAGCTTCTCGGCCTGATGCCCGGATGCTGCTGACCCAGCCTCCCCAGAAAGCCGCCTCCGGGCGGCTTTTTCGTTCCCGCTTCTTTTTCTGCGCTTGCCCATGACCTCCGAGGCTGAAACCGCCCCCGCGCCTGTAGATCCCGTGCGCAAGAGCCTGCTGTGGCTCGTCGCCGTCGGCTTCTTCATGCAGACGCTGGACGCGACCATCATCAACACGGCGCTGCCGGCCATGGCCGCGAGCCTGGGCGAGAGCCCGCTGCGCATGCAGTCGGTGGTGGTGGCCTATGCGCTCACGATGGCGATGCTGATTCCCGCCTCGGGCTGGATCGCCGACCGCTTCGGCACGCGGCGCATCTTCTTCTGCGCCATCGTGCTGTTCGCCGCCGGTTCGGTGCTGTGCGCGTTGTCGCACGGCCTGGGCCAACTGGTGGCGGCGCGCGTGGTGCAGGGCCTGGGCGGCGCGCTGCTGCTGCCCGTGGGGCGCCTGGCGCTGCTGCGCACGGTGCCGCGCGGAGAGTTCCTCCAGGCCATGAGTTTCGTGGCCATCCCGGGCCTCATAGGTCCCTTGCTGGGCCCCACGCTGGGCGGCTGGCTGGTGCAGTACGCCTCCTGGCACTGGATCTTCCTGATCAACGTGCCCGTGGGGCTGCTGGGCTGCCTCGCCACGCTCAAGTACATGCCCGACCTGCGCGGCGCGGTGCAGAAGCGCTTCGACAGCGTCGGCTACGCCATGCTGGCCTTCGGCATGGTGGCGATCTCGCTGGCGCTGGACGGCGTCTCCGAGCTGGGCCTGCGCCAGGGCGGCGTGATGGTGGTGCTGATCTTCGGCTTCGCCAGCATCGCGGGCTATTGGCTGCGCGCCTCGCGCACGCCCGAGCCGCTGTTCGCACCGTCGCTGTTCCATGTGCAGACGCTCAGCATCGGGCTCATCGGCAACCTGTTTTCGCGCCTGGGCAGCAGCTGCATGCCGTTCCTGGTGCCGCTGCTGCTGCAGGTGTCGATGGGCTACTCGCCGGTGCGCGCCGGGCTGATGATGCTGCCGATCGCGCTGGCTGGCATGGCCATGAAGCGCTTCGCCACGCCGCTGATCACGCGCCACGGCTATCGCCGCGTGCTGGTGGTCAACACCATCCTCGTGGGCTGCACCATGGCCAGCTTCGGCCTGACGGCGCCGGGCCAGCCGATGGCGCTGCACGTGCTGCAGCTGCTGGCGTTCGGCGCGGTCAATTCGCTGCAGTTCACCGCCATGAACACCATCACGCTGAAGGACCTGGACGGCAGCATGGCCAGCAGCGGCAACAGCCTGCTGTCGATGGTGCAGATGCTGGCCATGAGCCTGGGCGTGGCCGCCGCGGGTGCGACCCTGGCGGGCTACAACGGCATCTTCGGCTCCGACTCTGCGGCGCACACGCTGGACGCCTTCCAGGCAACCTTCGCGAGCATGGGGCTGATCACGGTGGCCTCGGCGTTGATCTTCTGGCACCTGCCGTCGGAATCGCGGGCGGCGCACCCGGCACAGCCGGAGGTGTCCGGCCAGGGCTGACGCGGATTCAGGCGGGGTAGATCGCGCCCAGCACCCGCGCGCCGCGCGCGCCCGTCACGCTGGCGAGGTTGCCCGGCTCGCGCCGTATTGCGGCGCGCGCCAGCCAGGCAAAGGCTGCGGCCTCGACCTGCTGGGGCGGCAGGCCGTGCTCGGTCGACGCCACCACGTCCACGTCGGGCAGCATCGCGCGCAGGCGCCCAAGCAGGTGGTCGTTCAGTGCTCCGCCGCCGCAGACGATCAGCAGCCTGCTCTCTTTTCCGTAGCGCAACAGGTCCGCTGCACAAGCGTGAGCAGTCAATTCGGCCAGCGTCGCCTGCACATCGGCAGGGGCCATCGCCGTGGTGCCGAGCTGTGCGGCCAGCCAGGTCGGGTTGAACAGGTCGCGCCCGGTGCTCTTGGGCGGTGCCTTGGCGAAGTACGCGTCGGCCTGCAGCAGCGCGAGCAGCTCGGGCAGCACCTGTCCGCTGGCCGCCCACTGGCCGCCGCGGTCGAAAGGCTGGCCCTGGTAGGTCTGGCACCAGTGGTCCATCAGCGCATTGCCCGGGCCGCAGTCGAAGCCGCGCACGAGGGCGCCCTCGGGTGCGTTGGCGGCCGGCAGCAGGCTCAGGTTGGAGATGCCGCCGATGTTCAGCACCGCGACGCTCTCGTCCGGGCGGGCGAACAGGGCGCGGTGAAATGCCGGCACCAGCGGCGCGCCCTGGCCGCCGGCGGCGAGGTCGCGGGTGCGGAAGTCGCCGACCACGTCGATGCCCGTCAGTTCGGCCAGCAGGGAGGGGTTGTTCAGCTGAACCGTGTAGCCCACCTCGTCGAACTCGAGCGGCCGGTGGCGCACGGTCTGGCCGTGCGCGCCGATGGCGGTGATCGCCCCGGCGGCGATGCCGCTGTCCGCCAGCAGCTGCTGGACCACGCCGGCATAGGCCCTGGCCAGCCCGTTGCCGGCCAGGGCCGCGCGGTGCAGTTCGTTGTCGCCGGGCGTGTTCAGCGCCATCAGTTCCGCGCGCAGTGCGACGGGAAACCCGGCCGTGGCGTAGGCCTGTACCGCGATGCGGCCGCCGGAGAACTCGGCGAGCACGCCGTCCACGCCGTCGAGCGAGGTGCCCGACATCAGGCCGATGAAAAGTTCGGCGGCCATCCGTGGATCGGTGCTGAAAAAACTCAGTCGGCGCTGGCCTGAATGACGGAGAAGGCCGCCGCCAGCTCGGTGCGCGCACCCACGGCGATGCGCTCGAAGGCCGGACGCAACGCCGCGGTGATCGGCGCGCCGCCTTCCTGCGCGATGGAAGCCGGGTCCTGGTAGACGCCGCCCACGCGGAATTCGAAGTGCAGGTGCGGGCCGGTGGCCCAGCCCGTGGAACCCACCGCGCCGATGGCCTGGCCCTGGCTGATGCTCTGGCCGGTCTTGACGTCGATGCGGCTCAGGTGCGCATACGCCGTCTGCTGGTTGTTGCGGTGGTTGATGATGATGATGTTGCCGTAGCCGTTCTGCGTGCCCGCAAAGTCGACCGTGCCGTCGCCGACCGAACGCACCGAGGTGCCCGTGGGCGCCGCGTAGTCGATGCCGTTGTGCTGGCGCCAGCTGTTCAGGATCGGGTGCATGCGCATCGCGAAACCGCTGGACACGCGCGAGAACTCGACCGGCGTCGCCAGGTAGGCCTTGCGCAGGCTGTCGCCGTTCGGGCGGTAGTAGCTGCCCTTCTGGTTCGCGCCCGGGGGCTGGAACCAGACGGCCTGGTGGATCCTGCCGTTGTTCTCGAACTCGGCAGAGAGCACGCGGCCGCTGCGCAGTGCCTGCCCGTCGGCTTCGAAGGTCTCGTAGACCACGGCAAAGCGGTCGCCCTTGCGCAGGGCGCGCACGTCGACGTCGCCCGCGAAGATGTCGGCCAGCTGGCTCGCCACCGCATCGGGAATGCGCGAATCGTCGGTGGCGGCGAACAGCGAGGTGCGGATGGTGCCGCTGGCCAGGCGCGTGCCGGGGGTGAGCGCGTCGCGCTCGGTCACGCCGGCGAAGCCGGTGGGCGTGCGCTCGATGACGAAGCGCTTGAAGCCGCCGTCGCCGTCTGGAATCCAGCGGGCGCTGAGCTTCTTGAGCTGGTTTTCCTGCGTGGCCTCGGCCGTGACGGTGCGGCCGGCCCGCGAGAACAGGGCGTTGCGCGCGTCGGCGCTGCCGCGCACGAAGGCGGTGGCGGCGGGGTCGGCGATGCCCAGGCGCTTCAGCAGGGCCTCGGCCGTGTCGCTCGAACGGGTGACGTCGGTGCGGAACAGCGTGAAGCTGAAGTTTTCCAGCGACGCGCCCTGGTCGGCGAAAGACACGGGTGCCGTCGCTTCGAGGATCTGCTTCACCGGGAGGTCGGACGCGTCCGGGCCGAGCGATGCCACCGCAAGAGTACCGGCGCTCAGCAGGGCGGCCGCGATGACCGCGGTGATCTGCTTGGGGTACGTCCGGAAGGTATAGGCCACGCGAGAAGCAAGGAGCTCCTCGGCGGCAAGAATGCCGTTGATCAAACTTTGAATTCCAGCTCAGGTTCTGCAAAACCGTGCAGCAAGGCCCAGTACGTTCAGGGCGGCAGCAGACGGTGCGGAAGAAGCGCCGCTTAGAATTCGGCGCTTGAAAAGTCGGGCTGAGTATAGCTTCGGCACCCCCAAAGTCAGCTAAAAAAGCCCATGAACGCCGAATCTGTTACATCCAATACCCTCTCAAATAGTGTAGGACGCGCGCTCGAAATATCCCTCCGGGGCGCTGACGAGCTCCTGCCGCAGGACGAGTGGGTGCGCAAGCTGCAGCGCTCGGAAGCCACCGGAACCCCCCTGCGCATCAAGCTGGGGCTGGACCCGACGGCGCCGGACATCCACATCGGCCACACGGTGGTGCTCAACAAGATGCGGCAGCTGCAAGACCTGGGCCACCGGGTGATCTTCCTGATCGGCGACTTCACCAGCACCATCGGCGACCCCTCCGGGCGCAACAACACGCGCCCACCGCTCACCCGCGAGCAGATCGAGGCCAACGCCCAGACGTACTACAAGCAGGCCAGCCTGGTGCTGGACCCCGAGAAGACCGAGATCCGCTACAACTCCGAGTGGAGCGACCCGCTGGGCGCGCGCGGCATGATCCAGCTGGCCGCCAAGTACACGGTGGCCCGCATGATGGAGCGCGACGACTTCAACAAGCGCTTCAAGGCCGGCCAGTCGATCTCGGTGCACGAATTCCTCTACCCGCTGATGCAGGGCTACGACTCGGTGGCGCTCAAGAGCGACCTCGAACTGGGCGGCACGGACCAGAAGTTCAACCTGCTGGTCGGGCGCCATCTCCAGCAGGAATACGGCCAGGAGCCGCAGTGCATCCTCACCATGCCGCTGCTGGAAGGGCTCGACGGCGTCGAGAAGATGTCCAAGAGCAAGAACAACTACATCGGCATCAGCGAAGACGCCAACACCATGTTCGCCAAGGTGCTGTCGATTTCCGACGACCTGATGTGGCGCTGGTACACGCTGCTGAGCTTCCAGTCGCTGGAGCAGATCGCGGCGCTGAAGGCCGAGATCGCGGCCGGGCGCAACCCGAAGGACGCCAAGGTGGCGCTGGCCAAGGAAATTACCGCGCGCTTCCACAGCGCGGCGGCGGCCGAGACGGCCGAGCAGGACTTCATCAACCGAAGCAAGGGCGGCGTTCCGGACGAGATTGCCGAAGTGTCGCTGTCGGGCGCACCGCTGGGCATTGCCCAGCTGCTGAAGCAGGCCAACCTGGCGTCTTCGGCGGGTGAAGGCAACCGCCTGATCGAAGGCGGTGGCGTCCGGGTCGATTCGGTGGTGGTCAGCGACAAGGCGCTGAAGCTGCCGGCCGGCAGCTACGTGGTGCAGGTCGGCAAGCGCAAGTTCGCGCGCGTGACGCTGAGCTGACCCCAGCGGTCGAACAACCGGTCAACGCACCTCGATGGTGACGCGCCGGTTGCGCGGCTCGTCCACCTCGTCGGCGGTCGGCACGGCCAGTTCGCGTTCACCGCGCCCCACGGCCTCGATGCGGTTGGCCGGGAACTGGCGTTCGATGAAGAGCTGGGCCACTTCCTGTGCCCGGCGGCGAGAGAGCAGGTCGTTCTGTTCGCCGTTGCCTTTGGTGTCGGTGTGGCCCGTGACCACGATGTCGCTGCCGCTGCGCGCCAGCGCCGCGGCCATCGCCTCGGTCATGACCTGCTGCGAGGCGGCCGTCAGCGTGGTGCCCCCGAGCTCGAAGTAGACGGTGTAGCGCTGCGGAAGGGGCGGGCGCATGTCGAACAGCGGCTTGTTGTCGGCCTGGAGCTTGGCTGGATCGACCTGGTCCACGACCGGGGCGCCACGTGCACCCACGGCAGCGGTGGCGCGCTGGTAGGCGGTGGAGAGCGTTTCCTCCCCGTCCTTGGCGCGCACCACCACGGCGGAGGGCTTGCCGTCGGCCTGGGGCAACAGCACCACCCGCGTGCCGGGCGTGGAGCAGGCGGCCAGCAGCAGGGCCATCAGCGCGGTCCCGAGCAGGGATGCGCGGCGAAATTTCAGGGATATCGTCTTCATGGCTGGCCGTCCGCCTGCACGATGAAGTCGGTGCCGCGAATGCCGATGGTGGCCGTCTGCGTCTCGACCCGCACCGCGTCGGGGTTGGTCTTGCCGATCAGGCCCGTGATCATGCGCATCGAGCCGCGCAGCAACGACAGCAGCATGCCGCCTTCGTGCGTCGTGGCGTCGAAGTGGAACTCCTTCAGGTCCAGCCGCGACGACGGGCCGACCACCAGCGTGGTGTCGTCGCGCAGCACCACCGACGCCGAGGAATCGGGGCCGGTCACGATGCGGTCGACCGCGCCGACGGGGTCGCCCGGACTGGCGGCGCGCGTGGCGCCCGAACCGCTGAGCAGTTGCACGTTGCCGCGCACGGACTTCACGAAGCCCGCCTGGAGGTCTGCCTTCGCAGCGGCCGCCACGGGGGCGGGCGCAGGTGCAACCGCTGCCGGCGCGGCTGGCGTCGGTGTCTGGGCTTGGGCCAGCGCGGCCGAGCCGACAATGGCGAGGCCGCACAAGGCGGGCAGGAAGTTTTTCATCATCTGAAGCTGGTTCCTTTGCGAAAGAATGTGTCGCAAGAGTCAGAAATATTAGGGCGAAGGCGTTACATATGGACACGGCGCCAATAATTCAGCCGGCTCTTGCGGCCTTTTACCGCTTTTCGCGTGGCGTATTGCCCAATTTCCCGATGGATTTCGCATGACGTTCTCACCCAAGGCGCTGCTTCGTGTATCCGTGGCCGTCGCGCTGCTCACCATTCTGCTCAAGGGCTACGCAGGCTACCTCACCCATTCGATGGGCCTCATCTCCGACGCGATGGAGTCCTTCGTCAACCTGGCCAGCGCCATGTTCGCGCTGGCCATGGTGACCATCGCGGAGCGCCCCGCCGACGACGACCATCCCTACGGCCACCACAAGGCCGAGTACTTCTCCTCGGGCTTCGAAGGCATCCTGATCGTGGGCGCTGCCATCGCAATCCTCTGGGTCTCGGTGCAGCGCCTGATGGCCCCGCAGCCGCTCGAGCAGGTGGGCTGGGGCCTGGCGCTGTCGGTGGTCAGCTCGGGCTTCAACGCGGGGCTGGCCTACGTGCTGTTCCGCGCGGCACGCGTGCACCGCTCGATCGCGCTGGAGGCCGACGGGCGCCACCTCATGACCGACGTCTGGACCTCCGCCGCGGTGGTGGTCGGCATCGTCGGCGTGCAGCTCAGCGGCTGGCTCTGGCTCGACCCGCTGCTGGCCATCGGCGTGGCGCTGAACATCGTGCGCGAGGGCGTCAAGCTGGTCTGGCGCTCTTCGCAGGGCCTGATGGACGAAGCCCTCGACCCCGAGACCCTCGCCACCGTGCGCGCCACGCTGGCCACCTTCGTCGCCCGTGTGCCCGAGGGCCCGCAACTGCGCTTCGACGACATGGTGACCCGCAGCGCGGGCCAGCGCCGCTTTGCCGACCTGCACATGCACGTGCCCGGCGACTGGACCCTGCTGCATGCCGCCCACATGCGCGACCAACTCGAACAGGCCCTGATGGACGCCGTGCCGGGCCTGCGCGTCACCATCCAGCTGCTGCCCCTCACCATGGAAGCCCGCGCCACCCAGGCCGGGGAACATCACGCCTCATGAAAGCTGTTCTGCAACGCGTGTCGAACGCACGCGTCGACATTGCCGGGCGCACCGTCGGCGCCATCGACGCGGGCCTGCTCGTGCTGCTGTGCGCCGAGCGCGGCGACACCGACGCGCTGGCCGACCGCATGCTCGCCAAGATCCTCAAGCTGCGCATCTTTTCCGACGACGCCGGCAAGATGAACCGCAGCGTGCAGGACATCGGCGGCGGCCTGCTGGTGGTGAGCCAGTTCACGCTGGCGGCCGACGTGAGCGGCGGCAACCGCCCCAGCTTCACCCAGGCCGCGCCGCCCGACGAAGGCCGCAGGCTCTACGACCACTTCGTGGCGCAGGCGCGCGCCGCGCACCCAGTGGTGGCCACCGGCGAGTTCGGCGCCGACATGCAGGTGCACCTGCTCAACGACGGCCCCGTCACCATCCCGCTGCAGATGACGGCGTAGCCGCCGGCGCGCCGGTGTCGTCCATCGACGCCAGCACCTCGCGCAGGTAGTCCATCACCGCCACCGCCGCGTGCGACGGATGCCGGTCGGGCATGGTCAGGATGTACAGCGCATTGCCCAGGCCCTCGGGCTCCCATTGCGGCAGCACCTGCACCGCGCGGCCTGCCTGCAGGTCGTCGGTCATCGCGTAGCAGGGCAGCAGGCCGATGCCCGTGCCCGCCAGCACCGCGCTGCGCAGATAGGGGAAGTGCTCGGTCTGCAGGTTCAGCTTCAGCCGCAGCTCGCGGCGCTGCGTGCCGCGGTGCATCGGCATCATGAAATGCCGCTCCGGCCCCGGCACGTACAGCACGACGCACGCGGCCAGGTCTTCCGGCTCGGCAATCGCCGCCTGCGCCGCCAAGTACGAGGGCGCGGCATAGAGCCCCCAGCGGATCGCGCAGATGCGCCGCGCCACCTGGTCCAGCGGCGGCTCGGAGGTGATGCGCAGCGCCACGTCGATCTCGCTGCCGATCAGGTCGAACACCCTGTTCGAGAACAGCACCCGCAGCGACACCTCCGGGTGCGCGCGCTGGAACTCCAGCAGGCGCGGTCCCACGAAGAACTCGCCCAGCCCGGTCGGGATGCTGATGCGTACGTGCCCGCGTACCGTGCGGCCCAGGCTGTCGATGGCCGCGCGCGCCGATTCGACCTCGGCCAGCATGCGCAGCCCGTGCTCGTACAGCGTGCGCCCCTGCTCGGTGGGCGCCAGCCGGCGGGTCGTGCGGCGCAGCAGCGTGGCGCCGACCTGCCGCTCCAGGCTCTTGAGCTCCTTGCTGATCTGCGAGCGCGTGACGTCGCGCCGGCGGGCGGCCTCGCTCAGGTTGCCGGCGTCCACGATGTCCACCAGCGTGCGGATCAGGTTCAGGTCCAGGCTCATCGGAGCGATTGTCGACTCTGCGGATACAGAGTGAGTCGGTGAATGGGAATTGTAGGGAGCGAGGTGAACGATAAAGATCGAAGCCACCCGATTCCCAGGAGACAAGACAGCCATGGCGACAGACAACATATTCAAGGACGGCCTGTTCGCCGGCCAACGCGTGCTCGTGACCGGCGGCGGCACCGGCCTGGGCTTCGCGATGGCCGAGCAACTGGCCGCGCTGGGTGCCGAGCTGCACCTGTGCGGTCGCCGCGCCTCGGTGCTCGAAGAAGCCGCGCAGCAGCTGCGCACCCGCTTCGGCGTCACCGTCGGCACCCACGTGCTCGACATCCGTTCCCCGCAGGCGGTCGACGACATGATGGAAACCATCTGGACGCGCCACGGCCCGCTCGACAGCCTGGTCAACAACGCCGCCGGCAACTTCATCAGCCGCACCGAAGACCTGTCGCCCAACGGCTTCCACGCCATCTCCGACATCGTCTTTCGGGGCACCTTCTACGCCACGCAGGCCGCGGGCAAGCGCTGGATCGCGGCCGGCCGGGGCGGCAGCGTGCTGTCGATCGTCGTCACCTGGGTCGCCACCGGCGCGCCCTTCGTCGTGCCCTCGGCCATGTCGAAGGCCGGCATCGACGTCATGACCAAGTCGCTGGCGGTGGAGTGGGGCCCCAAGGGCATCCGCCTCAACGCCATCGCGCCCGGCGTGATCCCGACCGCCGGCGCCTCGGGCCGCCTGCGCCCGGTCGACAGCCAGGAGAACGCCATGGCCAGGCAGAACCCCACGCGCCGCCTGGGCGAAGGCGGCGACATCGGGCGCCTCGCGGCATTCCTGCTGGCGCCGCAGAACAGCTGGATCAACGGCCAGACCCTCACGCTCGACGGCGGCGACGCGCTCGCCAACGGCGCGTACTTCACCCAGTACCAGGAATGGAGTGACGCCGACTGGCAGGCCGCGCGCGAAAAGATCCAGGCCCTGAACGCGTCCGACAAGGCGCAGCGCGGCGCCGCATGACGACCACCCCCGTGAAGCCCGAGTTCCACTTCGAAGGCCGCGTGCTCGACGCCGACGCGCAACTGGCGCGCGGCGCGCGCCTGGCCGGCGGCCTGCTGCGGCTGGGCCTGCGCGAAGGCGACGTGCTGGCCGTGCTGCTGCGCAACGACGAAGTGCAGGTCGACGTGGTGCACGCCTGCCGCCAGGCCGGCATCTACTTCTGCCCGATCAACTGGCACTTCACGCCCGACGAGGTCGGCGTGCTGTTGCACGACAGCGGCGCGCGCGCCCTGCTGGTCCACGGCGACCTGCTCGACGCGGTGGCGCGCGCCGTGCCCGACGGCGTGGCGCTGCTGGCCGTCGGCGAGGCGCGCACGCCCGGCGCCCGGCCCTACGAAAGCTGGCTGGCCGCGCAGGCGCCGTACGACGGCCCGCGCGTGTCGCCGCGCGGCCACATGGCCTACACATCGGGCACCACGGGGCGGCCCAAGGGCGTGGTGCGCCATCCGATCCCCGTGGCCGAGCTGGAGACCCGCCAGGCCCGCCTGCGCGAAGTGGTCGAACTGACCTTCGGGCTGCGCGCGGGCTGCCGTGCGTTGCTGCCCGCGCCGCTGTACCACAGCGCCCCCAGCCTGTTCCTGCAGAACGCGCTGTTGCTGGCCGAGCGCGTGGTGCTCATGGCGCGCTTCGACGCCGAGGCGCTGCTCGCCGCCATTGCGCAGCACCGCATCGACACCGTCTACCTCGTGCCCATCATGTACGTGCGGCTGCTGCGACTGCCGCCGGCGGTGCGCGCGCGCTACGACCTGACGTCGCTGCGCTTCGTGGCCTCCACCGGCGCGCCCTGCGCGCCCGACGTGAAGCGCGCCATGATCGAATGGTTCGGTCCGGTGATCCACGAGACCTACGCCTCGAGCGAGGCCGGCATGGTCACTTCCATCGGCGCGGCCGAAGCCCTGGCGCGCCCCGGCAGCGCCGGCCGCCCGGTGCTCGACGCGCAGGTGCGCATCCTCGACGAACACGGCGCGGCGCTGCCCACGGGCGAGGTCGGCCTCATCTACGTGCGCCAGCCGGCTTACCCCGACTTCAGCTACCGCCACGACGACGCCGCGCGCCGGGCCATCGAGCGCGACGGCTTCATCAGCCTGGGCGACATGGGCTACCTCGACGCCGACGGCTACCTCTATGTCTGCGATCGCGCGTCGGACATGGTGATTTCAGGTGGCGCGAACATCTACCCCGCCGAGATCGAGCACCGCCTGCTGGCCTTTCCCGGCGTGGCCGACTGCGCAGTGTTCGGCGTGCCCGACGCCGAGTACGGCGAGCGCCTGCACGCCGTGGTCGAGCCCGTGCCCGGCGTCGTGCTGGACGCCGCCGACTTGCGCGAATGGCTGCAGGCCACTCTGTCGTCGTTCAAGGTGCCGCGCAGCATCGAAATGGCTGCGCTGCCGCGCGACGACAACGGAAAGATCGCCAAGCGCCGGTTGCGCGACAAGCACTGGCAGGGCCAGGCCCGCCGCGTCTAGCAGACCCCTTTCGCATCCCCCTCAAGAAAAAAGACTGGAAGAGACATGAAGAAAACCCTCCTGCGCGGCATCGCGCTCTCGCTGTCCTTGCTCGCGGGGCTGGCCGGCTCGGCCCGCGCCGACTACCCCGACCATGCCGTGAAGCTCGTCGTGCCCTACACGCCGGGCGGCTCGGCCGACCTTGTCGCGCGCGCGCTCGCGTCCGAGCTGGCCAAGGAAATCGGCCAGGCGGTGGTGGTCGACAACAAGCCCGGCGCCAACACCATGGTGGCTGCCAGCGCCGTGGCGCGCGCGCCCGCCGACGGCTACACGCTGCTGCTGGCCAGCAGCGCGAGCATGGTGCTCAACCCGCAGCTGTACAAGAAGATGAGCTACGTGCCGCAGAAGGACTTTCGCGTGCTGGCCGTGGCGGCCGAGGCGCCGCTGGTCGTGGTCACCAACGACAAGGCGACGCCGCGCACGCTGAAGGAGTTCCAGGCCTATGCCAAGGCCAATGCCGGGCGCCTGAACTACGGCTCGGTCGGGCTGGGCAATCCGCTGCAGCTGGCCACCGAAATGCTCAAGAGCGAATTGCAGATCGACCTGGTGCACGTGCCCTACAACGGCAGCGCGCCCGCGCTGGCCGCGCTGCTGGGCAACGACACGCAGCTGATGGTGGACGTGGTCAGCACCTCGCTGCCGCACATCCGCGCCGGCAAGCTGCGGGCGCTCGCGGTCACGGGCAGCGAGCGGGTGAAGTCGTTGCCCGATGTGCCCACGGTGGCCGAGGCCGGCTTCCCCGGCTTCCATGCCGCCACCTGGTTCGGCGTCGCGGTGCCGGCGGCCACGCCGGCCGCGGTGTCGGTCACGCTGCAGGCGGCCGTTCACAAGGTGATGCAGGGCGCCGCGTTCCGAAGCCTGGTCGAGGCGCAGTCGCTGCTGGTGCAGTCGCCGCGCACCGACGCCGAGCTGAACCAGTACATCGAGCGCGACCGCACCAGCTGGGGCAAGGTGATTCGCGAACGCAACATCACGCTCGAATGAGGCCGGGGCCGGGCCTTCAGTAGGGGCTGCGAATGCCCATTTCCGCGAGGATCTCGATCTCGTAGGCTTCCATCTCGTCGGCATCGGCCTCGCTGGTCTCGTGGTCCCAGCCCTGCGCATGCAGGGTGCCGTGCACCAGCAGGTGCGCGTAGTGGTGGGCCAGGGTCTTGCGGTTTTCCTTCGCCTCGCGCGCCACCACCGGTGCGCACAGCACCAGGTCGGCCATCACCAGCGGGCTTTGCGCGTAGTCGAAGGTCAGCACGTTGGTCGCGTAGTCCTTGCCGCGAAACTCGCGGTTCAGGCGCTGGCCTTCGTCGGCATCGACGATGCGCACGGTGATCTCGCCGTCGATGTCCAGCGCATGGCGGATCCAGCGCGTCACGCTGTGGCGCGGCAGGGCGATGCGGTGGCGCTCCACGCCCTTGAAACGGCCGAACTGCAGCGAGAGCGACAGCGCCGGAAGCCTGGATGCCGCCATCTCAGTGGACCCCCGTCCGCTTGCGCTGGCCGTCGTAGGCGTCCACGATCTTCGCCACCAGCGGATGCCGCACCACGTCCGCGCTCGTGAAGTGGGTGATGGCGATGCCGCTCACCCGCTTGAGCACGCGCTCCGCGTCGATCAGCCCGCTCAGCTGCTGCTTGGGCAGGTCGATCTGGCTCACGTCGCCCGTCACCACCGCGCGCGCGCCGAAGCCGATGCGCGTGAGGAACATCTTCATCTGCTCGGGCGTTGTGTTCTGCGCCTCGTCGAGGATCACGAAGGCGTTGTTCAGCGTGCGCCCGCGCATGAAGGCCAGCGGGGCGATTTCGAGCGCGTTGCGCTCGAAGGCCTTCTGCACCTTCTCGTGGCCCATCAGGTCGTACAGCGCGTCGTACAGCGGGCGCAGGTACGGGTCGATCTTCTGCGTCAGGTCGCCCGGCAGGAAGCCCAGGCGTTCGCCCGCTTCCACCGCCGGGCGCGTCAGCACGATGCGCTGCACCGACGCCCGCTCCAGCGCATCGACCGCGCAGGCCACCGCCAGGTAGGTCTTGCCGGTGCCGGCCGGACCGATGCCGAAGGTGATGTCGTGCTTGGCGATGTTGTCGAGGTAGAGCGCCTGCGTGGGCGTGCGCGCGCGCAGGTCGGCGCGGCGGGTGACCAGCATGGCCGCGTCGTCGTCGCCCTCGGTCATCGAGCCGTCGCCCGCCAGCGTGAGCTGCACCACGGCCGGGTCGATCGTGCGCTGGGCTATTTCGTAGAGCGCCTGCAGCACGTCCATGGCGCGCCGCGCCGTGGCCTTGGGGCCGTCGACCTTGAACTGCTCGTGGCGGTGGGCGATCTTCACGCCCAGGGCTTCCTCGATGCGGCGCAGGTGCGCGTCCAGCGGTCCGCACAGGTGGCCGAGGCGCGTGTTGTTCAGGGGGGTAAAGGTGTGTCGCAGAATCACTCGGTATCCATTTCCATCTATTTGGCAGACCTATGCAAGACCAGCCGTGCTCGAAAAAACGCAATCCAGCGCGGGAAACACCGCGGAACCGGCTTTGCCGGGCCGCCGGTGTTGCCCCCTCGAGGGGGGAGGCGGCTACACGAAGTGAGCAAGCAACGGGGGTGGGCCGATGATAGGCAAACTGAGCGGCATCCTCGCCGAACGCAATCCACCGCAGGTGGTGGTCGACTGCAACGGGGTCGGCTACGAGGTCGACGTGCCCATGAGCACGTTCTACAACCTGCCCAGCCTCGGCGCGAAGGTGTCGCTGCTCACCCACTTCGTGGTGCGCGAGGACGCGCAGATTCTCTACGGCTTCGGCAGTGCCGAGGAGCGGGCGGCCTTTCGCCAGCTCATCAAGATCACCGGCGTGGGCCCGCGCATGGCGCTCGGGGTGCTCTCGGGCATGAGCGTGGGTGAGCTGGCGCAGGCCATCACGCTGCAGGAGCTGGGCCGGCTGGTGAAGATTCCGGGCATCGGCAAGAAGACCGCCGAGCGCTTACTGCTCGAACTCAAGGGCAAGCTGGGCGCGGACATCGGCATGCCCGCGCATGCCGCCTCCGACGCGCAGGCCGACATCCTGCAGGCGCTGGTCGCGCTGGGCTACAGCGACAAGGAAGCCGCCCTGGCGCTGAAGGCGCTGCCGAAGGACGCGAGCGTGAGCGACGGGATCAAGATGGCGCTGAAGGCGCTGGCGAAGTGAACCTTCGCGGGGCGTGGTCGCGCGTGGAAGCGCTGCGCCACGAGTCGGTGCGCAGCGACGAACTGCTGCTGCGCGCGGCCCTGGCCGGCTGCGTGCCCATTCTCCTGGCCTACGGGTGCGCGGGCCTCGTGTACGGCAACCTGCCGATGTTCACGCCGTTCGGTCTCATCGACATGCCCGGCGCCTGCGCATGGCTCACGGCCGCCATGGCCTTTGCGCTGGCGATCTTCGCCGTCGACTGGCTGGTGCGCGGCGAGCTGGCGGTGGCACCGCCGCCGGTCACGGTCGTGACGCGGGTCTGGCGGCCGGGGGGCTTGCCGTCACCCGCGTTGCCGCCGCATGTTTTTCCTCAGCCCCGCTCGTCCGTGTTGCGCATCGCCTGCCTGGGCGTCGCGGCCGTGGCTTGCGCGTCCGCGCTGGTGGGGCGCGCCACGCTCGCGCTGGGCTGGCAGGCCTTTGCACGGCCGGGCGGCATCGCGCCGCAGGCGGAGTGGCCGCTCTTTCCGCTGCAATGGGCCTGGCCCTGGCTGCTGCCGCTGACGCGCCGGCCCGTGGTGCTGGGCCTGCTCGGCGTGGGCGCGGTGCTGCTGGCCGCGGCCTATCTGATGAACTGGCGCAAGGTGCGCGGCGCGTGGTTCCCGTTTCTCACCGTGCTGCCGATGCTGATGACGCTGAACTTCCTGGGCGACGCGGGTTTCGACTACGCCGCTGCACGGGGCTTGGGCGGGCTGGACGAGCCTGAGCTGGTGCGCGCCCTGGCCCAGTACCCGGGGCGTTACAACGTCTTCACGTTCCTCAGCCTTTGGGGTGCCATCGGCTTCGGCACCGTCGGCATGATCCTGGGCTTCTGGTTCGGCCGTTCGCGGGTCATGGACGAGGACTGACCGGCCATTCGATCGGTTTCATCGCATTGCTGCGGGCACCCGAGGGCGTTCAGGGGTGGATCTTCTCGCCCTTGGCCAGCATCTCGACGAACTTCTCGACCGGGTCGTCGTGCGCCACGCGCGCCGCCGCGCTCACGGCACCCACCAGTAGCGAAGCGCGTGAAAGTAGATCGGCGCCGCGAAGATCACCGAGTCCAGCCGGTCGAGCATGCCGCCGTGGCCCTCGATCATCGAACCCCAGTCCTTCACGCCGCGGTCGCGCTTGATGGCCGACATCACCAGGCCGCCGAAGAAGCCCATCAGGCAGATGGTCAGCGCCATCAGCGCGGCCTGCCACGGGTTGAAAGGCGTGGCCCAGTACAGCGCGGCGCCCAGCGCGGTGGCGCTCGCCACGCCGCCGACCAGGCCTTCCCAGGTCTTGGAGGGCGACAGCTCGGGCGCCACCTTGCGCTTGCCGAACAGCTTGCCCCACACGTACTGCAGCACGTCGCTGCCCTGCACCACGATGACGAGGAATGCGATCAGAAGCAGGTTGCGGCCCTCGAAGCCCGGAATCTGCAGCGTGAGCAGCGCAGGCACGTGGCTGATGCAGAACACGCACACCATCAGCCCCCACTGGATCTTGGAGGTGCGCTCCAGAAAGCGCTGTGTGTCGCCGCCCACGGCCGCCAGGATGGGCAGGATCAGGAAGGCGTAGACCGGGATGTAGATCGAATAGAGGCCATACCAGTCGATCCAGATCAGGAAGTACTGGCCCGGCAGCGCCACGAAGAAGGCCAGCGCGATCGCCCCGTGGTCGCCGCGCCGCGTGTAGGCCAGGCTGATGAACTCGCGCAGCGCGTAGAAGGAAATCAGATAGAACAGCACGATCACGCCGCCCTTGCCGAAGGCGAAGGCCAGCCCGATGACCGCCACCATCACCCACCACGCGTTGACGCGCGAGTTGAGGTTGTCGATCACCGAGTGCGGCTGGCCGTGCGCCACGCGCCACTTCAGCACCGCGCCGATGGCCGAGGCCAGCACCAGCACGCCGAAGACGCCGCCGAAGAGCTTGAGCGTGGTCAGCGCGAAGGGAGAGAGGTCGATCATGGCGCGGTCCCACCGTTGTGGCTGTTGTGGCCGTTCGTGTCCGGCCGGTCGTATTCGGGGCGCATGTCGAGCATGGCGGTGCGCGCGCGGGCCAGGAACGACACCTTGTCTTCGCCCTCGGCCAGCGTGATCGGCGCGCCGAAGCGCACCGTGCAGGCCAGCGGAATCGGCACCAGCACGCCCTTGGGCAGCACGCGCTTGAGGTTCTCGATCCACACCGGCACCAGCCGCACGTGGGGGCAGGCGCGCGCCAGGTGGAAGAGCCCGCTCTTCAGCGGCAGCAGGATGTCGTCGCCCGTGTTGCGCGTGCCTTCGGGAAACATGATGAGCGAGTCGCCGCCCTCCAGCGCCTCCTTCATCTGGTCGACCGGGTTGCCGCCCTGGCCCGAACCGTCGCGCCGGATCATCAGCGCGTTGAACACGTCGCGGCCGATGAAGTTGCGCAGCTTCGAGGCCTCCCAGTAGTCCTGCCCCGCGACCGGCCGCGTGAGCGCGCGCAGGTCGGGCGGCAGCGTGGCCCACAGCAGCACGAAGTCGCCGTGGCTGGTGTGGTTGGCGAAGTACAGCGTCTGCTCGGCCTTGGGGCTCGTGCCCAACCAGATGGCGCGCACGCCGGTCAGCAGGCCGGCCACGCCGATGATGAGCTTGCCCGCCACGATGGCGAGCCCGCGCCGCAGCACGGTGCTCTGCGGCTTGTCGTTGTTCTTTTGGTCGTCGTCGGTCAAGAGAGGTCCTGTGTCATCAAGGCGAGGAGAAACATGGCGCTCTGGCAGGCGACCACGATGGCGTGGCGCTGCAGGAGCTGGCGGGTGCCCTGCACGCGCGCGTCGAGCGGGCGTGGGGCTTGCTGGGGTGCCGATTCACGCAGCCCCAGGGAAGAGAGCGCCTTGTCGAGCGCGTCCAGCGACGTGACGGTGCTGCGCGCGAGCCCGTCGAACAGCGCCTCGTCGAAGCGCAGGCGAAAGGCGAAATAGCGCTCCAGCGCACCCAGGACGACGATCGCGCCGAATGCCATGGCCGGGGTGCTCGACAGCGAGCGCAGCGTCAACGCGAGCACCAGCGCAGCGATGCAGGTCAGCGCGAAGCCCCACAGGGCCAGCAGCGCCGCGGCGCGCAGCAGGCCGGCCAGTGCGGCGCAGGTGGTGCGTTCGGTGTCAGTCATGGCGCGGTACCTCCGGCAGTTTCGAAAGAGGCTTCAGCGGCTCCAGCGAGGCCAGCCATGCGCCGCGCAGCACGACCTGCGGCCGCGCGCGGCGCACGGCGGCTTCGGCCTGCGCCACACCGCCGGCCGCGCCGTAGCGCCCCAGCCAGGCGATCACCGCCGCCGCGCTGCGCGAAAAGCCGAGCGCGCAGCAAACCCACACCGGCGCGCCGTCGGCGTTGCGGCGCTGGCCCTCGATGACGGCGGCCGCGCGCTGCAGCCGCACCGTCGGCGGCACCGTCAGGTCGAGCAGCGGCACGCAGCGCGCATGCGGCACGCCGGCCGGCATCTGAAGCTCGGCGCACAGGCTCACCAGCCGGGGCCGGCCGGCGGCCAGCCATTCGGCGTGCGTCGGCCGCCGGCCCAGCCGCAGGCCCGGCACCACCTCGACCGAGGCCGGCAGCTTGCGCGTCCACAGCCAGGCGTTGACGGCCGCGCCGAGCCGATAGGGTGCGAACAGCCAGCGCGCCGCCCAGCCCATGCGGCCGTGCCCGTCCATCTGGAAGCCGCGCGCGCCGAAGCCGATGTAGTTGAGCGCCACCAGCGCGAGCGACGCGGCCGGCCAGCACAGCCACAGCGCGATGCCGCCGCCGTACAGCGCGGCCGCCAGGCACAGCGCCGCACCCGCCGCATAGAGCCCCGCGAGCTTCCAGCGCCGGGCGTCGTGCGTGCGCTGCCAGGCGCGCGGCATCGACACCACGCGCTCCAGCGGCCACAGCCACACGCAGAACAGGCCGAGCAGCGCGCCGGTCGGGATGTCGATGAAGTGGTGCTGCCACGTCGTGAGCACCGACGCGCAGATGGCGAAGGCCCACACATGAAGCACCAGCCGCGCCCACAGCGGCCCGATGAACTGCCGGTACCAGTCCCACAGGATCACGGCCAGCGCAATGTGCAGCGAGGGCGCCTGGTTGAACGGCTGGTCGAAGCCGCGCAGCGCGTTGAACAGGAAGGCCGGCGCGCCCTCGACCGGCGGTTGCCCGAAGCTGAAGTGCAGCGGCCACGCGATGAAGCAGGTGCAGGCAACGAGCGTGGCCGTGACCAGCCGCAGCGCATGCCGGTCGAGCGTGTGCCGGCTGCGCGCCAGGAACAGCGACAGCGCGTAGAAGACGTTGATCGTCCAGTAAGGAAAGATCGTCCACGGCCAGAACGGCACGTGACGCTCCCAGTCGAAGGCCATCGACGGCACGTTCGTGCGCGTGGTGGCCCACCAGTTGGCGAAGCCGTAGGTCGCGTAGAACAGCGGCCCGAGGAACACCAGCCATGCGGCGGCGCGCTTCCAGGGGCGCTGTGCCAGCCAGGCGCTCATCGGAAAGCCTCCGTGCTGCGCACTGCGGCGCGAGCTTGCTTGGGGCGGCCCGGCGCGGCGCTCATCGCCCGGTGCGCACCGCCAGCGAGACCGTGAAGATCCCCCACTCGTCGACCCGCTGGTCGATCTTGCGGAAGCCCGCTTCTTCCACCAGCTGGTCCATCTCGACCTGGGTGCGGCGGCGCATCACCCAGGCCTCGCCCTGGCGGTGGCTGGTGAGGGCGCGCGCGATCATTTCCAGCTGCGGATGCCACGGCTGGCCGGTGTACACGAGGTAGCCGCGGTCTTCCACCGCGTCGCCCACGCCCGCGAGCGAGCGGCGCACCATCTCGTTGTCGGGGAACAGCTCGTACAGGCCCGACACCACGGCCAGCGTGGGCCGCGGCATGACGCTGGCCAGGCTGATGCGGTCGAAGGCGTCGGCCTGCACGAACTGGGCGATGTCTTCGAGGCCCTTCTCGGCGATGAGCGCGCGGCCGTCGCGCACGTTGATGTCGCTGTAGTCCCGCAGCAGGATCGAGGCGGCCTTCACCGGGCTGGCCAGCACCGCGTCGAGCACGTAGCGGCCGTGGCCGGCGGCGATGTCCATCACGCGCACCTCGCGGTGCATTTCGGCCAGGCGTTCCATGGCGATGCGCAGCAGCTCCTCGACGTGGATCTTGCGCTGGCGGATGCCGCGCCAGCCGATGGAGTTCAGGTAGGTGTTGTCGATCGAGCGGCCGATGGCCGAGCTGCCCCTGGGCTGGTTGCGGTACACGTAGTCGAGGGTGCTGCCCGAGTCGAAACCGGTGTCGTGGCCCAGCTTGATGCCTTCGGACATCGTGCCGCCCAGCTTCAGCCCGGCGCGCGTCATGGCCCAGTAGGTGCCGCGCGGCGACAGGGGCGACAGCGGCTCGGCCAGCGCGCGCGACTCGTCCGCGGTGTCGCCGCTCAGGTGCGCCTCGCGGCGGTCGACCGGCACGGCCGGTTCGTCGAAACGCTGCAGGATGAACTCGCGGATCTGCGCCACGGCGCTCGCGCGGTCTTTCTCGCCGAGGGTGTCGTGAAAGAAGCCCGGCAGTTCGGTCTTGGTCTTGACCGCGCTGCCCAGCCGCTCGAAGAACCGGTGCTGCGGCTTGTGGTGCACCACCCAGTCGGCGCCCGAGATCAGCAGTTGCACCGGCAGGGTGATGGCGTTGGCGTCGGCCACCACGCGGTCGGCCGCTTCGTACAGGCCCAGCAGGATGTTGACGGCGATGGGCCGCGAGATGAGCGGGTCGCTCTCGTAGCTCGCGATGCGCGCGGGGTCGTGCGTGAGGAACTTGGCCTTCACGTAGCTGTTGACGAAGAACAGGCCGCGCAGCTTGTGCATCAGCCCGAGCCCGGCGCGCGCGAAGGGCACGTACAGCTTCACCTTGAAGGCCGGCGAGGCCAGCGTGAGGCCGCGCACCTTGGGGGCGTAGTCGTGCGCCCAGGTGGCGATCAGCACCGCGCCCACGCTCTGCGCGACCACGTGCATGTCCTGCTCGGGCACGCCGTGCGCGGCGGCGATGTGCTGCACGAAGGTCTGCACGTCGCGCACCGATGTGCCGAAGCTCGGGCTGTAGCCGCGCTGGCCGGGCGAGCGGCCGTGGCCGCGGGCGTCCCAGGCGTAGAAGTCGAAGTCGGGCAGGTCCAGCTCGTCGACCAGGTGCGCCATGCGCGCGCCGTGCTCATGGCCGCGGTGGAACAGCAGGATGGCGCCGCGGCGCGTGGCGCCGGTGGCGGGCCATCGGCGGTAGAACAGCGATTCGCCGTCGTGTGTCTGGAACTGGCGTTCCTCGGGAACGCGTGAAGTGATGTCTGTCATTGAATCCCTGTGAATTTTTTATTGGTTTGTGTCGGATGGCGTCGGGTCAGCGTGGCGTGACCGGCTTGAGTTCGGCTTCCGCCAGCGCCCGGCGGACGCGGTTGACGACCGTCCAGGCCACCAGCACCGCCAGCAGCGGCATCAGCCAGGCGGTCCAGCCCGGCAGCGGCCAGCCCAGCGCCACATAGAGACCGAGCGCGCCGAACACGAAGGCCCGGTCGCTCTTGCCCAGCGGGCCGTCGTAGCGGCGCGAGGCGCCCACCGTGGGCCCCAGCGCGCCGGCGAACTCGCTCAGGCCCGCGAGCACGATCACCGTGCCGACCCAGAAGCCGCTGAACGGCGCCACCAACGCAAAGGGCAGGTACAGCGCCGCGTCGGAAACCACGTCGGTCAGTTCGTTGAGGAAGGCGCCCAGCCTGCTTTGCTGATGGTGCTCGCGCGCCAGCATGCCGTCGATGGCGTTGAAGGCCATGCGCAGGAACATCCACAAGGGAATGAGCGCGAAGGCGGCCGGCGATGAAAAGGAGGGGGCCGCGAAGAAGAGCCAGAGCCCGAGCGCGACCGACACGACGCATGCCGCCATCGTCACCTGGTTGGCGGTGACGCCCATCGCATGCAGGCGGACCACCATCGGCCGCAGCAGGGCCTGGAAACGCGGCTTCAGTTCGTAGATCGACACGTGCTGGCTTCCCCTCGTTTGTTATATGGCCACACAGGTGGCCGGAGCATTCTGCCAGTGTGGCAGGCACTAAACTCGTAGTCGAAGAACCCCTCTCATGACCATCCAGACCGACGATTTCGCACCCGCCCCCCAACGCGTGGTGTCCGCCGCGCCCGCCTCGCCCAACGAAGAGGCGATCGAGCGGGCCTTGCGTCCCAAGCTGCTCGACGAATACGTCGGCCAGGCCAAGGTGCGCGAGCAGCTCGAGATCTTCATCGGCGCGGCACGCAAGCGCAAGGAAGCCCTCGACCACGTGCTGCTGTTCGGCCCGCCCGGCCTGGGCAAGACCACGCTGTCGCACATCATCGCGGCCGAGCTGGGCGTGAACCTGCGCCAGACCTCGGGCCCGGTGCTCGAGAAGCCCAAGGACCTGGCGGCGCTGCTGACCAACCTGGAGCCGAACGACGTGCTCTTCATCGACGAGATCCACCGGCTGAGCCCGGTCGTCGAAGAAATCCTGTACCCCGCGCTGGAGGACTACCAGATCGACATCATGATTGGCGAAGGCCCCGCGGCGCGCAGCATCAAGCTCGACCTGCAACCCTTCACGCTGGTGGGGGCCACCACCCGTGCCGGCATGCTGACCAACCCGCTGCGCGACCGCTTCGGCATCGTGGCGCGGCTGGAGTTCTACACGCCCGAAGAGCTCGCGCTCATCGTCACCCGCAGCGCACGCCTGCTCAAGGTGGAGACCGACGCCACCGGCGGCTTCGAGATTGCCCGGCGTTCGCGCGGCACGCCCCGCATCGCCAACCGGCTGCTGCGCCGCGTGCGCGACTACGCCGAGGTGAAGGGCAACGGCCGCATCACCGAAGACATTGCGCACAAGGCGCTGGCCATGCTGGACGTCGACCCGCAGGGCTTCGACCTGATGGACCGCAAGCTGCTCGAGGCCGTGATCCACCGCTTCGACGGCGGTCCGGTCGGCCTGGACAACGTGGCCGCCAGCATCGGCGAAGAGCGCGACACCATCGAGGACGTGATCGAGCCCTACCTCATCCAGCAGGGCTACCTGCAGCGCACGCCGCGCGGGCGCATCGCCACGCTGGCGGCGTACCGCCACCTGGGCGTGACCCCGCCGTCGAGCCGCGCCGACGGGCAGGATCTTTTCGGAGCCTGAACACACCATGCACACCCATGACCTGAGCGCCTGGAAGCACGACCACCACTTCGGCGCCGACACCGCCTCGGCCGAACGCAGCACGCGCCTGGTGATGTGGATCACCGCCGTGATGATGGTGGTCGAGATCGGCGCGGGCTGGTGGTTCAACTCGATGGCGCTGCTGGCCGACGGCTGGCACATGAGTTCGCACGCGCTGGCCATCGGCCTGAGCGCCTTCGCCTATGCCGCCGCGCGGCGCTACGCACGCGACCCGCGCTTTGCCTTCGGCACCTGGAAGATCGAGGTGCTGGGCGGCTTTGCCAGCGCGCTGGTGCTGCTGGGCATCGCGGCGCTGATGTTGGTGGGCTCGCTGGAGCGGCTGTGGTCGCCCTCGGCCATCCACTACCCGGAAGCCATTTCGGTCGCTGTGCTGGGGCTGGTGGTGAACCTGGTCTGCGCGCGGCTGCTGGGCGGGGCGCATCACCGCGACCACGGGCATGACCACGATCACGCCCACGGGCACGGGCACGGGCACGACAACCACGGGCACGACCTGAACCTGCGTTCCGCCTACATCCACGTCGTGGCCGATGCCGCCACGTCGGTGCTGGCCATCGCGGCGCTGCTGGGCGGCTGGTTCTACGGCTGGGCCTGGCTCGACCCGGCGATGGGCATCGTCGGCGCGGTGCTGGTGGCGGTGTGGGCCAAGGGTCTGCTGAAGGACACGGGCAAGGTGCTGCTGGACCGCGAGATGGACCACCCCGTCACCGAGGAAATTCGCGAAGGCGTCGAGACGATGCTGGCCGCGTCCGAAACCCGCGTGGCCGACCTGCACGTGTGGCGCGTGGGGCGCGACGCCTACGCCTGCGCGCTGACGGTGGTGACGCATTCGCTCACGCTGACGGCGGACGAGGTGCGGGCGTGCTTCTCGATGCACAAGGAGATCCGGCACTCGACGGTCGAGATCCAGCGCTGCGTCGATTAGGTATTCGCTCCTTCCCCCGCTGGGGGAAGGTCGGGATGGGGGCAGGCAGTGCGTTCATCGCGATCGCCGCTTGCCCCCACCCCAACCCTCCCCCAGCGGGGGAGGGAGCAAGACAAAGTCAGGCGGCCGTACGCGCGTGCCGCACGATCAGTATCTGCGCCGCGTAATACGTTCCCAGCACCCACAGCGACGCCAGCGGCAGCGGTGACACGAACCGGTTCATCGCGAGCAGCGCATCGCTCAGCATGAAGAAACACGCGCCCACGGCCACCCAGCGGGAGGGCGCATCGCGCAGCACCGCCGCGCGCCCGGCGGCCTGTGCCGCCATGCAGGCGATCACCACCACATACACCCCGACCGGAATGCGCAAGGCCACGGGCAGCCCGCCCTGCCAGAGAAACGCATACATCGCGGCGCCGATCAGCAGCGTCACCGCCAGCGCCCCGCGCCGCGGAAAAGTGCCCACCCCGATGCGGAACAGCGCGATGTAGGCCAGGTGCGCCAGCAGGAAGCACACCAGCCCCGGCACGAACAGCTTCGCCGGGCCCATCAGCAGCACGTCGCCTGCCAGGGATGCCACCAGCCCGGCCAGCAGCAGTCCGTCGAACGTCTTCACTCCACCGCTCACCTTCGCCCGCCGCGCAGCGAAGAAGATGGCGATGGCCAAGGCCAACGGCTTGCAGACGTGGTGCAGCCACGCGATGTCCAGCACCGCACTTGCCGTGGCCAGCGCGGACGCCTCGACCAGCAGCACCTCGGTGACCGAGATGCGCCCCTGCAACACCGCGCCGATGGCCCACAGGCTGGCCGTCAGCGCCGCAAGCCACACGGCCGCACGCGGCAGCGGCACGGCATCGGAGAACCACAGGAACACCGCCACGCCCGCCAGCAACAGCACGAACTGCACGCCGGCAAACCATTGCACGCCCCGGCTCACCTCGGGTTCGTAGCGCGTCACCTGCGCGATGTCGAAGGCCGGCTTCGGGAACCGCGCCGCCACGTCCGCCGGCCGCCAGCCGGGCGGCTTGAACCACACGCGCAGCTTGTCGGTCCAGCGGCGCGTGTGCCATGAATCCTTCGCCAGCGCCCAGTACACCTCGGCGTTGGCCCACAGCGGGTCCCAGCTGCGCAGCGCGCCGCGCGTGCCGTACACGCAGCGCTCGTCTTCCTCGCGGAAGGTGCCGAACAACCGGTCCCACACGATCAGCACGCCGCCGTAGTTGCGGTCGAGGTAGCGGTCGTTCACCGCGTGATGCACCCGGTGGTTCGACGGCGAGCAGAACCAGCGGTCGAACCAGCCCAGCTTGCCCACCTGCTCGGTGTGGACCCAGAACTGGTAGAGCAGGTCGACGAGCGCCACCACGCCGAACACCAGCGGCGGCACACCCGCCACCGCCATCGGCAGGTAGAAGAGCCAGCCGAACAGCGCGCCGCTCGAGGTCTGCCGCAGCGCGGTCGACAGGTTGTAGTGCTGGCTCTGGTGGTGCACCACGTGCGCGGCCCACAGCACCGCTGATTCATGGCCCATGCGGTGCAGCCAGTAGTAGCAGAAGTCGTAGAACACCAGGGCCAGCAGCCAGCCGTACCAGGTGGTCCAGAAGTCGCGCGCCGCCTCCTGCGGAAACAGCGCGACCGCCGAATACACCGCCGTGTAGATGCCGATGCGCAGCAGCCCCGTGAGCACCGCGCTGATCTGGCTGAGCATGCCCAGACCGATGCTGTTCACCGCGTCGGCCAGCCGGTAGGTGTCGTGCCCGGTGCCGCGCCGGGCCCGCGCGCGCCCCACCGCGAACTCGATCGCGATGAGAAGAAAGAACACGGGGGTTGCAAGAACGATGATCTGGCCAGGGCGCATCGCGGCATTGTGGCGTTGCCTGCCGGCCACGCGTCATCGGGATGTCACGGGTATGCCATTGCGCCGTCATGCGCCAGTGGGAGCCTACTGGTCCATGCAACGCGACGACGCTTTCCTTCGCGCATGGCGCGACACCGCAAACCCGTCCACGGACCCGGAGGACGAGGAACGCCTGCGTCCACCGCTGCAGTTCCGCACGCTGTGGATCTCGGACCTGCACCTGGGAACCCCGGGCTGCCAGGCCCGCGCGCTGCTCGACTTCCTGAAGCACACCGAGTGCGAAACGCTCTTTCTTGTCGGCGACATCATCGATGGCTGGCAGCTCAGGCGCCACTGGTACTGGCCGCAGGCGCACAACGACGTGATCCAGAAGCTGCTGCGCAAGGCGCGCAAGGGCACGCGGGTGATCTTCATCCCGGGCAACCACGACGAGTTCGCGCGCAAGTACCTCAACCACAACTTCGGCGGCATCGACGTGGCCGATGAATGGATCCACGAAACGGCCGACGGGCGCAAGCTGTGGATCATTCACGGCGACCTGTTCGACGGCGTCATTCAGTGCGCCAAGTGGCTGGCCTACGTGGGTGACTCGCTCTACGAATTCACGCTCAAGCTCAACCGCCACCTCAACTCGCTGCGCGCGCGCATGGGGCTGCCGTACTGGTCGTTGTCGAAGTACCTCAAGGGCAAGGTCAAGCGTGCCGTGAGCTACGTGGGCGACTTCGAGGCCGCAGTAGCGCGCGAGGCCCGCAACCGCGGCGCGCAGGGGGTGGTGTGCGGCCACATCCATCACGCCGAGATGCGCGACATCGACGGCATTCTTTACTGCAACGACGGCGACTGGGTGGAAAGCCTGACGGCGCTGGCCGAGCATGCGGACGGCACGCTGGAAATCATCGACTGGGCGCAGCACATGCCTGTGGCGACGAAGACGACGTCGGCGCGCGAAGCCGTGGCCGCCTGACGTTCTGCTACTGGGTCGCTGCGACCGGCATGCACGCTGGGTTCGTGGTGAGCCCGCACCGTGAATTTTTCGCGTTCTTGCGTACCGATTTCTGGTCGGTAGTCGTTTGACTATTGTTTGCGAATGTGCGGGTCGTCTGTGCCCGAGACTTTTCGGATTGCCATCCGACAGGTCTACCGCGCGTGCCTCAAACCCTCGCCATCACCAGTAAAGCCTTGCCCTCGCGTAGGGGGCGCTCCGCACTAGAGCCTGCGCGGGTCTCTGGCGCAAGGGTGTGAACAGCATGCTTGAGTACGAACTCATGCTCAAGACGCCGGCTGCGTTGAGTCTCTGTGCGAGCGACGCGGCTGATCCCAATCTGGATGACTTCATTGCAGGCGAGATCACTTGTGCGATCTCACTGGATCGTCCTAGCGAACTCATGAACAAGCTCGACGAGGTGGCATTGATGGTGCGCTACGGCACTGCGGAGCCATTGGTCGCCGAGCAGACCAAGCGGACGTGCCAGCTTGACGACCCTTGATAACCCCGTACAGCACGGCTCTTTCCCCTTAATCGTTAAAAAGTAAAGTTGATCGACATGAGTTTGGAAAATGCATTGCCGGCCTTTGAGTACTTGCTCGGGAAAGGTATTTTAAAAAAATTCGAATATGACAAATGCATTGCCAATAGAGAGTGGAAGTCAGGCTTGGCACTGCGCACGCCGGGACAGGCTTTGGCATGGGCGATCTCGCGGCGTCAGATAGGCATAACCCTATTTGGACTTCGCGCTGAGGCAAAGGACAAAAAAGAAGACGATGGGTTGCAACAAACCTTCAGTGAGGCCGCGTGGATCTTGCGATCGCCCGGCGCTCCCTCTCCGGCGTTGACTTTCGATCTTCGGATGATCGAGGTGAGGGCCGAGGAGGGGGTTGACCTAGAGGCCCTGCAAGTCTTGCGTGGGCTGGAACTAATTGATCAAGCACTCTATGACCAGGCTGTTCAAAAAATGCCTGCAGCTCGTACTTGGTTTGGTGTGCCGAGTTCGGCTGTTGCTACATTGAGTTGGATCGTGTGCTGTCTTGGCGCAATGTCGGAATCAGATCTGAAAGCGCTTGAATCACGGGTTCTTTCAGAACCCGATTTCCCTTCGGCGCTGGAGCGAAAGAAAATTGTGGCTGAAGTGGTAGCGTCGGCTGATGTGCCAAAGCAGCAGATGGCCGCAGCATTCGAAGATGCATCGTCTTGGGGGCGACTGGTGCCTCTATGGTGCCGTATGGATGCCGAGGGAGCCATCATGGTCGCTGGAATTGCAGCTGTGATCGTGGTGGTCGGCTTATTGTTGTTGGCAAAGGGATAAGAGCAGACTCTTTTCGCTAAGAGCAATCCAGGGGGGAATGATTTTTGGATTGCAGTTCAATGTTCGGTGCAGCGATGAAAAACTTCGGGCTCATTACGAGGCTCTGAGGCCGCCCCTTGCCTCCACGCCTGCACATTGGAATGTGATCGAGAGCCTGGTGTGGGGCGCATGCCGCGTGGAGAATTGACAGACAGCGGGCGGGAGCTATATCAATCGGAGCAAGAAGCCGCGCCGACCCCAGTGTCCCGCCCGTGACCCCATTCGTCCGATCCGACGATGCCACCGGCCCCCGCCGGCATCACACTCGCCCGGTGTATTCCTCAGCGAGACAACACCATGGCCTGGGCACTCACGGCGGCGGAGACCGCATTCCGCGACGAGGTTCGCGACTTCCTGGCGCGTGAGCTGACGCCCGAACTGCGCGTCGCGGGCCGGCGCTGCTCGGGCATCTTCACCGACTACGAATTCGGCAACCGCTGGCACCGCATCCTTGCCACGCGCGGCTGGAGCGTGCCCAACTGGCCGGTCGAGCACGGGGGCACCGGCTGGACGCCGATGCAGCACTACCTCTTCGCCAGCGAACTGGCCGCCGCCGACGCACCGCCGCGTGCCCCCATGGGCCCCGGCATGGTCGCGCCGGTGATCATCGCCTTCGGCACCGAGGCACAGAAGCGTGCCTGGCTGCCCCGCATCCGCTCGGGCGAGGACTACTGGTGCCAGGGCTACTCGGAGCCGCAGTCGGGCTCCGACCTGGCCTCGCTTCAGTGCAAGGCGGTGCGTGACGGTGATCACTACGTGCTCAACGGCACCAAGATCTGGACCACCCACGCGCAGTACGCCAACAAGATGTTCTGCCTGGTGCGCACCACCTCGGGCGGCAAGCCGCAGCAGGGCATCAGCTTCCTGTGCTTCGACCTGCCGGCGCCGGGCGTCACCATCCGCCCGATCATCAGCATCTCGGGCGACCACGAGCTCAACCAGGTGTTCTTCGACGACGTGCGCGTGCCGGCCGAAGGGCTCATCGGCGAAGAGAACCAGGGCTGGACCATCGCCAAGTACCTGCTGCAGCACGAGCGCGGCGGGGCCTGGGCGCCCATGTTGCGCGCGCGCCTGCGCCGTCTGCAGGCGGCGGCCGATGCGGCCTTCGGCGCGGTGGCACACGACGCGCACCACAGGCAAGACACGCACGAGGCCCAAGACATGGCGCTGCGCCTGGCCGATGCGGCCTGCGCCATCGACGCCATCGAGGCGACCGAGCTGCAGTCGCTGCGCGCGCAGGCCCGCGGCGAGCAGCCGGGCATCCGCCCCTCCATGGGCAAGGTGCTGGGCTCCGAACTGCGCCAGCGCCTGACCGAGCTCGGCGTGGAAATCGCCGCCCACTACGCCGCCGCCGACCTGCCGCTGGACGACAGCCTGCAGGGCGACCTGCCGATTCCCGAAGAGGCCGTGTTCGCCATGTCGGCCTACCTCAACGACCGCGCTGCGTCCATCTATGCGGGCTCCAACGAGGTGCAACGCAACATCATCGCCAGCAGCCTGCTGGCGAACTGAGGTTCCAGCCATGCGCATCCTCACCGAACAAGACGACACCCTCGCGATGCTGCGCGACAGCCTCGCGCGCTACCTCGACGACCGCCACGGCTTCGAGCAGCGGCTGCATGCGCTGCGCCACGCCGACGACGCACCGCCGCCGTTCTGGCGGGGCCTGGCGCGCGAACTCGACCTGCTGGGCGCCGCATTGCCCGAAGCGCACGGCGGTCTCGGCGGCGGCATGCCTGCGCACCTGGCCCTGATGGAAACGCTGGGCAGTGCGCTCGCGGCCGAGCCCTACCTGTCGACCATGGTGATCGGCGCGGGCCTGCTGCAGCGCCACCCCGGCGCGCAGGCCGATGCGCTGCTCGCGCGCATCGTCGCCGGCCAGGCCGTGCTGGCCTTCGCCCACGCCGAGCCGCAAAGCCGGCACGACCGCGCCGACGTGCAGGCCGAACTCGTGCGCGACGGCGAAGGCTTCGTGCTGACCGGCCGCAAGTCCGTGGTGCAGGCCGCGCCGTGGGCCAGCCACCTGATCGTGAGCGCGCGCAGCGGTGCCGGCCTGTCGCTGCTCGTGGTGCCCGGCGGCACGCCCGGCGTGCGCCTGCGCGCCTACCCGACCCGCGACGGCGGCCGCGCTGCCGACATCGCCTTCGACCGCGTGCGCCTGCCCGTGGATGCCCTGCTGGGCGGCGAGGTAGGTGAGGGCGGCGCGCTGCCGCAGATCGAGCAGGCCCACGACGAGGCCACGCTCGCCATCTGCGCCGAGGCCATCGGCGTCATGCGCCGCCTGATGCGCGACACGCTGGCCTACGTGCGCCAGCGCAAGCAGTTCGGCGTGCCGATTTCCAGCTTCCAGGTGCTGCAGCACCGCCTGGCCGACATGCACATGGCGCTGGAGCTGGCCGCCGCGCTCACCGCCAGCGTGGGCGAGGGGGTCGATGCCGCATCGCCGCTCGAGCGCGCGCGCGCCGTCTCGTCGGCCAAGGTGGCCGTCGCCAAGGCCTGCCGGGCGGTGGGGCAGGGCGCGGTGCAGCTGCACGGCGGCATGGGCATGACCGAGGAACTGGCGGTGGGCCACTATGTGCGCCGCGCCACGCTCATCGAGGGCCAGTTCGGCTCCGCCGCCTGGCACCTGCGCCGCGTGGCCCAACTTCGCACGGCCTGAGCGGCCCCGGGCCCCGCATTCGTCGCTTTCGTCGCTTTCGACGATGCACCCCCGGCGCCCGCGCGCCAAGATGACTCCACACGGTGGCCGCCGATGGCGGCGCCCAAGGAGACACACATGCCGGGTCCGTTGCAGGGGTTGCGGGTGATCGAGATGGCGGGCATCGGCCCCGGGCCGTTCTGCGCGATGCTGTTCGCCGACATGGGCGCGGAGGTGGTCCGCATCGAGCGCCCGGGCACGCGCACTGCGCCGCACGACATCCTGGCGCGGGGGCGCAGCACGCTGCAGGTCGACCTGCGCGCGCCAGGCGCCTCGGCATCGGTGCTCGGCGCCATCGAAAAGGCCGACGTGCTGATCGAGGGCTTCCGCCCCGGCGTCATGGAGCGCCTGGGCCTGGGCCCCGCCGAATGCCATGCGCGCAACCCGCGCCTGGTGTACGGCCGCATGACCGGCTGGGGCCAGCACGGGCCGCTGTCGCACGCGGCGGGCCACGACATCAACTACATCGCGCTGAGCGGCGCGCTGCACGCCATCGGCCGCGCGGGCGAGCCGCCGGTGCCGCCGCTCAACTACGTGGGCGACTTCGGCGGCGGCGCGATGCTGCTGGCCTTCGGCATCCTGGCCGCGCTGCACGAGGCCAAGGGCTCGGGCCAGGGCCAGGTGGTCGACGCCGCCATGACCGACGGCGCGGCGCTGCTGTCGGCCATGATGTACGGCTTCAAGTCGGCCGGCCAATGGAGCAACCAGCGCGGCGAGAACATGCTCGACGGCGGCGCGCACTTCTACGACACCTACGCCTGCGCCGACGGCAAGTACGTGGCCGTGGGCGCCATCGAGCCGCAGTTCTACGCGCTCATGCGCGAGCGCTGCGGCATCGCCGACGACCCCGCCTTCGACGCCCAGATGGACGCCGACCGCTGGCCGGTGCTCAAGCTGCGCATGGCCGACGTGTTCCGCACCCGCACGCGCGACGAATGGTGCGTGCTGCTCGAAGGCAGCGACGCCTGCTTCGCGCCCGTGCTCGACTGGGACGAGGCCCCGGCGCACCCGCACAACGTGGCGCGCGGCACCTTCGCCACCGTGGGCGGCGTGGTGCAGCCCGCGCCGGCGCCGCGCTTCAGCCGCACCGCGCCCGTGGTGCCGCCGGCCACGGCAAGCGACGACGGCCCCACCGTGCTGCGCCGCTGGGGCGTGGCGGCGCATGCCACGGCGCCGCTGGGCGCTGCCTGAACCACGACAAGGACGGAGACGACACCCATGTTCCTCACCCAAGCCCTGCACAAGGGACGCCGGGAAAAAGCCAGGGCCACCGCCGTGGTCTGCGGCGACACGCGGCTCGACTACACCGCCTTCACCGACCGCGTGGCGCGCCTGGGCGCTGTGCTGCGCCAGCTCGGCATGGCCTCCGGCGAGCGGGTCGGCATGATGAGCCTCAACTCGCACCGCTTCGCCGAGTACTTCTTCGGCACCTGGTGGGGCGGCGGCGTCATCAACCCCGTGAACATCCGCTGGAACCCGAAGGAGGTCGCGTATTCGCTGGACGACTGCGACACCCGCATCCTGCTGGTGGATGACCTGTTCGCGCCCATGGTGCCCGCGCTGCGCGGGCTGTCGAAGTCGCTGCGCACGGCCGTGTACTGCGGCGACGGCCCGGTGCCCGACGGCATGCTGGGCTACGAGGCGCTGCTGGCCGCCACCTCACCCATTGACGACGCGCCGCACGGCGGCGACGAGCTCGCCGCCATCATGTACACCGGCGGCACCACCGGCCAGCCCAAGGGCGTGATGCTCACGCACGGCAGCCTGTGCATCAACGCGCTGGGCACCGTGGCCGCGCTGCCGCGCGACACGCAGGACGCCGCGGCCATCGTCGCCGCGCCCATGTTCCATGTGGCCGGCTGCGGCATCGCGCTGCAAAGCGTGCTGCGGCTGGTGCCCATGCACGTGGTGCCGATGTTCGACGAGCTCGCGGTGCTGCAGACCCTGCAGTCGGCCCGCGTGACCGAGATGTTCCTGGTGCCCACCATGATCAAGCGCGTGATCGAGCATCCGCGCTTCGCCGAGTTCGACCTGTCGGCCCTGCGCCTGCTGTCCTACGGCGCGGCGCCCATCGATGCCGCGCTGCTCGACCAGGCCATGCGCGCCTTTCCGGGGACCGCGTTCGCGCAGGTGTACGGCATGACCGAGCTGTCGCCCGTGGTCACCGCGCTGTCGCCGCACTGCCACCTGCCCGGTCCCGACCGCGAGCGCCTGCTGCGCTCGGCCGGCGTGCCCATCTCGATCGCCGAGGTGCGCATCGTGGACGGCGAAGACAACGAGCTGCCCCCCGGCCAGGTCGGCGAGATCGTTGCGCGCGGCCCCATGGTCATGAAGGGCTACTGGAACAAGCCGAAGGAAACCGAGGCGGCGCTGCGCGGCGGCTGGATGCACACCGGCGACGGCGGGCGCATGGACGAAGACGGCTTCGTCTACGTGGTCGACCGCATGAAGGACATGATCGTCAGCGGCGGCGAGAACGTGTATTCGGCCGAAGTCGAGAACGCCATCGCGCAGCTGCCGCAGGTGCTGATGTCCGCCGTCATCGGCGTGCCCGACAACCAGTGGGGCGAGCGCGTGCACGCGGTGATCGTGCGGCGCGAAGGCATGGCGCTGGAGGCCGCGCAGGTCATGGCGCACTGCCGCGAATTCATCGCCAGCTACAAGTGCCCGCGCAGCGTGGAGTTTCGCGATGCGCTGCCGCTGTCGGCGGCCGGCAAGCTGCAGAAGTTCCAGCTGCGCGAGCCCTTCTGGGCGGGCAGGGAGCGCCGCGTCGGCTGATCTTTTTTCTCTGATTTCTCTTTTCACGAATACAAGCAAGGACGACAACATGGCCCTCGATTTCCGCCGCTCCTGGAGCGACGAAGACCTCGACCTGTACCGCGACAACGTGGTGCGCTTCATCGAGACCGAGATGGTTCCCACCGACGAGGCGGCGCGCAAGCGCGGCCACGTCGGCCACGAGATCTGGCGCAAGGCCGGCTCGCTCGGGCTGCTGTGCGCGGACATTCCCGAAGACTTCGGCGGCGGCGGCGGCGACTTCCGCCACGAGGCCGTGTTCTACGAGGAGGCCGCGCGCCGCGGGCTCAACGGCATGAGCACCTCGGTGCATTCGATCGTGGCGCACTACTTCCTGAACCACGGCACCGACGAACAGAAGCGCCGCTACCTGCCGCGGCTGGCGCGCGGCGAGCTGGTCGGCGCCATCGCCATGACCGAGCCCGGCGCCGGCTCCGACCTGCAGGGCGTGCGCACCCGCGCGGAGAAAGACGGCGAGGGCTACCGCATCAACGGCTCCAAGACCTTCATCACCAACGGCTTCCTGGCCGGCGTGGTGCTGGTGGTGTGCAAGACCGACCCGGCGCAGGGCGCCAAGGGCACGTCGATCCTCATCGTGGAGACCGAGGGCTGCAAGGGCTTTCGCGTGGGCCGGGTGCTCGACAAGATCGGCATGAAGGCGCAGGACACCTCCGAGCTTTTCTTCGACGACGTGCGCGTGAGCGAAGACGCGCTGCTCGGCGGCAAGGAAGGGCAGGGCTTCTTCCAGCTCATGAGCGACCTGCCGTACGAGCGCACCATCATCGGCCTGAGCGCGCTGGCCACCATGGAGGGCGCCTACCAGGCCACGCTCGACTACGTGCGCGACCGCAAGGCCTTCGGCAAGCCGATCGGCGAATTCCAGAACACCAAGTTCAAGCTGGCGGAAATCGCCACGCAGATCAAGGTGGGCCGCGCCTTCATCGACCGCTGCGTGGAAGACCTGGTGGCCGGCACGCTCGACACCGCCACCGCCTCCATGGCCAAGCTGTGGGGCTCGGAAACGCAGGGCCGCGTGCTCGACGAGTGCCTGCAGCTCTTCGGCGGCTACGGCTTCATGAGCGAGTACATGGTCGCGCGCATGTACGCCGATGCGCGGGTGCAGCGCATCTACGGCGGCACGAACGAGATCATGAAAGAGGTGATTTCGCGCGCGCTGTGAACCCGCGTGCCGGCCTCTTCAAACTCAGGACAGCCGGCGGATCTCTGCGCGTGCGATCTCGCGGTGCGGGTACGACGGCGACAGGCCGATGAACTGCGTGTACTTCTCGCGCGCGGCGTCGGTGTCGCCCGCGTCTTCCAGCGCCAGCGCCTCGACGGTGAACTGTGTGGAGAGCTGGTTGGCATCCTCCTCGCGCGCCGAGGCGGCCAGCGTCTTGGGCTGCAGCTCGGGCGCCTCCGCATAGAGTTGCCGCTGCACTTCGAGCACCTCGATCAGGGCGCGGCCGATGCGCTGGATGTTCTGCGGCACGGGGTCGAGGTCCGACGCGCGGACTTCCGTCGCCGCCTGGTCGAGCAGGTGCGACGCCACGCGCAGCAATTGGTGAAGGGACTTGTGAGTCATGGAAGAACCGCCACCGGGGCGGGCTTGAAATGGGAGTCGGGCAGGCTATGGCTGTCCGGCTTCGCCGGGTCGGCGAAGCCGGGGCTGCACATCGCCATGGTCAGTTGGGGCGCTTGGCGCCGGGGTTGGAACTGGCGTCGGAGCGCCCGCGTGCGGTGCGACCGTTGGCGGTGGCGCGCTGCGCGGCCGGCGGCGATGCGTCGGCCTTCAATTTTTCCGCCAGCTGCCTGTGTCGCTCGGCAATGGCCAGCCGCTTGGCGACGTCGTGGCCGTGGTCCTTCACGGAGAACGCCTTGCTCACGCTGCCCCGGCGGCTGCTGAAGGTGATGGCGAGCCAGTAGCCCGGATGGTTGGGGTTGGGCGTCTTGAAGTGCACGCCGCTCACGCCGCTGGTGTTGTTGCGCCGCGTGATTTCAGACTTCGAGCGCTTGCCCTGCCGTAGCCCCGGTGCATGGGCCGACAGACCCATGCGGATCGCCTCTTCGGCCGGGTGCAGCCGCGACAGGCCCGTCATGCGCTCGAGCTGCTGCGCGCGCTCGCGAACCGCCAGCGTCCGCGCGGCGTCGCCCAGCCCGTCGACCGGAAAGTCCGCGCGCAGGATCTCGTCGGGGGCAATGTAGGTCTTGGCGAACCAGCCGCGCACCCGGCCCGCCGGCGACAGCCGGTGTATCACCCCGGGCACGCCCGTGCTGTTGGCGCGGGGCTTTTCGGCGCGCGTGCGGCGCGGCACCGGGTGCACGCTGCGCACGATGTGGTCGCGCCAGTCCTGGGCCTGGAGCAGGGCCTGGTCTTCGCCGCCGTAGCTGGCCTTGCCGAACTGCTTGTAGTGGCGCTCGCCATTGCGCACCAGCGACACCTCGAAACCCCACGGCCTGGCGCAAATGCCATACATGGCGGCGGAATTGGGAACACCTTTGGGCATGTTCGACGTACTGCGTTGCTTGTCGGCGGCGGTGCGGCGGCCGATGTCAGTGGGCTCCCTGACGCGTTCGAGGCTCGTTGGCGCCCGTTTCTGGCCGCCATTCTGGCCCAAGACGCATGACCGGCCCGCCACGGCGTTCCCGTGGCCCCTCCGCCTCACTGCCCCGGCCTCGCCTCGGCGGCTGCGGCACCGTACGGGCGGCGCTCCTTGCTGGAGGGCATGGAGAGCGCGTCCACGGCATTGCGGGTGTACATCAGCTTCTGCTCTAGCTGGCGTTCGCGCTCCTCGATCGCCATCTGTTTGGCCAGCTCGGGGCCGTGCTCCTTGATGGAGAAGGCCTTGCTCACGCTGCCCTTGCCGCTGGTGTAGGTGATGGCCAGCCAGTAGCCCGGGTGGCCGACGTTGGGCGACTTGAAATGCACGCCGCTCACGCCGCTGGAGTTGGTGCTGCGCTTGATCTCGGACTTCGAGCGCTTGGGCGAGCGCTGCTCGCCGCTGCCCAGCACCGGCGCCGTGCGGATCATCTCTTCCGCCGGGTGCAGCCTGGCCAGCCCCGCCATGCGATCGAGCTGGCGTTGCCGCTCCTCGATGGCCAGCGCCTGCGCGGCGTCGCCCACCATGTTCACGGCGAAATCGGTGCGCAGGATCTCTTCCTGCCCGAGGTAGGTCTTGGCCACCCACGCGCGCACCTTGCCGCTGGACGCGACCTGCGCGAACACGCCGGACACACCCGTCGTGTTGTTGACGCGAAGCTTCTCCGCCCGCGTGCGCCGCGGCACTGGCGGCACGCTGCGCACGATGCCGTCGCGCCAGTCCTGCGCCTGCAGCAGCGCCTGCGCCTCGCTGCCGTAGCTGGCGCGGCCGAACTGTTTGAAGTAGCGGTTGCCGTTGCGCACGATCGACACCTCGAAGCCCCACGAACGAGGGTAGATGCCATACATCGCGGCCGGGTTGGGGATTCCTTTGGGCATGGTGGCTTCCGCTCGACGGCGCTCTCTGTTGAGGTGGCTCCCTTCCCGGCGGCTCTGGAACCTTGCCGGGCGCAAAAGGCCTCCAGCGCCGTGTGCCAGGGGCTTTCGCGGCTGTTGGAAGTCTCTGATCTCTGGAGGGAATGCTAGGGATTGCGCGGCGTCGCGGGTATCACCGGAATCGGTAGTCGTGGGGCTTGCCGGCCAGACCGGACCAAGGGCATTCCCGAGGTGCGCTAGCGAATCACACCCAGCTTGCGCGCAATCGCCACCGCCTGCGTCCGGCTCTTTGCGTCGAGCTTCATGTTGATGTTGCGCAGGTGCGTGCGCACCGTGCTGTCCGACACGAACAGCTTTTCTGCCATCGCGTTGTTCGAGTAGCCCTCGGCCAGCAACTGCAGCACACGGATTTCCTTGCGCGTGAGCGGCTCTGCCATCGTGTCGCCGGTGGGCGCCTCGGCTTCGCCGGCGGCCGGCGGCCCCACGGCCTGCAGCAGCCGCTGCAGGCAGTCGGCCAGGATCGGATCGTTGCTGCTGCTGCCGCGCGAGCTTTCATGCTGCGCCGCCGCATACCGGTGCACCAGCGGTCCCACGGCGGGCCCTTCGTCCAGTATCAGCCGCATGAAGCCTTCCTGGCTCGCGGTCTGCAGCACCTCGCCGATCTCGTCGATGGCCGCGGCCATGTCGCCGGTGCGTTGCAGCGCCAGCGCGCGCAGCACCTTCAGCGACAGCGCGCGCCGGCTGCGGGCCGAGGCCAGCGCGGCGTGCAGCTCGGCGTCGATCACGCCCAGCGCGGCGCGTGCGTCGCCGAACGCGATGTCCCAGCGCGCGCGGGCCAGCGCAAGGTAGTCGAGGTCGTGCGCGGGCAGGCGCTGTCGCCGTTCGCGCGCCCACAGCGCGGGGTCTTCGGCGCGCAGCAGTTCGTCGTGCGACGCGGGCCCGTTGCCCTGCAGCAGCAGCATGCGCGAGCGCTCCAGCTTGGCGCCGGCCACCACGCGCGGCAGCTGGCGGTGGTGGCCCAGGTATTCGAGCTCGGTCAGGGCCTGGAAGGCCGCGTCGATGTCGCCCGCATGGAACGCCAGGCGCGAGCGCATCACGTGGCTCAGGATCATGTGGTCGGGCAGGCCCACGTCGCGTGCCAGCGGCAGGTACACGTTCAGCAGGTGCTCGGCCTGCACGAGCTGGTTGGTCTCGTACACGGCGCCCGCGTACAGCACGCCCGCCCAGGCGTTGCCGTGGCTGTGGTTGTACGACACGGCATGGGTCGAATCCACCGCCATGCGCAGCCGTGCGGTGGCCTGCCGCAGCCGGCCTTCCTGCAGGTCGAACAGGCCGGCCAGCGACTCGGTGTACATGCGGTTGAAGGCGCTGTCGCCCTGCTCGCGCCGCGCCACCTCGAGCATGCGGCGCGCCTCGTGCGGGTCGCCGCGCACGGCCAGGATGTGGGCCATGGCGTTGAGCAGCACGCTGTCTGCAAAGGCCAGGCCGGTGGGCAGGCGCGCCATGGCGATGCGCCCGGCCTCGTAGGCCTCGTCGTGCCGGTCCTGCATGGCCAGCAGCAGCGGCACCAGCGTGTGGGCGCTGGCGCGCACTTCGGCGATGGGGCTGTCGAGGCAGCCCGACGCATCGAGCTGGCGCATCGCGTCCCACGGGCCGTGCGTGAAGCAGGTGGCCCACAGCGCGATGGGCTGCAGGAACGGGTGCGCGCGCAGCTGGTGTTCCGGAATGGCCGCGAACCAGCGCGCCAGCATGCGCATGCGGCCCTGCTCGAGGAAGCGGGCGGCATGGCTGTCGAGCAGGGTCAGCGCATACGGGTGGTCGCCGCCTTCGATGGCGTGGTCGATGGCCGGCACCGGGCGCCCGTTCGACTCGTACCAGCCCGAGGCCGCCAGGTGCAGGCGCGCCAGTTCGCCGGGCTGCTCGCGCACCAGCTGCGCGCGCAGGAAGTCGGCGAACAGGCTGTGATAGCGCCATGCGTCGCCGCCGTCCTTGCCGTCACCCTTGCCGTCCCCCCTGCCGTCGTCGCTGCCGCCCACGCGCGTGACGAACAGGTTCGACGCGGCCAGCCGCTCGAGGATGGCCGCGCAATCGGCGCGCGGGCACAGCGCCTGGCACACCGATGCGTCGAGCTGCCGCAGCACGCTGGTGCGCAGCAGGAAGTCGCGAACGTCCTGCGGCTGGTGCGCGAGCACGTCTTCGGCCAGGTAGTCGGCCACCGCGCGGTCGGAGCCCGAGAAGCGTTCGACAAAGCCGGTCTCGGTGCCGTGCCGCTCCAGCGCCATCGACGCGAGCCACAGCGCGGCCACCCAGCCTTCGGTCTTGCGGTGCAGCTGCGCGAGCATGTCGGCGGGCAGCGCGCTGGCGGCGTGCGCCATGCGCAGGCTGAAGAAGGCGCTGGTTTCCTCGAGGCTGAAGCGCAGGCGGTCGGTGTCGATCTCCATCAGCTGGCCGCGCGCGCGCAGCCGCCCCAGGCCCAGGTCGGGCAGGCTGCGCGAGCCGATCACGATCTGCCCGCGCCGCGGCAGGTGCTCGACGATCTCGCGCACCAGGCCCAGCACCGCCGGCTCCTGCACGCGCTCGAAGTCGTCCAGGAACAGGGTGAAGGGCGAGTCGTGCGCGGCCAGCGCCGCCACCGCGTCGAACGGGCCGTGGGGGCCGGGTGTGCGGGGCGCTTCCACGCCCAGCCGCTGCACGGCCTCGGCCAGGCAGTGGAGAAAGCGCGAGACGTCGTTGTCGGCCAGGTCGAGCGTGAGCCATGCGGTGGCGGTGCCCTGCGCCTCCATGCGCTCGCGCATCTGCGCCATGGCGGTGGTCTTGCCGAAGCCGGCCGGCGCGCGCACCAGCACCAGCTTCACGGCCGCCGCGGCCGTGCCGTCACCGAGCACGGTGCGCGGCACCTGCGTGGCGACGAAGGCGGGCGGGTTGAGCTTGGTTTCCAGGACCCGCGCGATCGGGGGCGTGGCGGGCAGGAAGGGCGCGGTGTGTGTGGGGGACTGCATGCGGGGCGGCTGAAATCCCGTCGTTTCCGACGATGCGTGCGGGCGATTCTGCTTCCTAAACTGGCCCCGGACAAACCCGCACAAACCCCGCATAGCCTTCGTCGGACACCTCAAGGACATTCAAGAGATGCAACTCGATTCCAGCATTGCCGCCGTCGTCACTGGCGGCGCCTCGGGCCTGGGTGCCGCCACCGCGCGCCGCCTCGCCAGCCACGGCGTGAAGGTCGCGCTGTTCGACCTGAATTCGGAACAGGGCGAGGCCCTGGCCAAGGAACTCGGCGGCGTGTTCTGCAAGGTCGACGTCACCTCCGACGAGCAGGTGGACGCGGCCTTCGCCAAGGCCCGCGCGGCGCACGGCCAGGAGCGCGTGCTGGTCAACTGCGCGGGCACCGGCAACGCGGTGAAAACCGCCAGCCGCGACAAGGCCACGGGCGAGATCAAGCACTTTCCGCTCGCCAACTTCGACCGCATCATCCAGATCAACCTGGTGGGCACCTTTCGCTGCATCGCCAAGTCGGCCGCCGGCATGCTCACGCTCGACATGGGGCAAGACGGCGAGCGCGGCGCCATCGTCAACACCGCGTCCGTTGCCGCGCAGGACGGGCAGATGGGCCAGGCGGCCTACACCGCGTCGAAGGCGGGCATCGTCGGCATGACGCTGCCGATTGCGCGCGACCTCATGAGCGAAGGCATTCGCGTGAACACCATCCTGCCTGGCATCTTCGACACGCCGCTGCTGCAGGGCGCGCCCGACAACGTGAAGGCCGCGCTGGCCGCATCGGTGCCGTTCCCCAAGCGGCTGGGCAACCCGGCGGAGTACGCAACGCTGGCGGAGCTGATGATCACCAACGGGTACTTCAACGGCGAGAGCGTGCGGCTGGACGGCGCCATTCGCATGGCACCGCGCTGAGCGTCGGTTCGCGGGCGGTGGCCGGCGTTGCGGAACCCGCAGGGGCAATGCCAACATAATCGGCCTTCATGGGAGCCTTGCCATCCATCCTCGACCCCCGCTCCGTCATCGTGCTGGCCGGCATCATGGGCCTGATGATGGCGCTCGTGGTGTTCTTCATGCGCCGCAGCTATCCGCCGAGCATTCGCGGGCTGAGCGAGTGGGCGCTGGCACCGCTGGTGGCCTTCGCGAGCACCATGCTGTTCGCGGGGCGCGACTTCCTGCCGGACTTCGTCACCATCGTCGTCGCCAACTTCGTGCTGTTCCAGGCCTGCATCCTTTATTACGCAGGCAGCCAGAAGTTCCTGCTGGGGCGCAGCGACACCCGGGGCTGGACGCTGTTGAACGGCTTCCTCGGGCTGGCGATGTGCTGGTTCAGCGCCATCCGGCCCGACTTCCAGGCGCGCCTGCTGCTGGTCACGCTGTCGGTGTCCGCGCTGTTCTTCTTTCATGCCTGGCTGTACATCGGCCACAAGGGCCGGGTGTTCGGCAAGCGGCTGATGACCGGCCTGCTGCTCGTGCAGTCGCTGGTGGCCGCCTTGCGCTTCGCCTCGGCGGCGATGGGCATGGCCGGCAGCACGCTCATGGACGCCAGCTGGATCCAGTCGCTGTACATCAGCATGTACTCGTTCACGGTGCTGCTGCTGTCCATCTCCGTCATCCTGATGGCCACGGACCGCGTGCACACCGAGTTCGAGTACCTGGCCTCGCGCGACCCGCTGACCGGCGCGCTCAACCGCCGCGCGCTGCTCGACGCCTGCAGCGCCGCCTTTGCCTCGGGCCGCCGGCGCTCGGCCCTGCTGATGGTGGACCTGGACCACTTCAAGTCCGTGAACGACCGCTTCGGCCACCTCATGGGCGACGCGGTGCTGCGCGAAGCCGCCGGGCGCATGCAGCAGGCCGTCGGCGATGCGGGCGTGCTCGGGCGCTATGGCGGCGAGGAGTTTGTCGTGCTGCTGCCCGACGCCGGCAAACCCGAGGCGATGGCCATCGCGGCGCGGCTCAAGCAGGCCATCAACGAGCCGTTCGCGCCCGATTCGCCGATGGCGGTGGTCGGCGGCATGGCCGTCAGCATCGGTGTGGCGGCCAGCGAAGACGGCACGCGTGTCGACGACGTGCTGGCCCGTGCCGACGCCGCGCTGTACCGCGCGAAGGCCATGGGGCGCGACCGGGTGATGGCGGCGGCCTGAATCGTTGCTGGGGCTTCAGCCGAGGTCGTTCCAGTCGCAGCGCAGCCGGCGTTGCGCGCCTGCGTAGGTCAGCGTGCCCCGGGTCTTCGACACGTGCAGCGTGACCTTGCGCGACGGCCTTTCGAGTGCCGTGCCCGTGAGGCGCATGGCCTGGCGCTTGTGGTCGACAAAGCGGTGCCGCAACGCGAAGCGTTCGGACGAGGGTTCCGCGCCGTCGGTTCGCGCAATGACCAGCTCTGTCGGCTCGCCGGTGGACAGGCGCAACTGCACTTCCGCTGAGTAGGGCGCGCCTTCGCATTGCATGCTGCCGTTGGCGAAGGCCCAGGGTGCGCACAGCAGCCACGCTGCGCAGGCCATCGAACGCATCGGCGTGACGCGCCTCGCCGATGGCGATGCCTTCGCCTTTGCCACTACCGCTTGTCTCCCCAGCGCCACCGCGGCGGCTCGCCCTTGAGCCAGCAGACCGCGACGAGTGCGGCACTCAGGCCCACGACCGCCAGCACGAAATGAACCGGTTGCCGTTCCGGGCGAATGGCCACGATCGCGCCGACGAGCAGCACGAGGTACGCCGCGATCACCGCCCAACCCTGCCAGCAGGTGGGCATGCCCCAGCCCCAGCCGTAGCGCTTGGCAGGGAACCAGCAGGAGCGGTCGGGCGTGGTGTTCACTCTTGTCGGGTCGGTGGTGTGCTGTCGCCGAAAGGCGACCAGACGATGCGCAGCATTCTGCCCGCCGCTCGAACCCCTCACATCGATGGCAGCGATCTGTTAGCGCCGACCCGTACCGCACCGCTCGCCAGCACGATCCCCGGCACCACCAGCGCCAATGCCACCAGAACCGCACCCGTGAGCGGCTCGTTCATCCAGTACGCGGCGCCCAGCGTGGTCAGCACCGGTACCGCTGCTGCCGACAGCGACGCGCGCGACGCACCGAGCCGCGCGACCGCCACCATGTAGACCACCAACCCCAGCAAGCCCGCGACCACGCCTTGCGCCGTGGCCTGCAGAGCGACGTCGGCCCACGGTGCGGCGAGCAGGCGCGGCGCGCCGACGAAGGCCAGCACCGGCAGCAGCAGCAGCGCCGACCAGCCGTTCACGAACGCCGCGCCTTGCCACGGCGTGAGCCCGCAGTGTGCGAACGCGAGCGAGTGCACCGCCCACAGCATCGCCGCCGCCAGGAAGAGCAGGTCACCGCGCCAGCTGAGCGAGCCGCCGCTGAAACTGCCCGCCGCGAACAGCACCATGCCCAGTGCGATGCAGCCCAGCCCCAGCAAGCGGATGCCGCCGACCTTCTGCCCCTTGTGAAGCCAAGCGCCGATGGCCGTGAACAGCGGCAGGCTGCCTGCCATGAAGATGCCCATGTGGCTCGCGGGCGCCCATTGCGCCCCGGCCAGCACCAGCAACCCGAAGGGCAGGCCGCCGCCGACGACCAGCAGCATGCGCGCCAGGCGCGACGCCTTGGGCGCGATGCGCTGGCGGCCGAACCACAGCGGCGCCAGCAGCAACGCCGGGATGCCGTAGCGCATCAGCGCCAGTTCCATCGGCCCGAGCGTGGTGGTCACGCCGTGGCGCGAGACGAGTTGCCATGCGCTGCCGACAAGGGCAGCGGCCAGCGCGGCGAGCAGGCCGGTGGAGAGATTGCGATCCATCGCGGCGAGTCTCGCGACCGCGCCGCGCGGCGGCTATCAAATTCGTGCGGCCAGCGTGCGCCGGGCTTGGCCCAGCGTCGCACCCACCTCGCGCCGGAACACCGCGCCCAGGTGGCTCTGGCTGCAATAGCCGAGGTCGTGCGCGATGCCCGCGAGGTCGGCGTCGCCTTCCACCAGCCGCTCCATGGCCGCGGCCGGCCGCAGATGCTGGCGGTACTGATGCAGGCTCAGCCCGGTCTGCTGCCGGAAGCTGCGCGCCAGGTGAAACGGCGAGCGCGACACGGCGTCGGCCACCTCGTGCAGCGACAGCCGCACCTCCCTGTCGGCGGTTTCCGCGAGCAGCCGCTTCGCGCGTGCAACGGCACCCGTCGACGGCCCCTGTTGGCGCGACATGCCGAGTTCATCGACCAGCGCAGCGATGGCGTCAGCGCCCGCGTCGCCCGCGCGAAGCAGCCGTTGCGCCGCATGCACGCGGTACAGCGACCGGGGCGACAGCAGGCAGAACAGGGGCCCCGCGTTCGCGCGGGGCGCCGGATGCCTGCTGACCACCATGCTGCGACGCACCGCGCGCGCCGCGAGCCGCAGCTGGTAGACCGTGGCGTCGCCGAAGTGCATGGCGGTCAGGCCGTCGACGAGCCAGGTGCTGTCGCCGGAACGCACGTCGAGCAGCGTGCGCCCCGTCGGGAAGATGATGCGGCGCGACGCCAGGGTGTAGGGCGCGCTCCAGTCGGCCCCTTCGTGCGCATGGGCGCGCACATGCTCCACGGTGAACTCGTGTCCGGTGTAGAGGAGGGTGCGTTCCTGGGGCATGGGGTGTGCGATGTTCGGCCGCATTCTGCGCGCCTGAAGGCCGGCCGGCCAGCCGCTTCGTCAGGCAAATGGAAACGGCCCCTCCATCGTTCCGATGTGGCTCACATGGCTCACCATGCCGTGCGCCTCACTCCATAGATGCAGCATGCAACCGGGGCGACCCATGTAGGACGCCGGTGCGGCGGCAGGGGCCAGCCGCAGCGCAATTTCCGTCGTGCTGCTCGGGCACGAACACACGACCGTGCCTGCCCAGCGCCGCAGCATCGTGCGGTGCACGTGGCCGCACAGCACCAGTTCGATGTTGTCGAACGCGCGCAGCACGGCTTCCAGCGGCGCGGGGTTCATGTAGCGGTAGGTGTCCATGTACGGAATGCCGCTCACGAAGGGCGGGTGGTGCAGCATCAGCAGCGTGGGCTTCGTGCGCTCGGCCTCCAGCGTGCGCTGCAGCCATGCGAGCCCTTGTGCATCGACATCGCCATGGTGAAGGCCCGGCACGCAGGAATCGAGCGCCACGATGCGCACCGGGTAATCGTCGATGCAGTAGTGCAGCGCGCCTTCGCCCGGCAGGTACGCGTGGTCTGCAAACGCTGCGCGAAAGTTCTCGCGGTGGTCGTGGTTGCCGGGAATCACCAGGTACGGAATGGCCAGCTTCGCCAGCAGGCGTCGCACCTGTGCGTATTCGGCGGGCCGGCCTTCGTCGACCAGGTCACCCGTGAGCAGCACCAGGTCGGGCCGGCGGTCGAGCGCGTGCAGGTGGTCGATGGCGTCTTCGAACATGCGGTTCGAATCGGCCACGCCCTGGTAGAGCTGCCCGGCGGGGCGGACATGGGGGTCGGAGATATGGGCAATGAGCATCGGGGCCTCGGGTTTGCAGTGCAGCAAGCAGGTTTCGTTCCCTTCACGCATCCGGGCGCGCTCAATCGTCCGTTCCGACGATGCGGCGCGCCGTGGCCGCTGCCTACGATGCAGCGCGCTTCGCGCCCAAAGAAGGAGACAGGCCATGTTCGGATTGATGCAAGACCGCCCGCTGCTGATTTCGTCGCTCATCGATCATGCGGCCACCTTCCACCCGCACGCCGAGGTCGTGGGCCGCTCCGTGGAAGGCCCGCTGCACCGCACCAACTACGGCGAGATACAGCGCCGCGCCAAGCAGGTGGCCCATGCGATGAAGGCGCTCGGCATCGAGCCCGGCGACCGCGTGGGCACGCTCGCGTGGAACACCTGGCGCCACCTGGCGCTGTACTTCGGTGTCTCGGGTGCGGGCGCGGTGCTGCACACCGTGAACCCGCGGCTCTTTCCGGAGCAGATCGACTACATCGTCAACCACGCCGAAGACAAGGTGCTGTTCTTCGACGCCAACTTCGCGCCGCTGGTCGAGAAGCTCGCGCCGCAGCTGAAGACGGTGCGCGCCTTCATCGCCATGACCGACCGCGCGCACATGCCCGCCATCGACGTGCCCCAGCTGCTGTGCTACGACGAACTGGTGGGCACGCAGAGCGAGGTGTATGCATGGCCCGAGTTCGACGAGCGCACCGCCTCCTCGCTTTGCTACACCTCGGGCACCACCGGCCATCCGAAGGGCGTGCTGTATTCGCACCGCTCGACCGTGCTGCACTCGCTGATGGAATGCGCGCCCGACACCTTCGGCGTCAACTCGCAGATGACGCTGCTGCTCGCCGTGCCCATGTTCCATGCCAACGCCTGGGGCATGCCGTATGCGGCGGCCATGGCTGGCGCCAAGCTGGTCATGCCCGGCCCGCACATGGACGGCCAGAGCCTGTACGAGCTGATGCGCGACGAGAAGGTCGGCTTCTCGCAGGCGGTGCCCACCATCTGGCTGATGCTGTTCCAGTACTTCGATGCGCACCCCGAGATCGACACGCGCGCCATTGGCCTCAAGCGCATCGGCGTGGGCGGCGCGGCCACGCCGCGCAGCATGATCGAACGCTTCGAGCGCGACTTCGGCGCCGACTTCGTGCAGGGCTGGGGCATGACGGAGACCAGCCCCATCGGCGTGATCGGCAACCTGCTGCCCAAGCACCTGTCGATGCCCAAGGAAGAGCAGCTGCGCGTGAAGATGCGCCAGGGCCGCGGCGTGTGGGGCGTGGAGCTGAAGATCGTCGGCGAGGACGGCCAGCGCCTGCCGCACGACGGCAAGGCCTTCGGCCATCTGCATGTGCGCGGGCCGTGGATTGCGAGCGGCTACTTCAAGGGCGAGGGCGGCTCGGTGCTCGATGCCGAGGGTTTTTTTCCGACCGGCGACGTCGCCAACATCGACGAGGACGGCTATGTGCAGCTGGTCGATCGCGCAAAGGACGTCATCAAGTCGGGCGGCGAATGGATTTCTTCCATCGACCTGGAGAACGCCGCGAGCGCGCACCCGGCGGTGGCCGAGGCGGCGGTGATCGGCATCGCGCATCCGAAGTGGCAGGAGCGGCCGTTGCTCATCGTGGTGAAGCGCGCAGGCGCCGAAGTCACGCGCGAGGAACTGCTCACTTTTCTGTCAGGGCGCGTGGCGAAGTGGTGGCTGCCGGACGACGTGGCTTTCGTCGACAGCCTGCCGCATACAGCCACCGGCAAGTTGCTGAAGACGAAGTTGCGCGAGCAGTTCAAGGGTTATGTGGCCGCGACGTCTCTTTGACAGTTCCGTGACTTGTTCGATTTTTCTGTGGACAACTCTGTGGGTTGTGCGGGGAGGCGACCCGGCGAAGCCACGGCTGGCGTGGGTTTCCACCACGTTGCCTGTTGAATAGGCAGTACCCCGGCGAGGGTCGAAAAGAGGCCTATCGCGGCGTGGGGAATGCGAAAAATCGTGTTAGGTCCTGGGCGTTCGTGTAGTCGTGGACGTGTGCGTTGTTGCGTTGCGCTTGTCGGTTGACTGCGGCGATGCGCGCCGCTACATTCCAGTCCGCCTTGCGATGAGTGGGGCCGGGTTTAGCAGCCTGAAGAAACGCGGCGAAGAAGCCGCTTACCGCATTGGTTTGCGGCTTTTCCATTTCTGGCTTCCTTTTAGGCGGCTCGGAGGGGAGGGCGCGAGCCCTGCCGGTTTCGCCTCGCGTTTCCCGGTCTGCTAACCCGTTCGAGCCGCCGCCTTCGTTTAGCAGCGAGTGCGTCGGTTGTTGCAAAACCGAAATGTCAGGAGGCCTCATGGCCGGTTCATCAAGCACTGCTGCGCACGGGCGCGCGAAGTTCAAACCCTTTGTCTGGAATTCCCTTGAGGGACTCGACCACGAGGCACGCGCGCGTGCCTCGTTTCTTAACGACGCGCGCGATGTGGTGGACGGTGCGCACACGCTGATGCAGTTGCTCGCGTGGGATGAAGAGCAACGCGATGAAGCGAACGCTGCCAATGCACGAGCGCCTCTTCTCGATGCCGTGCATCGCGCCTCGCTTCAGCGGTTCGTGGTGGCGGCGCTGGGCAGGTTGCACGCCGACATCGAAGGCCAGTGCGAAACGCTGGACGCCCTGCGGCGCTAGCCGCGCCCGACGCCGCGCCATCCGCACAGGGTGCGCAGCGCGCTCAGGCTACTTGCGCCCTGCCAACCGCGCCCGCCCCAGCGGCGTGATGCGCTTCACGATCGCCAATTCCGGCGGATGGTCGCTGCCCTTCCACATCAGCGCAGCGCTGATCGCCGCATCGACGAAGCCGGCGAGCTTCAACGCCTCGATGCAATTGATCTCCTCGTGGTCTTCCACGCGAAGCGGGAACGACGCGTCCTTGATGCGGCGCAGGTAGTCGAGCGGCTCGATGCCTTTCGTGTCGACGGCCTGCCTCGGTGCTTCGCTGCGGCCTGTGCGCATCTTCTCGATCTCGGTATGCCCGTCGTCGGTGATGCAGATGATCAGCGCCGCTTGCGCGAGCCGGTAATTGCCCCCCGGGTCGAACGCGGGGTCGATGGCGGCCTCGATGAGGCCCGTTGCTTTCAGCACGGACACGCGCCTGACGTCTTGTGCGTCGGTCACGTGCAGGGGCAAGCGGGCATGCGCCAAACGGAGAAGGTAAGTAAGCGGCACCTGAGATCCCTGTCTACGCCTCCACGCTGTCGTCGATCCCGCCGCGGGCCGCCCAGCCGAAGCAAGGCTTTCCTTGGTGACACCGCCGACCCTCTCTTGGTCAACCCATCGCCCGGACCAGACCACCCACGAAGGGGTGGTCGCCAAAGCGTCCCGAATTGTGAGTATTTGTTATCAATTGCTCATTTTGTAGGCAAATGGACTGCGCGCTATCCCCTGAACTGGGTATTCAAGGGACCTTTCGCACACTTTCGGTGCCTTCTTCGTGCGGACTCGTTACCGTTTTGGCCGGCCGATGGGGTGCCGCCGTTGCCGTTTCAGTGCTTGTGCTCGCCGTGCCCGGCCACCGGTTGCGCGGATGCATTGAGCGCACGCACCGGCGCCTTCACCTCGACGGTTTCGCGCCGGCCGTCCTTGCCCTCGAACACCAGCGTGAGCGGCACGGTGTCGCCTTCCTTCACCTGCTGCTTGAGGTCGAGCAGCATCACGTGATAACCGCCGGGCTTGAGCTCGACGGCCTTGCCGGCGGGCACGTCGAGCGCGGGAATCTGCCGCATGCGCATCACGTTGTCCTGCATGGCCATCTCGTGCACTTCGACGAGGGGCGTGACGCTCGAGCTGGCCGAGACCAGCCGCGTGTCTTTCGCGGCGCTGAGCTGCATGAACGCGCCGGTGGCCTTTTGCTGCGGCACGGTGGCGCGCACCCAGGCGTCCTTGACGGTGACCTGGGCGTGGGCGTTGGCTGCGAGCAGGGCTGCCGAAGCGATGAGGATGCGTGCGATGGGTGTCATGAATGAGGCTCCTTGGTTTTGAAATGAAGGTCAGGCCGCTGTGGCCGCGAGGATCTGGCGAAGGTCTTGCGCGCATTCCTCCGCGCTCTGCTCGTGGCGCAGCACGAGGCGGATCTTTCCCTTGCGGTCGAACACGTAGCTGAAGGCCGAGTGGTCCATGGTGTACGACGAGCCGGTGGGCACTTTCTTGTAGAAGACCTTGAAGGCCTTGGCGGTTTCCGCGGTTCTTTGCAGGTCGCCGTACAGGCCGATGAAGCTCGCGTCGAAGGCCTGGGTGTAGGCCTTGAGCACCACGGGCAGGTCGCGCTCGGGGTCGACGGTGACGAAGATCACCTGCAGCCGGTCGCCCTGCGCACCGAGCAGCCGCTTGATCTCGGCCGCGCGCACGAGCGCGGTGGGGCACACGTCGGGGCACTGGGTGAAGCCGAAGAACATCATCACGGCCTTGCCCTTGAAGTCGGCGAGCGTGCGTTCGCGGCCGTCGGGGTCGGTCAGGCGGAAGTCCTGTGCGTAGCTGGCGCCGGTGATGTCGACGCCGTTGTAGCTGGCGGGCAGCACCTTGTCGCAGGCTGCGAGGGAAAGCGCGGCGAGGCCGCCGCCGGCCAGCAGCAAATGGCGCCGCGTGGGATGGGGTGTGTGGGTCATTGAAGCAAAACTCTCTTGGCGGCACCGCTGCGGGCGCCGCCGCATGACAGGAGCGCGTGCGATGCGCCTCGCCCGGAGGTCGCATCGCATGCGCACGAACCGAAGAAGCGTCAGGAGAGCGAAGGAGGCCCGCGCGCCGGCATGGGCGCGGCGGTGGCCGCGGCGATGCGCGCAGATGGAATCGGCTGCACCGCATGGGCCAGCGGCAGGGGCGTGGGCAGCGCGACGGTGGGCGTCGCGGGCGGGGCGCCTGCGAGCACGCACAACGGGCAGTCCATGTGGCCGGCGCCGAGCTCTTGCGCGCTGTCGTCGGTGTGCACGACGGCCTTGACCGAGCCGGTGGCCGAGCACACCAGTTCCATGGCCTGCGGATGCACCACCGGCGAGGCGATGGCCGCGCCCAGCGACAGCGCGAACCACAGCAAGACCCAGCGGATCAGGCTTGCACCCGGACGCCGCAGGCTCGCGCGGGGCGATGTGGGCGTGTTGGGCGTCGGTGCGGTGTGCGGGGGCATCGGCGCGGATTATCGGCCAGCCACCCTCAGGCAATGAAAAAAGCCTTGCAAGTCGTTGACCTGCAAGGCTTTTGTTGTTGGTGGCTCTTCACGGATTCGAACCGCGGACCTGTGGATTATGATTCCATCGCTCTAACCGACTGAGCTAAAGAGCCGTTGGTGCTGTGCAGCACCAAGCCCAAAATTATAGCCCAGCATTTGGGCTCATTTCAACCACCTGTGGGCAACTTGCCCAATTCCTCGGAAACCAGGCGCACGATCAGCTTGTCCAGCGTCTGCACCGAGTAGTTGCCGACGTCGTGCACGGTCTGCGTTCCGGGGCCGCTCGCAGGGTTCGCCGCCTCCTTGTACGTCAGGAAAACGAAGCGCCCGCCGGTGTATTGCGCGATCTGGCGCTGGATGTATTCGCCCTGCTTGTCGAGCCCCGACGCGCCCACGCCCAGCACCTTGATGCCCTTGCCCAGCGCGGCCACCATGTCGTCGTCGTACTGGGGGCCGCCGTAGTCCAGGTGCGGCGGCGCGTCCGCCAGCAGCACCACGAGGCGGGTGGTGCCGTTGCCGCGCCAGCTGAGCCGGTGCACGGTTTCGTTCAATGCCTCGTTCATGGCCTCGGGGTAGTCGCCGCCGCCCGCGGCCTGCAGCTTGTCGAGCACGCCCTGGAAGGCGTCGAGGTCGTTGGTGAAGTCGTGGCGGCGCACCAGGAAGTCGTCGCTGCGGTCGCGGTATGCCACCAGGCCGAAGCAGGTGTCGGGGCGGCTCGGCAGCCGCGCGACCTGGTCGGCGATGGTGCGCAGGGTGGTCTTGAGCCTGGCGATCTCGTCGTCCATGGAACCGGTGGCGTCGATGAGAAAGACCAGGTCGAGCTGCGCGCGCTTCGGCTGGGCGCCGGGCTTGTCGAGCACCACGTCGACCGCGTTCTTCTGGCCGCGCTGCAAAAAGGCGGTGCTCTGCCGGCCGTTCTTGCGCACGGTGACTTCGTACACCGGGCTGCGCGCCTTGTCGAAGGCGTTGGGATGCAGCCAGGCGCGTCCGCCCGCATCGGTGCGGGCCCACATGGCGGCGCCGCTCGCAGCTTGCACGGCCACTTCGGCGTCGGGCACGACCGCGCCGCGCGCGTCGCGCACCTGCAGCAGATAGCGCGCGCTGATGTCGCGCTCGCGGTGCGTGACCTGGGTGCGGTCGCGGAAGGCGAGGTACTCGCCGAAGTCGGCGTTGTCGTCGACCATGCCGGCGGTAACGGGTTCGTTGGCGGGGCGCGGGGCCTGCGCCGGCGGAGGGAGGGCGACGCGTGGCGTGGCAGGGGCGGCAGGCGCGGCAGGGGAGGCAGGCGCGGGCACGGCGATGGCGGCGGGCGCAGCTTCTGCGATCGGCGCGGCGGGCGCCACGGACGCAGCCAAGTCGCCGCTGGCGCCAGCGTAGGCCGCCGAAGGCGACGGTTTGCGCAATGCATGCGGCACGGGCGCCTCGTCGGCGAGCGCCCGCCTGTCGCGGCCCTCGCTTCTTTCAAGCCGCGCGGCGCGCGGGAGGCCAGGCGTCTCGTGCGTCTGGATCGGCCGCGCGCAGTTCGTGGCCGACGGCGCCTCGAAGTTCGGCACAGCCTGCGTCACCTGCACGTGGCTGTCGGGCGCCGGCGTTGGCCATCGCACGCCGGAGGGAGCGGCTGAAACCGCAAGGGGCTCGGTGGCGCCGCAGGCCGTGAGCAGCAGTTGGGCGCACAGCAGCGCGGCGAGCGGGCGGCGAAACCGGGGAGCGAAAGGCTGGGTCATCGAAGAACTCCGGGTGGTTGGATGCAGGCTGATACGGCGGCCCACCGGCAACGGGGTTAAACCCGTGTCGTCTTTTTTTGCCGGCCCGAACCCCGATGCCTTCGGCCGCCCGTACAAGCTCGGGTGAGAATCCCTCGATGTCTGCGCTACCCCGCGCCCCTTCCGCCAAGAACGCTCCAGAGCGCCAAGCCATGCCCGACGACCAGTTGATGCTGGCCTACGCGCAAGGCGACGCCGCCGCGTTCGACGTGCTCTACGCGCGCCACGAAGGCGGGCTGTTCCGCTTCGTCAAGCGACTGCTGGGCGCGCGGCTCGCAGCGCAGGCCGACGAGGTGTTCCAGGACACCTGGGTGCGCATCATCTCGGCGCGGGACAGCTTCTCGCCGCAGGGCGCGACCTGGCGCACCTGGGCCTTCACCATCGCCCACAACCTCGCCATGGACCGCCTGCGCGTGAGCGGGCGCGAAGTGACGCTCGACGCGCATGCGGACGACGACGGCGACGCCGTGCCCACGCTGGCGCGCGGCGTGCGTGGCGCGCTCGATGCGGCCGCGCATCCGTCGGCCGAAGAGCTTGCGTTCTGGCGCGCTGCCGGCCGCCGCCTGCTGGCCTGCCTCGACGAACTGCCGGCCGACCAGCGCGCGGCCTTCCTGCTGCACCATGAAGACGGGCTGACCGTCGAGGCGCTGGCCGCGAGCCTGGAGATCGGATTCGAGACCGTGCGCAGCCGGCTGCGCTACGGGTTGCAGAAACTGCGCGGCTGCATGGCGCGCTATCTGTCGGTGCTGGAGCAACGGGCATGAGCGGCAATCGCACCGAATTCGACGAAGAAGACGACGGCCTGCGCGACCCGGCATTGCGCCGCGCGCTCGACCACGCCCCCGACCGCGATGCGGCACCCGATGCGCGCACGCGCGACGCGATCCTGAAGATGGCGCACAACCTGGCTGTGGCGCCGGTCTCGGCAACGGGCGCCGCCGCCGCCAACAGCGCGCGTGCGATGCCGTGGTGGCGTCGCCTGCTCGGCGGCGGTGGTGAGCCGCGTTCGCGCATGCCGTGGAATGCGGCCTTCGCCACGGTGCTCGTCGCCGCGTTCGTCACGGTGCTGTGGCGCAGCGAGCCGGTGCCCGATGCGCGGCTCGATGGCGAGGCGCGTGTCGGCGGGGCCGCCGCGCCTGCGGCTGAAGCACCTGCGGCACCTGCGGCACCTGTGGCACCTGTGGCACCTGTGGCACCCGCCACGCCCGAACCCGCGCCGCCGCCGCCGGTGGCGGCACAGCAGGCACCGGCCGCTCCGGCCCCGGCTGCGCCCGCGGCCGAACAGCGCGCCAACGTGCTGCGTGATTCATCGTCCGCCAAGGAAACTGGGCGTGCCCAGCCGGCGCGCAAACAGGCGGCTCCGGCGCCCGCCGCAGCGGCACCTGTCGCGCCTTCTGTGCCTTCTGTGCCTTCTGCGCCTTCTGCGCCCCCCGCCGTCGTGGCCGAGCCCTCCGTGCCCGCACCTGCACAGGACGAACGTCGTGAGGAGCGCGTGGACAACGAACGCCGCCGCGCCTTCGCGCCGCCGGCGCCTGCTGCGCCCGCTGCATCCGTCGCGCCGCCGCCGGCCATTGCCGCCGCACCGCTCTCGCGCCCATCGCCGGATGCATCGGCACTCGCCAGCCAGGGCGGTGCCAGTGCCGACGTTTCCGGTGCGTTGCGCGATGCCGCGCCGCGCGCAGCCGCCAAGGCCGCACCATCCCGCGTCGCTGCGCCGCCGTTCGCCGCACTGGAGCGATGGACGTCGTTGAGCTTCACACGCGCGGGCGCCGAGATGCGCCGCGAGCGCGGCGATATCGAAGGGTTGCCCGCGTTGGTGGGCACGGTGGCGCGTTCGGCCACGGCACCCGATGCATCGCTGGACGCACCGGTCGAGGCGCGCCTGGCCCTCTACCGCGGCGGCGCGCTCATCGCAGTGCTGGAGATCGCCGGCGGCCAGGTGCGCTGGACGCCGCAGCCCGGCGGCACCGCGCTGGTCGGCACGCCGCCGGCCCAGGCGCTCGACGCCTTGCGCTCGGTATTGACGCGTTGACCGGCGCGCCGCTCAGGCGTTCTTGAAGTCCGGTGCGCGCTTGTTCAGGAAGGCGTCCATGCCTTCCTTCTGGTCGAGGGTGGCGAACAGCGCATGGAACAGCCGGCGCTCGAACATCACGCCGTCGCTCAGGCCGCTCTCGAAGGCGCGGTTGACCGACTCCTTGGCCGCCATCACCGAGATCTGCGAGTAGCCGCAGATCACCAGCGCCGCGCCCAGCGCCTCGTCGGCGAGCTTCTCGAAGGGCACCACGCGGCTCACGAGGCCCGCGCGCTCGGCTTCGGCGGCATCCATCATGCGGGCGGTGAGCACCATGTCCATGGCCTTGCTCTTGCCCACCGCGCGCGGCAGGCGCTGCGTGCCGCCGGCGCCGGGGATCACGCCGATCTTGATCTCGGGCTGGCCGAACTTGGCGTTGTCGGCCGCGATGATGAAGTCGCACATCATTGCCAGCTCGCAGCCGCCGCCCAGCGCGAAGCCGGCCACCGCGCCGATCACCGGCTTGCGAATGGAGCGAATGCTTTCCCAGTTGCGCGTGATGTAGTCGCCCTTGTAGGTGTCGATGAAGCTGTACTTGGCCATGGCCGCGATGTCGGCGCCCGCCGCGAACGCGCGTTCGCTGCCCGTGAGGATGATGCAGCCGATGGCGTCGTCTGCGTCGAAGGCCTTCAGGGCCTGGCCCAGTTCGGTCATGAGCGCGTCGTTCAGTGCGTTCAGGGCCTTGGGGCGGTTGAGGGTGATGATGCCGACCTTGCCTGCTTCGGTGCGTACTTCGATGTTTTCGTAGCTCATGGTGTCTCCGGGGGTATCTGGGGATCGGGGGAACTGGGGGAAAAACGCGCTTCACTATACCCAGCATGCCGGTGGGCCGCACGTGTGCGCACAGCCGCGAGAGGGCGTCAAATTCCGCTGCGATGCCCTGCGCAAGCCGCAGGGACTCCCTGGGCCCAGATGGCGCCGCGCGCCGGGTTTGCCTAGAGTGCCCGGCCATGACATCCAACTACGCCTACCTGTTCGTCGCCATCGTGGCCGAAGTGATTGCCACCAGTTTCCTGAAGGGCTCCGACGGTTTTTCGAAGCTCTGGCCCACGCTGGCCGCGGTGGCCGGCTATGCGGTGGCCTTCTTCTTTCTCTCGCTGACGCTGCGCACCATTCCGACCGGCATTGCCTATGCGATCTGGTCCGGCGTGGGCATCGTGCTGATCTCGCTGGTGAGCTGGCTGTGGTTCGGCCAGAAGCTCGACGGGCCGGCCATCGCGGGACTCGGGCTGATCATCGCGGGCGTGGTGGTGGTGAACGTGTTCTCGAAGTCGGTTTCGCACTGAGCGGCAAACGGGCTTTAGTTGAGAATTGTTCTCATCTAGAATGCCCGCCATGGAGTCGCCGATGCAAGAACATGCCGTGTTGCTGCGGGCCTATGCCCGCGTGCAGGAGCGATGCTCGCGCCTGCTGGTCGAGCAGGCCGCGCTGGTGGAAAGGCTAGAGGCGCAGATCGTCCGTTTACGCGGCGCGCTGGTGGCACGCGACTCGGCCATTGCCATCGTGCGCGAAGAGCTGGCGGTGCGCGCGGCCGTGGGCGGGGCGCTGCCCAAGCGGCTGAACACCTTGCTGTCGCCGGACAGGCGCCGTCATCTGATGGCGCCGCCGCCGCCGCCGCCGCCGCCGCCGCACGTGCCGGCCGACCTGCGTGAAAAGGCCGTGCTGTGCGTGGGCCAGGAAGAAGAAGCGCCGTCGCTCGCACGGCAGCTGGTCGAGATCGCCGGCGGCCGCTACCTGCACCACGACGGCGGCGACAACGCGGACGACCCTGCGCTCGAAGCCAGCCTGCGCGCGGCCGACCTCGTGATCTGCCAGACCGGCTGCGTGAGCCACGGCGCCTACTGGCGCGTACAAGACCACTGCCGGCGCACCGGCAAGCCTTGCGTGCTGGTCGGCGAGCCGCAGCCGATGCGCTTCGTGCGGCACCCTGGCGCCGCGGAAAACGCCTAGCCCTTCAGCCAGCCCGCCAGCTTGGTGGCGTCGTGCGCGAACAGGCGCCAGGTGGTCACGCCGGCCGGCAGCACCAGCGGCAGCCTGATCAGCTTGCGGTCGCGCGCCACGATGGCCGTGAACTTGGTCGTGTCGCCCAGGTACAGCGCCAGGTCGTCGAGCTTGGCGATGCGCCAAGCCTGCGCCGGCCGCTGCTGGCCGCGCTTGGCGACGGCGGGCAGCTCGATGCCGATCCACTCGTCGTTCGCGGAAAAGCCCGCCTTCTCGGCCGCGCCGCCGCGCAGCACCACCTTCACCTGCACGCTGCCGCCGGCCTCGGCCACGCGCAGGCCGAGCACCTGGGCCTGCTGCGACGGGTCTTCCAGCGTGGCCACGCCGTGCGCGCGCAGCAGTTGCGCGAGCGGGAGCTCCTCGGTCGAATGCACCCAGCGCGCCAGCTCATCGGCGTATGAACGGCCGCTCACTGCCTCCAGCGCGGCGGCAATGTCGGCCTCGCTGATCGGGCCGCCGTTGCCGCTGTGCGTCCACAGGTGGCGCATGACGTCGTCGAGCGTGCCCTTGCCTTCGTGGCGCAGCGTGAGGTCGAAGCACAGCGCCACCAGCGCGCCCTTGGTGTAGTAGCTCACCGTGCTGTTGGGCGTTTGCTCGTCCTGGCGGTAGTACTTGACCCAGGCGTCGAAGCTGGCGTCGGCCACCGGCTGCACCAGGCGTCCCGGCGTCTGCATGACCTGGTTGAGGGTCTTGTTCAGCAGGCGCAGGTAGGCGCCGTCGTCGATGCGTCCGGCGCGGCGCAGCAGCAGGTCGTCGTAGTAGCTGGTGAAGCCCTCGAAGAACCACAGCAGCTGCGTGTAGTTCTCGCGGCCGTAGTCGTAGCGCGCGAACTCGGCCGGCCGCATGCGCTTGACGTTCCAGGTGTGGAAGTACTCGTGGCTGATGAGGCCCATCAGCGTGGTGTAGCCCTCGGATTGCTTCTTGGCGCCGCGCTGCGGCAGGTCGCGGCGATTGCAGATGAGCGCCGTGGAATGGCGGTGTTCGAGGCCGCCGTAGCCGTCGTCCACCGCGTTGAGCATGAACACGTAGCGGTCGATGGGCAGCTTCGGCCCGCCGCGCTTGCCGGCCTTGTCGCCGTGCCAGAAGCGGATTTCGGCTTCGCAGATGGCCTGGGTGTCGGCAATGAGCTTCTCGCCGTCGAACGAGGCGGCGGCGCCCGCGATCACGAAGCGGTGCGGCACGCCGCAGGCCTCGAACTCGGCGCTCCAGAAGGCGCCCAGCTCGACCGGGCTGTCGGCCAGCTCGTCGTAGCCCGAGGCCCGGTAGCTGCCGAAGCCGTGTCCGTCGGTCTTGAGCGGCACCAGCGCGGTGGCGCAGGACCAGCGCGCGGCGCCGGCGGCCAGCGCCGGCGCGACGATGTCCAGCGCATGCGGCGCTTCGGTCTGGCCTTCCACCCGCAGGCACACGCTGGTGCCGTTGAAGAAGCCGCGCTCCGCGTCGAGCCAGGCGGTGCGCACCGAGTTGTCGTAGGCGCAGACCTGGTAGTTCAGTACCAGCGGCTGGCCGGGCGTGCATTCGACCAGCCAGCTGCATTTGTCCAGCTGCGTCAGCGCGGGCTTGCGGCGGCCCTGCGTGGCGCGCAGGCCCTGCAGGTTCTTGGAGAACTCGCGCACGAGGTAACTGCCCGGAATCCACACCGGCAGCGTCAGGCGCTGCTGGGCGTCGGGGGCGTCGATGGTCAGCGTGACGCTGAACAGGTGCGCATGCAGGTCGGTGCACGCCACGCGGTAACGCACGCCTGCCTCAGGCGCTGCCACGGCCGCGCGCCGAACGGGGGTTTTCGTCGCCATCAGCTGGACGAGGCGGCGAGTTGCTTCTCGACCTGCTCTGCGGGAATGGCGCCGGGGGTGCGCGTGCCGTCGCTGAAGATCAGCGTGGGCGTGCCGGTGATGTTGTACTTGCGGCCGAACTCGACGTTGCGCTGCAGCGCGGTCACGTCGCAGCTGCCCGAAGCCGTGGCCGGCTTGGCGCTGGCTTCCATCCAGTCGCCCCAGGCCTTGCCCTTGTCCTTGCTGCACCAGATGTCGCGCGACTTGACGGTCGAATCGGGGCCGAGCACCGGGTACAGGAACAGGTACACGGTGACGTTGTCGACCGTCTTCATGTCCTTCTCGAAGCGCTTGCAGTAGCCGCAGTTCGGGTCTTCGAACACCGCCAGCTTGCGCTTGCCGTTGCCGCGCACGATCTTGATCGAGTCTTTCAGCGGCAACTGGTCGAAGGCGACGGCGGTGAGCTTCTCGACGCGCTCCTCCGTCAGGTTCTTGCGCGTCTTCACGTCGATCAGGTTGCCCTGGATCAGGTAGTTGCCCTGTTCGTCGGTGTAGAAGATCTGCGAGCCGTTCACGCGCACTTCGTACAGGCCCGGCACGGGTGCCTTCGACACCTCGTCGATGGCCGGGAACTGCGGAATGCGCAAGGGCAGGTTCTTGCGGATCTCGGCTTCGCCGGCGGTGGCGGCCACGACCGCGCCCAGCGTGCAGGCGGCGAGAAGGAGGTTGCGTGCGAGTGTCATCGGGGAGATCCGTTGGTGCTGTGCGTAAAGAGGGCGAAAGAGAACGGTCAGGCCTTCAGGCCCATGGCTTGCGCCGTGATCCAGTGCTTCACCAGGCGCGTGCGGTCGAAACCGCGCATGCCCCAGTTGCGCAATGCAGGAAGTGGACCCAGGTTGTGCGAGAAAAGTTGCTGCAAGCCGTCGGTGGCCAGGCTCATCTGCAGCACGTCGGCGCGGCGCTCGCGCTCGTAGCGGCGCAGCAGGCGCGCGTCGCCCACGCTGCGCCAGTAGTCGCGGTTCCTGATGACCTCGGCCAGCGCGGCCGCGTCGGCCAGGCCCAGGTTCAGGCCCTGGCCCGCGAGCGGGTGCACGGTGTGGGCGGCATCGCCCGCCAGCGCCCAGGAGCGCGTCGGCTGCCCGGGCATGGCACCGGTCCAGCGGTCGGCAATGGCGCGGGCCAGCGGCCAGGCACCGCGCTCGCTCGTGAGCTGGAGGGCGCCGAGCGCGTTGTGGCTGGCCTCGGTCACGGCGGCGTTGAATTCCTCGTCGCCCTGTGCCAGCAGGGCCGGTGCGCGCAGCTGGTCGACCGACCACACCAGGGCGACCGCCTTGCCGTGCATGCCGCCCAGCGGCAGCAGCGCGAGCACCTCGCCCTTGTCGTTGAACCACTGGCGCGCGATGCCGTCGTGCGACTGGCCGGCCTCCATGCGCGCCGCGATCGCGTGCTGCGGGTAGCGCGTGACCTCGTAGCTCACGCCGAGCGCCTCGCGCGTGCTGCTGGCCTTGCCTTCGCACACCACGGTGAGCGGTGCGGCCACGGGCTCGGCGACGATCTCGATCAGGGGCTGGAAGCGCACCGCGTCGACCAGTTGCTGCTCGAGCGCGGGCACGTCGACGATCCAGGCGAGCGCATCGACCTTCTGGCGCGCGGCGCTGAACTGCACGCGTCCGCCTTCGTCGCCGTGCACCAGCATTTCGCGCACCGCGGTGGCGTGGGCCGCGTCGGGCCAGGCGCGCAGCGATTCGAGCAGGGCCCGGGAGGCGGTGTTGAGCGCGTACGCGCGGATGTCTTCCTTGCCCTGCGCGGCCGGAGGCACGACCAGCGCGACGCGCACACGCTCGCGCGCGAGCAGCAGGGCCAGCGTGCGGCCGACGATGCCGGCGCCACGAATGCAAACTTCTGGGGGGAGGGCCATGAATTCATTGTAAGAACATGGACGGCCCCCGGTCTTTGCGCACTTCGTGCCGCTTCGCCAAGCCCCGCGCGGGGGGATACCCGCGGCCCGGCAAGGCCGGTCGGGCGGTCTCCCTGGCCTGGGCTGCCGTGGTCTTGAAGCTGCGGGACAATTGCGGCCGCCTTCCAAGCAACCAAGGAACCCTCACCGTGTCCCAGCCCGCTTTCGACCTCGAAGCCACCATCGCGCGCCTGTTCATCTACCCGGTCAAGTCCTGTGCCGGCGTCGAGCTCCCCGAAATGCTGCTGACCGAGACCGGCCTGGAGTTCGACCGTGCGTGGATGGTGGTCGACGCGCAAGGCGAATTCGTCACCCAGCGGCAGCTGCCGCGCATGGCGCTGATCCGCCCGCAGATGAAGCACATGGAAGTGGTGCTGCGCGCGCCCGGCATGCTGGCGCTGCACCTGGCCTTCGACCGGGTCGAGCAGCCGGTGCGCGTGCGCGTGTGGAGGGACGAGGTGGCCGCCTACGACATGGGCGACATCGCCGCCCAGTGGTTCAGCGACTTTCTCTCGGAGCCCGGCAAGCCGCAGACGCTGCGCCTGGTGCGCTTCGACCCCGAGCACAAGCGCCTGTCGAGCCTGAAATGGACCGACGGCGTCGAGGCGGAGAACCAGTTCGCCGACGGCTTTCCGGTGCTGGTGGCCAGCGAGGGCTCGCTGGCGGACCTGAACGAGCGGCTCGCCGCGGCCGGCCACGGTGCGGTCGGCATCGAGCGCTTTCGCCCGAACATCGTGCTCGCGGGCATGGAGTCGCACGACGAGGACCGCGTCGACGCGCTGCACATCACCACCGGCGAAGGCGAGGCCGAGCTGCGCCCCGTCAAGCCCTGCACCCGCTGCCCGATTCCGGACATCGACCCGGCCACGGCCCTGAGCAGCCCCGAAGTGGGCGACATGCTGCGCACCTACCGCAAGGACCCGCGCGTGGACGGCGGCATCACCTTCGGCATGAACTGCATCGTGATCCAGGGCGTGGAATACACGCTCAAGGTGGGGCAGGCCGTGGGCGCGAACTACAGGTTCGAGTAAACCGCCCCCGGCGGGCGCCTCAGAAGCTCACGCCGGCGATCAGGATGATGTTGGCGTAGGGCGTGCATTCGCCCGTGCGCACCATGGCGCGGGCCTTGGCGGTACGGCGCTTGAACTCTTCGTGCGACACGGTCTGCGGCGCGATGCCGAGCGACTGCGGGTACCAGCCCGGCAACTGCCCGGCGTCGCCCAGTGCCTCGCCGGCCACCACGATGCCTTCGACCTGCATCTCGGACAGCACGGCCGTCAGCACGTCGTCGAGCTGCGGCACGCCGCGCGCCACGGCCAGGTCGATGCGGCGCGGGCCGTCGGGAATCGGCAGGCCGGCATCGCCGAGCACCAGCATGTCGCCATGGCCGAGCGAGGCGATCACCTGGGACAGTTCGGCGTGCAGCAGGGCGGTACGTTTCACAGCGCGGTCCAGTCGGGCGGCAGGGGGCTTTGCAGCACGTCGTCGCGCCGCGGAATGGAGGGTTGGGCGCCGGGCTGCTGGATGCACAGCGCCGCGGCGCGAATGCCCAGGCGCACGGCCTCGTCGAAGGACTGGCCTTCGCCCAGCGCCACGGCGAGCGCGCCCAGGAAGGTGTCGCCGGCGGCGGTGGTGTCGACGGCCTGCACTTTCGGCGCGGGATGGTGGCGCGCCCCGTCGGCGTCGACCGCCACCGCGCCGCGCGCGCCCAGCGTCACGACCACGCGCGCAATGCCCTTGGCGCGCAGCGCCTGGCCGGCTTGCGCGGCTTGCTGCGGTGTGTCGGCGGACTCGCCGCACAGCGCCTGCGCCTCGATTTCATTGACCACCAGCGTGTCGATCTGCGGCCACAGCGGCTGCGCGATCGGCTGCATCGGCGACGGGTTCAGCAGCACCTTGCAGCCCGCGCCGTGCGCCACTGCGATGGCGCGCGCGACCTGGTCCATCGGCGTCTCGAACTGCGTCACCAGGAAGGCGGCACCCTGCACCTGCTGTGTCAGCGCGGCCTCGTCGAGCGCGACCCGGGCGTTGGCGCCGGGAATCATCACGATGCGGTTCTGGCCGCTGTCCTCCACGAGGATCAGGGCCGTGCCGGTCGGCTCGCTGGACACCGTGCGCAGCGCCGTGGTGTCGATGCCGTCGCTGCGCAATGCGTCGCGCAGGGCCGTGCCGTGCGCGTCGTCGCCCACGCAGCCGATCATCTGCACGCGGGCGCCTTCGCGCGCGCAGCTCACCGCCTGGTTGGCGCCCTTGCCGCCGGGAATGGTGGCGATCGAATGGCCGAGCAGGGTTTCGCCCGCGGCCGGCGCGTGCGGCACGCGCAGCACCAGGTCCATGTTGAGGCTGCCGAGCACCACGATGCGCGGCGGCGGGTTGCGGCTGGAAGAAGGCGTCGAAGGCACGGGGGTCACGGGGGTCACGGAGTACGGGACTTTCGGGTCGGCGTGGAAGATGTGGAAGAGGCGGAAGAGGCGGAAGAGGCGGAAGAGGGGGACGGGCTGTGGTCCGCCGGCACGGTCGCTTCGCGGAAGCTCGCATGGCGTGCCGTGGAGGCGCGCACGCGCAGCTCGGGCTGCAGCACCACCTTGCGCGCATCGCGCCGCTTGCCGCTGACGCGTTCGAGCAGCATGTCGACCGCCAGCGCGCCGATGCGCTCCTTGGGCTGCGCCACGGTGGTGAGCGGGGGGCTCATGTAGGCCGACAGTTCGATGTCGTCGAAACCCATGATGGACAGCTCGTCGGGCACGCGCACACCGCTTTCATGCGCCGCGCGCAGCGCGCCAATGGCCATGAGGTCGTTGCAGACGAACACGGCCGAGGGCTTGCGCTCGGTGCGCAGGATGGCATGCATGGCCTCGTAGCCGCCCTGGCTGGTGAAGCCGCCGCGCCACAGCAGCGCATCGGCGTCGGCGATGTCGGGGGTGGCGCCGCTCTCGGCCAGCGCCATGCGCCAGCCTTCGACGCGCTGCTCGCTCGGCATCACGCCCACCGGCCCGCCGATGCAGGCGATGCGCTTGTGGCCCAGCGACAGCAGGTGCCGCACCGCGAGCAGGCCGCCCTGCATGTGCGCGGTTTCGACGAGGTCGCAGGCCGGGTCGTCGATCTCGCGGTCGACCAGCACGGTCGGCACGCGCAGGCCGTGCAGCTGCTTGGCCAGGGAGTCGCTGTCGTCGGTGCCGGTGCCCGCGCCGGTCGACACCACGATCAGCCCGTCGATGCGGCGCTCGGCCAGCACTTTCAGGTACACGCTCTGGCGCTGCGGCTCGTCGTCGGTGTTGCACAGCACCAGCGTGTAGCCGGCGGCGAAGCAGCGGTCTTCCACGATGCGCACGATCTCGGCGAAGTAGGGGTTGGAGCTGTTGGGAATCAGCATGCCCAGCGTCGAGGTGGTGTTGCTCTTCAGGCTGCGCGCCATCGCGTTGGGCACGTAGCCCAGCTCGCGGATGGCAAGCTCCACGCGCTCGCGCACCTTGGGGCTCACGTGGCGCGTGTCGTTGACCACGTGCGACACGGTGGTGACGGAGACTTCCGCCTGCAGTGCGACGTCCTTGATGGTGGCCATGGCTGTGTCGGGTTCCTGGATTTGTGGAAGGGCGTCAGGCCAGGCGGCGGTCGGCCCGGCGCTGGCGCAGGGTGTCGATGATGACGGCCACCACGATCACGGCGCCGGTGATGATGCGTTTGCTCGGCTCGCTCGCGCCCACCTGCGCCAGCCCGGCTTCGAGCACCGCGATGATCAGCACGCCGAAGAAGGTGTTGATCACCGAGCCGCGCCCGCCCATGAGGCTGGTGCCGCCGATGACCACGGCCGCGATCACCTGCAGCTCGATGCCGACGCCGGCGTTCGGGTCGGCCGCCTCGAGGCGCGCCGACTGCATCAGGCCCGCGAGCCCGGCCAGCAGGCCGGTGACGGCGAACACGATGATGCGGATGGGGCGCGGGTCCACGCCCGCGAGGCGCATCGCTTCTTCATTGGTGCCGATGCCGACCACGTGCCGGCCGAACACCGTGCGCGTGAGCACCACCTGCCCTGCGACCACCAGCACCACCGCCAGCACGAAGGCGGCGGAGATGCCGCCGATCCACGGCGCGGCCAGGCCCGAGATGGCGTCGCCCACGTACTGCGTGCGCGAGTCGGTCACCAGGTAGGCACCGCCGCGCACCGCTTCGAGCATGCCCAGCGAGACGATGAAGCTCGGCAACCGCCAGGCCACCGACACCGCGCCCGTGACCGTGCCGCACAGCAGGCCGGTGACGAGGCCGAGCACCGCGGCCACGGGCACCGAGAGCTTCCATTCGAGGATGGCGGCGGCGGTGACGGCCGCGCTGAGCGCCAGCACCGAGCCGACGGACAGGTCGATGCCCGCGATGATCAGCACGAAGGTCATGCCCACCGCCATCACGGCCAGCGCGGGAATTTCGTTGGCGATGGAGACGAAGGTGTCGCGCGTGAGGAAGTATTCGCTCATCGAGCCGAACAGCGCGATCATGCCCACGAGCACGACGGTGAGGCCGAGGTAGGTGCCCAGCTGGCCCTTGAGCGCGGACTGCGCGGACGGCTTGGTGGGGGTCGGGGAGGCGGCAGCGGTCATGGTGTGTCGGCGGTGGCCGGGACGTTGTCGGTGGGGTCTGAAGCAAGGGCAGCGGCGGAGGGCGCGCGCCCGGTGGCGTCGCTGAATGCGGCGGCCAGCAGCGACTGCTCGCTCCATTCGCCGCGCTCGAACACCGCGACCAGCCGGCCCGCGCTCATCACGCCGATGCGGTCGCACATGGCCATCAGTTCGCGCAGGTCGCTCGACACCATCAGCAGTGCGCGGCCGGCGTCGGTCATGCGGTCGAGTTCGGCATAGAGGTCGGCGCGCGCGCCCACGTCCACGCCGCGTGTGGGTTCGTCGAGCAGCAGCACCTTGCATTCGCGGTGCAGCCAGCGCGCGAACACCACCTTCTGCTGGTTGCCGCCGCTGAGCGTGGCGACGGGCTGCTCGATGCTGCGCGAGCGAATGCGCAGCAGCTCCACCAGGCGCTGCGCAATGCCGCGCTCCCTGGCGCGCAGCAGCCAGCCGCCGCGCGAGACGGCGCCCAGGTCGCTCAGGGTGGCGTTGACGCGGATCGACTGCGTCAGCAGCAGCCCTTGCGACTTGCGGTCTTCCGTGACCAGCCCGATGCCGGCGCGAATCGCCTGCATCGGCGAGCGCCAGCCCTTGTGCACGTGCTGCGTGGGCTGGCCCTTTTCATACAGCGTGATCTCGCCGCGGTCCGCGCGATCGGCCCCGAACAGCAGCCGCACCAGCTCGGTCCGGCCCGAGCCGACCAGGCCGGCCAGGCCCATGACTTCGCCCGCGCGCAGGTCGATGTCGACATCGCGCACCACCTGCGCCCGGCCGATGCCGCGCGCGCTCAGCAGCACGGGGCCGGCAGTGCGGCGCTCGCGCCCTTCGTGCTCGTGCACCGCGCGCCCGACCATGCGCTGAACCAGCTCGGATTCGCGCACGCCGGCCATCGCGCGCACGTCGACCAGCCGGCCGTCGCGCAGCACTGCCACGCGGTCGGCGATGCGCTGCAGTTCCTCGAGCCGGTGCGACACGTAGACGATGGCCACGCCGCGCGCCTTCAGCAGGTCGATCTGCTCGAACAGGTGCGAGGTTTCGCGCGGGGTGAGCATGGCGGTGGGCTCGTCGAGCACCAGCACGCGCGTGTCGTCCTGCAGGTTGCGGGCAATCTCGACCATCTGCTGCTGGCCGATGCCCAGCCGCGCCACGGGCGTGGCCGGGTCGATGTTCTGCATGCCGATCTTGGCCAGCTGCCGCGAGGCCAGCTCGTGCAGCTTGCCGCGGCGGATCCAGCCGGTCTTGTTGGGCAGGCGGTCGAGCAGCAGGTTCTCGGCCACCGACAGCGTGGTGACGAGGCCGAGCTCCTGCATGACCATGCGCACGCCCAGGCGCTCGGCGTCGCGCCGCGAGGCGGGCGCGAAGGGCTTGCCGTCGAGCAGCATCTGGCCGCGCGTGGGCTGCACCAGGCCGCACACCATCTTCGACAGCGTGCTCTTGCCGGCGCCGTTCTCGCCCGTGAGGGCCAGCACTTCGCCGGCGTGGAGCACGAGCGAGACGTCGTCCAGCACCGGCGCCGCATAGTCCTTGCCGAGCGCACTCAGCGAAAGCACGGGCGCGCTGCGATCGTTGTCAGCCATCGATGGGCAACCTCATTCATTCCAGAAACACCACGGAGCCGGCTTCGCCGGGCCGTGGGTGCTGCCCCCGGCAGGGGTGGGCGTTGCGACACGAAGTGCGCGAAGCCTGGGGGCGAGCAACATTTACTTCGACGACTTGGTGACCAGCACCACGTCGGTCTTCACTTCGGCGGGCATTTCCGACTGCTTCTTCTTGTCGGCGATGGCCTTCAGCGCGGTCTCGATGCCGAACACGGCCTGCTTGGCGGCGAACTGGTCGGCCGTGGCGAGCACGCGGCCGTCGGCCAGCATCGGCTTGATGGCGCCGATGTTGTCGTAGCCCACCACCAGCACCTTGCCGGTCTTGCCCGCGGCCTTGACCGCCGCCACCGCGCCCAGCGCCATGCTGTCGTTGCCGGCCAGCAGGGCCTTCAGGTCGGGGTGCTCGCGCATCATGCCGGCGGCCACCGTGTTGCCTTTGTCGATTTCCCACTGGCCCGACTGCACGCCCACCACCGTCACGCCGGCCGCCTTCATGGCGTCCTGGTAGCCCAGCGTGCGCTGCTGGGCATTGAAGGTGGTCGACACGCCTTCGATGATGCCGACCTTGTCGCCCGACTTCAGCTCCTTGGCGAGCGCGTCGCCCACCAGCTTGGCGCCGGCGCGGTTGTCGGGGCCGACGAAGGGCACCTGGATGCCCTTTTCCTTCAGTGCGGCGGCGTCGAGCTGGTTGTCGATGTTGACCACCAGGATGCCCTTGTCGATGGCGGCCTTGATCACCGGCACCAGCGCCTTCGAATCGGCAGGCGCAATGACCAGCGCGTTGATCTTCTGCGCCACCATCTGCTCGACCATCTTGATCTGGGCGGCGGTGTCGGTCTCGTCCTTGATGCCGTTGGCGACCAGCGTGTATTGCGAGGCGTTGGCCTTGTTGTGCGCCTTGGCGCCGTCTTCCATGGTGCGGAAGAATTCGTTGGCCAGCGACTTCATGACCAGCGCGACCTTGGGCTTGTCCTGGGCGAAGGCGGGCGTTGCGGCGAAGGCGCCCAGCAGCGTCAGGGCGGCGGCGCTTTGCAGGGTACGGCGGGTGAACTTCATGGTGAATGTCTCCTGAGGTGATGGGGCAGCGGGTACGCCGGTCTTTGCCGGGGGCTCCGATGTTAACCAACGAAAACGTTTGCGCAAACGTTTGCCAATGAGTGCTAACCCTGATTTTCGGCATGCAGTTTTCGGGGCCAAAGGCGTGCCCAAGGGGCATGCAAGCCTGCTCGCCTAAAATCCGCGGTTACCCAAGAGGACCCCCCATGAGTTTGCAATGCGGCATCGTCGGCCTGCCCAACGTCGGTAAATCCACCCTTTTCAATGCGCTGACCAAGGCCGGTATCGCAGCGGAAAACTATCCGTTCTGCACCATCGAGCCCAACGTGGGCGTGGTGGAAGTGCCCGATCCGCGGCTGGCCGCGCTGAGCGAGATCGTCACGCCCGAGCGCGTGGTGCCCGCGATCGTCGAGTTCGTCGACATCGCCGGCCTGGTGGCCGGTGCCAGCACCGGCGAAGGCCTGGGCAACAAGTTTCTCGCACACATCCGCGAGACCGATGCCACGGTGAACGTGGTGCGCTGCTTCGACGACGAGAACGTGATCCACGTGGCCGGCAAGGTCGATCCGATCTCCGACATCGAGGTGATCCAGACCGAACTCTGCCTGGCCGACCTGGCCACGGTCGAGAAGGCGCTGCACCGCCACACCAAGGTTGCGCGTTCCGGCGACAAGGAAGCGCAAAAGCTCGTCGCCCTGCTCGAGCGCTGCCAGGCTTCGCTCAACGAGAACATCCCGGTGCGCGCGCTTTCCTTCACCAAGGAAGAGCAGCCGCTGGTGAAGTCGTTCACGCTGATCACCGCCAAGCCCGCGATGTTCGTGGGCAACGTGGCCGAGGACGGCTTCGAGAACAACCCCTACCTCGACCGCCTGCGCGAGTACGCCACCAAGCAGGGCGCGCCCGTGGTCGCCATCTGCGCCAAGATCGAGGCCGACCTGTCCGAGATGGACGACGAGGACAAGAAGATGTTCCTCGCCGAAATCGGCCAGGAAGAGCCGGGCCTGAACCGCCTGATCCGCGCGGCCTACAAGCTGCTGGGCCTGCAGACCTACTTCACCGCCGGGGTGAAGGAAGTGCGCGCCTGGACCATCCACATCGGCGACACCGGCCCGCAGGCCGCCGGCGTGATCCACGGCGACTTCGAGAAGGGCTATATCCGCGCCCAGACCATCGCGTTCGAGGACTACATCGCCTTCAAGGGCGAGCAGGGCGCCAAGGACGCGGGGAAGATGCGTTCGGAAGGCAAGGAATACGTCGTGAAGGATGGCGACGTGATGAACTTCTTGTTCAGTTCCTGAGATCCTGAACGAAATGCCCCGTCGATGAGCTATCCGAAGATCGTCGTCATCGCGGGCCCCAACGGCGCGGGTAAAACCACTTTTGCCCGCGCTTTTCTCCCGCAGGAGGCGCAGACCCAGCGTTTCATCAACGCCGACCTGATCGCTGCGGGGCTGTCGCCCTTCGCGCCGGAGGCCGAAGCGATCAAGGCGGGCCGGCTGATGCTGGACGAGATTGCCGCATGCGTTCGGCGCCGGGAGAGCTTCGCCTTCGAGACCACGCTGTCGGGGCTGGGCTACTTGCGCCACATCGGCGAATGGCGCAAGGCCGGCTACCACGTGAGTCTTTTCTTTCTGGCACTTCCGACCGCGGAATTTGCCGTTGCGCGCGTGGCCGAACGTGTACGGCAGGGCGGCCATCACATCCCTGAGGATGTGATTCGCCGGCGCTTCGAAGCGGGACGTCGAAATTTCGACGAACGCTATCGCGGTGCCGTAGATGCCTGGGCGCTGTACGACAACGCCGGCGAAGAGCCGGCGCTCATTGAATGGGGAGAAGCACCGTGACCGATGGGGAACTCGTGGAAGCCAAAGACAAGGACCTGGCTGCTTCACTGATTGCGATCCGACGCGCAGCGCAGCAGGCGCGCGAAGCCGCAGTGCGCACCAACACCGCCATCGTGGTGCAGCGGGGCGGGAAGCCGGTTCGCATCACGGCCGAGGAGCTGCGCAAGGCCGGCGTGAAGTAGCGCCGGTGCGGGCGCCCGAGGAGGCGCCCATGCTTGTTTGTTGGGTAGACTGCGCGCGCCCGAATCTCACGATTCCTCCTCCACAAGGCCCGTCCCCCATGCTCACCGTCCACCACCTCAACAACTCACGTTCGCAGCGTGTGCTCTGGCTGCTCGAAGAGCTCGACCTGCCCTACGAGATCGTCCACTACGAGCGCGATTCGCAAACCATGTTGGCGCCCGCTTCGCTGCGGGCCGTTCATCCGCTGGGCAAGTCGCCGGTGGTCACGACGGACGACGGACTCACGCTCGCGGAATCGGGTGCGATCATCGAGACGGTCATCGAGCGCTACGGCAGCGGCCGGCTCGCGCCTGCCGCCGGCACGCCCGAAGCACTGCGCTACCGCTACTGGCTGCACTTCGCCGAAGGCACGGCCATGTCGCCGCTGCTGCTGAAGCTGGTGTTCGACCGCATCGAGACCGCCAAGATGCCGTTCTTCGCCAAGCCGATCGCCAAGGCCATCGCGGCCAAGGCCAAGGGCGCGTTCATCAACCCGAACATCACGGGGCACCTGAACTTCATGGAAGCCGAGCTCGGCAAGAGCGAATGGTTTGCCGGCGACGACTTCAGCGGTGCCGACATCCAGATGAGCTTCCCGGTGGAAGCCTCGCAGGCGCGCGGCGGGCTCGACGCGAAGCGCCCCAAGCTGATGGCGTACCTTGAGCGCATCCATTCACGTCCGGCCTACAAGCGCGCGCTCGAACGCGGCGGCCCCTACGGCCTGCTGAGCTGATCAGAAGATCTGCATCAGCGCCAGCGTCATCGTGATGTAGCGCAGGAACTTCCCGACGGCCATGTAGGCCAGGCAGGGCCAGAACGGCAGCTTCAGCCATCCCGCCACCGCGCACAGCGGATCGCCCACCAGCGGCAGCCAGCTGAGCAGGCAGGCCTTCGGGCCCAGCCGCTCCAGCCAGCCCAAAACTCGCACATGGTGTTTCGAGTGCGAGTATTTGTCCGCCACCTTGTGCGCGCCGTAGCCCATCCACCAGTCGACCGCGCCCCCCAGCGTGTTGCCCACGGTCGCCACCGCGATGGCCGGCCAGAACATGTCGGGGTTGAGCTTGAGCAGCCCGAAGAGAAAGGGCTCCGAGCCCACCGGCAGCAGCGTGGCGGAGACGAACGCGGCCACGAACAGCGTCGAGAGACCGTACTGCGGCAGCGCCAGCAGCGCCATGAGGGAGTCGAGCCAGGCTTGCATAAGGTGAGGTAGGGCCCGCGCAGTATAGGCAGCGCTCACGTCGCACCCGCGTCGGAGGAAGCGCCGCGAAACACCCGTATTTACACGGGTACCCAGGGCGCAAATCGTTTCAGTCGCTGAAATGCGGCGTGGCTACAATCGTGCCTCATTTTTCAGCAGCCGAACGCGCACCGCTCCCCTTCCAAATGACCTTGCAGATCGGCACCCACACGCTGGAAAACCGCCTGTTCGTCGCGCCCATGGCCGGCGTGACGGACCGGCCTTTCCGCATGCTGTGCCGTGAACTGGGCGCGGGCTATGCGGTCAGCGAGATGGTCACCTCGCGCAAGGAACTCTGGGGCACGCTGAAGACCTCGCGCCGCGCCAACCACGACGGCGAGCCGGGCCCCATCGCGGTGCAGATCGCCGGCACCGACGCGGCGATGATGGCCGAGGCCACGGTCTACAACATCGAGCGCGGTGCGCAGATCATCGACATCAACATGGGCTGCCCGGCCAAGAAGGTCTGCAACAAGTGGGCCGGTTCGGCGCTGATGCGCGACGAGCCGCTGGCGCTGGAAATCGTGCAGGCCGTGGTCGATGCCGCGCAGCCTTTCAACGTCCCGGTCACGCTGAAGATGCGCACCGGCTGGAGCCACGACCGCCGCAACGCGGTGAAGCTGGCGCGCGACTTCGAATCGGCCGGCGTGCAGATGCTCACCGTGCACGGCCGCACGCGCGAGCAGGGCTACAAGGGCCATGCCGAGTACGACACCATCGCGGCCGTGAAGGCCGCGGTGCGCGTGCCGGTGGTGGCCAACGGCGATATCCGTTCGCCCGAGAAAGCGCGCGACGTGCTCGCGGCCACCGGCGCCGACGCGGTGATGATCGGGCGCGCCGCGCAGGGCCGGCCCTGGATCTTCGGCGAGATCGCGCACTTCCTGGAAACCGGCACGCACCGTGCACCGCCGCTCGTGGTGGACGTGCGCCGCCTGCTGCTCGACCATCTGGTGGAGCACTACGCGCTGTACGGCGACTACAGCGGCGTGCGCACGGCGCGCAAGCACATCGGCTGGTACGTGAAGACCTTGCCCGACGGTGAGGCGTTTCGCGCGCGAATGAACACCATCGAAGACTGTGCGGCGCAGCTGCGCGCGGTCGGCGACTATTTCGACGGGCTGGCGGACCGCATGGCGCGCATGCCCGAACAACACGAGGCGGACGAAGAACTGTCCGGTGAAGAGGAGGCGGCTTGCGCCGTCGATTGAGAGAGAAGAGAAGAAAAGCAATGAGCAAGAAACACATCGAGGACTGCGTGCGCACCAGTCTGGACAGCTACTTTCGCGATCTGCGTGGCACCGAACCCGACGGCATGTACGAAATGCTCGTGCGCGTGGTCGAGAAACCCCTGCTCGATGTCGTCATGACGCGCGCCGAAGGCAACCAGTCGAAGGCCGCGCAATGGTTGGGCCTGAATCGCAACACCCTTCGCAAGAAGCTGGTCGAACACAAACTTTTGAAATAACTCCACGGCACATCCATGGCTCAGACTGCACTCATCTCCGTTTCCGACAAGACCGGCGTTCTCGAATTCGCCCAGGCGCTGCATGCGCTGGGCATCAAGCTGCTGTCCACCGGCGGCACCGCCAAGCTGCTGGCCGACGCCGGCCTGCCGGTGACCGAGGTGGCCGACCACACCGGCTTTCCTGAAATGCTCGACGGCCGCGTGAAGACGCTGCACCCCAAGATCCACGGCGGCCTGCTCGCGCGTCGCGACCTGCCCGCGCACGTGGCGGCCATCAAGGAACACGGCATCGACACCATCGACCTGCTGGTGGTCAACCTGTACCCGTTCGAAGCCACCGTGGCCAAGCCCGGCTGCACGCTGGAAGACGCCATCGAGAACATCGACATCGGCGGCCCGGCCATGGTGCGCAGCGCGGCGAAGAACTGGAAGGACGTGGGCGTGCTGACCGACGCGTCGCAGTACGCGGTGGCGCTGGCCGAACTGAAGGCCGGCGGCAAGCTCAGCGACAAGACCAAGTTCGCGTTCTCGGTGGCCGCGTTCAACCGCATCGCCGACTACGACGGCGCCATCAGCGACTACCTCTCGGCCATCGATTTCGACGCCAGCATCGGGCAGGCCGCGCCCACGCGCACGCTGTTCCCGGCGCAAAGCAACGGCCGCTTCGTGAAGGTGCAGGACCTGCGCTACGGCGAGAACCCGCACCAGCAAGCCGCGTTCTACCGCGACCTCTATCCGGCGCCCGGCTCGCTGGTGTCGGCCAAGCAATTGCAAGGCAAGGAACTGAGCTACAACAACATCGCCGATGCGGACGCTGCATGGGAATGCGTCAAGAGCTTCGACGTGCCGGCCTGCGTGATCGTCAAGCACGCCAACCCCTGCGGCGTGGCCATCGGCAAGGATGCGGCCGAGGCCTACGGCAAGGCCTTCAAGACCGACCCGACCTCGGCCTTCGGCGGCATCATCGCCTTCAACCGCCCGGTCGACGGCGCCACCGCGCAGGAGATCGCCAAGCAGTTCGTCGAAGTGCTGATGGCGCCGGGCTACACGCCCGAGGCGCTCGAAGTGTTCCAGGCCACCAAGGCCAAGCTGAACGTGCGGGTGCTCGAAATTGCGTTGCCCAAGGGCGGTGCCACCGACTGGGACAACGGCCGCAACGCCATGGACGTGAAGCGCGTCGGCTCGGGCCTGCTGATCCAGACCGCCGACAACCACGAGCTCGCGGCCAGCGACCTCAAGGTGGTGAGCAAGAAACAACCCACGCCGCAGCAGCTGCAAGACCTGCTGTTCGCCTGGAAGGTCGCCAAGTACGTGAAGAGCAACGCGATCGTGTTCTGCGCCAACGGCATGACGATGGGCGTGGGCGCCGGCCAGATGAGCCGCCTCGACTCCGCGCGCATCGCCAGCATCAAGGCTGAGCACGCAGGCCTGTCGCTGAAGGACACGGCCGTGGCCAGCGACGCCTTCTTCCCGTTCCGCGACGGCCTCGACGTGGTGGTCGATGCGGGCGCGAGCTGCGTCATCCAGCCGGGCGGCTCGATGCGCGACCAGGAAGTCATCGATGCCGCCGACGAGCGCGGCGTGGTGATGGTCTTGTCGGGCGTGCGCCACTTCCGGCATTGACCGGGCTTCTTCGGCTTCTTTCAAGAACACCGCGGAACCGGCTGGCTTTGCCGGGCCGCTGGTGTTGCCCCCGCTAGGGGGTTGGCGAAGCGACGCGAAGTGCGCGCAGCCTGGGGGCGAGCCTATTCCCCGAACCGGTACTTCAGCTGGAAAGTGATGGCGCCGTAGAGGCGGTTCTTGATGGTCGGCACATAGGCGATGTTCAGGCCCCAGTTCCTGCCTTCGATGGCCGCCGTCGGAAGGATGGCCGGAAACCAGTTGCCGTTGCGGTAGTTGGGGTAGCCGTCGAAGCCGCCCACCACCGCGCCGAACTTCACGCCGTAGAACTCGAAGGGCAGCACGTAGAGCCCGACGTAGTTCGACTGCCGGCGGTCGCTGTTGCGAAAGGTGCCCGCCGTGACGCGGTAGGTGTCGTTCAGCGGGTACTCGATGCCGAAGCCCTGGTTGACGTTCTCCAGCCCCTTGCCGCCGTCGAAGTGCGCCGAATAGAAGCCGGGGTTGACCCAGATGTTCTTCGGGTCGAAGGCGGACTGCGCAAGCGCCAGGCCGGGTAGAAGAAGAGCGGAAAGAGCAACACTCGCTACCGGCAGCAGGCGCAGGGCGTTCATGGACTAAGGCGTTCTGAAAATCTCTCGTGCCGCTTCTATGGTGGCTGCGATATCTTCCTCCCCGTGCGCTGCGCTCACGAAGCCTGCCTCGTAGAGCGCGGGGGCAATATACACGCCGCGATCGAGCAAACCGTGAAACAACGCATTGAACCTGGCGTTGTCGGTTGTCATCACGGTGGCATAGTTTTGCGGCAGGTCTTTCATGAGGAAAAAGCCGAACATGCCGCCTTCGCTGTCGGCGTTGAAGGGCTGGCCTTCGGCCGCCGCTGCGGCCTTCAGGCCGTCGACCAGCGAGCGCGTTTTCTTGCCGAGCGCTTCGTAGAAGCCGGGCTTGGCAATCTCCTTCAGCGTGGCCAGGCCGCAGGCCGTGGCCACCGGGTTGCCCGACAGCGTGCCGGCCTGGTAGACCGGGCCCTGCGGCGCGAGCTGTTCCATGATCGCGCGCGGGCCGCCGAATGCTGCCAGCGGCATGCCGCCGCCGATGACCTTGCCCAGCACCGTGAGGTCGGGCTTGATGCCCAGCACGCCTTGCGCGCCGTGCAGGCCCACGCGAAAGCCCGTCATCACCTCGTCGAACACCAGCAGCGCGCCGTGCTTCGTGCAGAGCTCGCGGCAGCGCTGGGCGAATTCGGGCGTGGCGCGCACGAAGTTCATGTTGCCGGCAATGGCTTCGATCATCAGGCAGGCGATGTCGTTGCCGTGCAGCGAGAAGGCGTCTTCAAGCTGCTGCAGGTTGTTGTACTCGAGCACGATCGTGTGCTGCACCACTTCGGGCGGCACGCCGGCCGAGGTCGGGTTGCCGAAGGTGGCCAGGCCGGAGCCGGCCTTCACCAGCAGCGCGTCGGCATGGCCGTGGTAGCAGCCTTCGAACTTGATGATGCTCTTGCGTCCGGTGGCGCCGCGCGACAGGCGCAGGGCGCTCATGGCGGCCTCGGTGCCGGAGCTCACGAGCCGCACCATTTCCATGGACGGCACCAGCGCGAGGATGGCTTCGGCCAGTTCGATCTCGCGTTCGGTCGGCGCGCCGTACGAGAAGCCTTCGAGCACGGCCTTCTGTACCGCCTCGACCACGGCGGGGTGGCCGTGGCCCAGGATCATCGGACCCCAGGAGCCGATGTAGTCGATGTAGCGCTTGTCGTTGGCATCCCAGAAGTAGGCGCCTTGCGCCCGCTTGATGAAGCGGGGCGTACCGCCCACGGCCTTGAAGGCGCGCACGGGCGAGTTCACGCCCCCGGGAATCACGGCGCGGGCGCGCTCGAAAAGAATGTCGTTCTGGTCAGTCATCGGTATCAGTGTCGAGTGTCGTGGGGGGGCAGGGCGAAGTCCTGCGGGACATCGGGTTCGTCGCCATCGTCTTCGTCGTCTTCGGGCTCGGCCCAGAACAGGCGGTCGGGCAGCACATGGCCCATGCCGGGGCGAAAGCCCGCGTCGAGGCAGCGGTCCATGTAGGCCAGCGCCTCGGAGGTGGCCGCCACGAGGTCGGTGCCGCTGGCCAGCAGGGCGGCCAGCGCGGCCGACAGGGTGTCGCCGGCGCCGGCGAAGACGGCCTCGAGCCGTTCGTACTTCTCGCTGACCAGCACCGACTGCGGCGAGGCCAGCACGTTGTCGAAGAACTGTTCGGGCAGCACCATGCCGGTCACCAGCGTGTAGGGCACGCCGAACTCCCCGGCGGCCTTGGCGATGTCGCGCGCGCCGGGCGGGCGCTCGCCGCTCCAGTCCGGCAGCAGCCAGCGCCACAGGGTGCTGTGGTTTCCAACCAACACCGTTGTCTGGGGCAAAACCAGCTCGCGAAATGCGTCCAGGTAGGGCTCGATCAGGTTCTCGTCCCACCACGACAGGTTGGGCATGTAGGCCACCACGGGCACCTCGGGATAGTCCGCCGCGGTCTCGGCGATGGTGCTCAGTGCCTCGGGGGAGCCGGCGAAGCCGACCTTGATCAGCTGCACCTCCACGTCTTCCAGGATGGCGCGCGCCTGCTCCGCGATGGCCTCTTCGTCGAAGGGAAAGTGGTCGAAGATCTCCGCCGTGTCCCGGGCGTAGGCGCCCGTCACCACAGGCAGGATGTGTGCGCCCACCGACGCCATGGCCAGCGCGTCGGCGCCCAGGCCGCCCGCCCCGCTGGGATCGCTCGCATTGAACACCAGCACGCAGGGGGGATTCAGGTCGCGCTCGGACACCTCGCCGTCGTCCTGCGAGGGGTCGTTAAGATCGCCCGGTTTGCGGGCGTTATCTGCTGGAAGTAGGTAGATGGTCATACGCCGGGCTGAATCCCCTGGATGGTGGCATAGGCGCGACGTTTACGGTCGGCCAGTGAGATACGCATAGATACACTCGTTGCATTTAATGAACAAGGACTTTAAGCTCCGATGAATACGAAAACTTGGATGTGCCTGATTTGTGGGTGGATCTATGACGAAGCGGTTGGTGTGCCGGAAGACGGCATCGCGGCAGGCACGGCCTGGGCTGATGTTCCGATGAACTGGACCTGTCCTGAGTGCGGTGCGCGCAAGGAAGACTTCGAAATGGTTGAAATCTGAAAGCATGGCATAGATAGAGCTACGCGGTCTGCGTCGATGTTCGGCGCGGCGGGCTTCCAAGTCTCATGAGCAGGAGCATTTGCAATGGGCCCGAATGGATCAGGTTACAAGGTGCTTGTCATCGATGACAGCAACACCATCCGGCGCAGTGCCGAGATTTTTCTGAAGCAGGGCGGGCACGAGGTTCTTCTCGCGGAAGACGGCTTCGACGCGCTCTCCAAGGTGAACGACCACAAGCCGCATCTGATTTTCTGCGACATCCTGATGCCGCGGCTCGACGGCTACCAGACCTGCGCCATCATCAAGCGCAACGCGCATTTCTCCAACGTGCCGGTCGTCATGCTGTCCTCGAAGGACGGCGTATTCGACAAGGCGCGCGGCCGCATGGTCGGCTCCCAGGACTACCTGACCAAGCCCTTCACCAAAGACCAGCTGCTGCAGGCCGTGCAGCAGTTTGGCATCGTTCAACAGGAAGCGCAGTGATGCCCATTCGAAAAATCCTCGTCGTCGACGACTCCAAGACGGAACTGATGTTCCTGTCCGACCTCCTCCAGAAGAACGGCTTTGCCGTCAAGACCGCCGAAAACGCCGACGACGCCATGCGTCGCCTCGAGGAAGAGCAGCCCGACCTGATCCTCATGGACGTGGTCATGCCCGGCCAGAACGGCTTCCAGCTCACGCGTGCCATTGCCCGCGACCCGAAGTACGCGGCGATCCCGATCATCCTGTGCACGAGCAAGAACCAGGAAACCGACCGTGTCTGGGGCATGCGCCAGGGCGCACGCGACTACATCGTGAAGCCGGTCAACGCGGCCGATCTGATGTCCAAGATCAGCGCGCTGGTCTGAGCGAGAGACCTTCGAGTCCATGGCGAATCGCGACGCTCTGAGAGCCTTCCAGTCCCGGCTGGCGAGCCGCCTGCAGGCGGCTCGCACCACGGGCGTGGCAGCCACGTGGCTGGCGGTTGAGGCGGGGGAGGGCAAGTTCCTCTTCCCGCTGGGACACGCCGGCGAAATCTTTCCCTGGACGCCGCCCCAGCCCGTGCCCTACACGGAACCCTGGTTTCTCGGTGTGGCCAACCTGCGCGGCGGCCTCTACGGCGTGGTGCAGCTGTCGGCCTTCGCCGGCGGCCCGCTCACGCAGGCCCCCACCGAGGCGGCGCGCATCCAGTCGCGGCTCGTTGCGTTCAACGAGCTGCTCGAAGTCAACTGCGCATTGCTGGTCGACCGACTGGCGGGGTTGCGGGGCGCGGAGGCCTTCACGGCGTCCGAAGCCCCGGGCGCAGACGCACCTGCCTGGCACGGGCATCTGTACACCGACGCGGCAGGGGAGCGCTGGCAGGAAATCAACCTGCAGGCGCTTTCGCAGCAACCCCAGTTTTTGAGTATTGGTGCGTAGTGCCCTGGCACGCCGTACCGGAAACCACCTGAAGGACCGACCGTGAGCTCGATCGCCGACAAGTTCAAGAAATTACTGCCCCCCAACAACGGCCACGACAAGGCCCGCGTCGACGGCTCCGGTTCCACGCTATCGATCGACAACGTCGATACGGTCCAGGTCCCGGACGAGAAAACCGTGCGCCTCGCCAGCAAGGGCAGTGCCTCCGCGCCCACGGACACCAGCTTCGGCGACCTCGACCTGCCGGGCGGCGGCGACGCCGCCAACGAGCCGGCCGCCGCGGTGATCGACCCCGCGCCCGCCGCCTCGGGCGGCAGCGTGGGTGCCAACCCGGCGAAACAGCAGCGGATCCTGGCCATCCTGCTGGCCGTGGTCGTGCTGCTGCTGCTGCTCGTGGCAGGCTCCGCCATTCTTCGCGCGGAACGCCTCGCCCAGCAGGTGGCGGCCACCGGCCAGTCGCTGATGCAATCGCAGCGTCTCGCCAAGTCCATCTCGCAGGCCCTCGTCGGCAGCGCCTCGGCGTTCGTCGAAGTGAAGGAAAGCTCCGACGACCTGTCCCGCCGCGTGGCGGGCCTGACCAACGGCGACGACTCGCTGCGCCTCGAACGTGTGGGCAACCAGTACGACGAGGAGATGAACAAGATCAACCCGCTGGTCACCCGTGCCGACGCCAGCGCCAAGGCCGTGCTGGCCCAGCGCCAGATCCTGACCCAGGTGGGTGCCGCCTTGCGCGACATCAACCAGCAGTCGTCCACGCTGCTCGAAATGACGGAAACCGTCGCGTCGCTGAAGATGCAGCAGAACGCCACGCTGCCCGAAATCTCGGCCGCCGGCCAGCTCGTGATGCTCACGCAGCGCATCGGCAAGTCGACCAACGAGTTCTTCACGGTCGAGGGTGTGAACCCCGACGCCGTGTTCCTGCTGGGCAAGGACCTGAACACCTTCCAGGAAACCACCCGCGGCCTGCTCGACGGCAATGCGCAGCAGCGTTTCCCCGGCTCGCGCGACCCGCAGACGCGCGAACAGCTCGAATCCATCCTGAAGACCTACGAGCAGATGCGCACGCAGGCCTCGGCCATTCTGGGCAATCTGCAGGGCCTGGTGGCCGCGCGTGAAGCGCAGGCGTCGATCCTGACCGACAGCGAACCCCTGCGCAAATCGCTCGGCGACCTGCAGGACAAGCTCTCCGCCCGCACCGGCCTGGGCGCCGGCACCATCGTGCTGCTGTTCGTGCTGTCGCTGGCCGCCCTGGCACTGGCCGGCGCCATCGGTTTCGTGCAGGTGCGCGAAGGCCGCGAACGTGCCGCCGTCGCCGAACGCGAACGTCTGGCTGCCGAACAGGCCTCCGACGAGGCCGGCCGCGTGAACAACGCCAACCAGGCCGCCATTCTTCGGCTGATGAACGAACTGCAGACAGTGGCCGAAGGCGACCTGACGCAGGAAGCCACCGTGACCGAGGACATCACCGGCGCCATTGCCGACTCGGTGAACTACACGGTGGAAGAACTGCGCCTGCTGGTGGGCAACGTGCAGAACACGGCCACCCGCGTGGCGCAGACGACTTCGCAGGTGGAAAGCACCTCGACCGAACTGCTGGCCGCCTCGACCGAACAGCTGCGCGAGATTCGCGAAACCGGCCAGTCGGTGCTGACCATGGCCGAGCGAATCAACGGCGTGTCCTCGCAAGCGCAAGAGTCCGCCACGGTGGCGCGCCAGTCGCTGCAGGCCGCGTCCTCGGGCCTGCAGGCTGTGCAGAACGCCATCGGCGGCATGAACTCCATCCGCGACCAGATCCAGGAAACCTCCAAGCGGATCAAGCGCCTGGGCGAGTCGTCGCAAGAGATTGGCGAAATCACCGAGCTGATCTCGGACATTACCGAACAGACCAACGTGCTGGCGCTGAACGCCGCCATCCAGGCCGCATCCGCCGGTGAAGCCGGCCGAGGCTTCTCGGTGGTGGCCGAGGAAGTGCAGCGACTGGCCGAACGCTCCGCGGACGCCACGCGCCAGATCTCGGCGCTGGTGAAGGCCATTCAGACCGACACCCAGGATGCGGTGGGCGCCATGGAGCGCTCCACGCAGGGTGTGGTCGAAGGGGCCAAGCTGTCCGACAACGCAGGTACCGCGCTGACCGAGATCGACCGCGTGTCGCGCCGCCTGGCAGACCTGATCGAGCAGATTTCGCAGTCCGCCTCCCGCGAAGCCGATTCGGCCAACGTGGTGGCAGCGAACATCCAGCACATTTTTGCCGTGACGGAACAGACCGGCGAAGGCACGCGGACCACCGCCCAGCAGGTGCGCGAACTCTCGCAGATGGCTGAAGAACTGCGCCGCTCGGTGGCTCGCTTCAAGATTGCCTGACCCCAGACAGATAAGAACGGCGAGCACCCAACGTGTCGATCCAAACCCCTGCCACGGCCCCTCTTGCCGGCACCGTGCCGGCCACCGAAGACCTCGGGCCGCTGGCCTGGGTGCTGGGAGAAATCCAGAAATCCCTTGACGGTGTGGGCAAGTCGTTGCGGCGCTTCGTGCGCGACGTGGGCACCGCCGCCGAGCCCGAGAGCGGCCCGCTGCAAATGGCCCGCCTGCAACTGCACCAGGCCGTCGGCGCGCTGCAGATGGTGGGACACCCGTCGCCCGCGCTGGTGCTCGGCGCCATCGAGTTCGCGGTGCAGGGCTTCATTGCCGAACCGCAGCGCTGCACCGACGCCGCCGTGCTCAAGATCGAACGCGCCGGCTTCGCCGTCACCGATTTCCTCAACGCCCTGCTGGCCGGCAAGTCCGTGTCGTCGGTGGCGCTGTTTCCCCAGTACCGCGACGTGCTGGAGTTGGTCGGCAACGAACGTGTGCACCCGGCCGACCTGTGGAGCACCGCGTGGCGCTGGGTCGAGGTCAAGCCTGCACTGACGCAGGCTGCCATCGCGTATGAGCCGTCCGTGCGCTCGCGGCTGGACCGCGAGGTGCTGCAGCTCGTCAAGACCGGCGACGTGCAGGCCGCGCGGCGGCTGCATGCGCTGTGCCTGGGGCTCGGGCGCGGTGCGCTGCTGCCGCGCGTTGCGAGCTTCTGGACCCTGGCCGCCGGCTTCTTCGAAGCGCTGGCCGCCGGGCTGATCGCCCCCGATTCCTACGTGAAGCGTGCCGCTTCGCGCGTGCTGCTGCAGTACGCCACGCTCGCGCGCGGCGACAGCGTGGTGTCCGACCGCCTGGGCCAGGACCTGCTGTTCTTCTGCGCGCAGGCCGTGCCCGCCGACGGCGACGACACCGCCACGCTGCGCGCCGTGCGCAGCGCCTGGGGCATCGCCGGCGAGCCGCACATCGACTACAACGCCGAGCAGTTCGGCCGCTTCGATCCGCTGGTGCTGCAACAGGCGCGCAAGCGCATCGAGACCGCCAAGGAAATGTGGTCGGCGCTTTCGGGCGGCGACATCACCCGCACGCGCCAGGTGGCCGACACCTTCGCGCAGCTGGGCGAGTCCCTGCACAAGCTGCATCCGCCGAGCCAGCCGATGGTGCAGGCGCTGACCCACGCGGTCGAAGCGTCCCTGCGCTCGGGCCAGGCGCCGGGCACCGAACTCGCGATGGAAGTCGCCACCTCGGTGCTGTACCTGGAGGCCGCGCTCGAGGACCTCGACCCGAGCGACCCCCAGCTCACCTCCCGCACCCTGCTGCTCGCCGGGCGCATCGAACGTGTGCGCGACGGCGGCCATTCCGAGCCGCTCGAGCCGTGGATGGAAGACCTGTACCGCCGCGTGAGCGACCGCCAGACCATGGGCACCGTGGTCGACGAGCTGCGCAGCCACCTGAGCGAACTCGAGAAGTCGCTCGACCAGTATTTCCGCCGGCCGGCCGAAAAGGGCCTGCTGGGCACGGTGCCCACGCAACTCATGCAGATGCGCGGCGTGTTCTCGGTGCTCGGCCTCGACCAGGCCGCGCTCACCGTGCAGCGCATGCGCGACGACGTCGAGGCGATGCTCGTCAGCACCTCGCCGGCCGAGGAAATGGCCGGTTTCGACGCGCTGGGCAACAACCTGGGCGCGCTGGGTTTCCTGATCGACATGCTGGGCTACCAGCCCGCACTGGCCAAGCGCCTGTTCGTGTTCGACGCCGAAGCCGGCGAACTCAAGCCGCTCATGGGCCGCCAGTCCACCGACAGCACGGCTGCCGACAGCGCCGCACAGAGCCAGCCCCCGGCAGCCGCCGCCGTGCTCAGCATCGAGGAAGTCGACGCCCAGATCGCGTCGAAGCTCGCCGCGCTGGCCACGCCCAACCGCAAGGCCAAGGTCTCGCCGATCGAAGAGTTCAGCAACAAGGCCGACAGCTGGACGAACAAGATCTCCGGCCCGTCGGCGCTGCCCGACACCGAAGTCACCGAGCTCGAAGAAGACGACCTGCAGAACATCTTCCTGGACGAAGCCCGCGAAGTGGTGGAAGCCGGGTTGGCCGCCATTGCAGAACTTGCCAGCTACCCGGACGACACCGAAGAACTCACGATCCTGCGGCGTGCATTCCACACGCTCAAGGGCAGCTCGCGCATGGTCGGCCTCACCGACTTCGGCGACGCCGCCTGGTCGCTCGAACAGGTGGTCAACACCTGGCTGGCCGACCAGCGCGCCGCCACGCCGGAACTGCTGTCGGGCACCGAAAGAACGCTGAAGGACTTCAGCCAGTGGGTCGAAGCCATCGCTTCGGGGCAAGCCCACGGCTGGCAGGCCGCGCAGTTCAGCCGCGTGGCCAACGCGCTGCTGGCCGGCGAGCCCGTGCCACCGCCGGTGCGCCTGGCCGATGCGGATGCCCTGGCGGTCGCCGCGCGCCATATCGCAGCGGAAACGCCGGCGCCTGCGGCCTCGTTGCCGCCGCTGCCCACCTTGCCGGACCTGCCCGATCTGTCGCTGACCGAGGACGTGCCTGCGCCCGCCCCGGTTGCCGCACCGGCCGCGCCCGAGTCGTTCGAGACCTTCGCCTGGCAGGAGCCCGAGAAGTCCGCCGCGCTCGAAGCCGACGACGACTTCGCCTCGACCGACTTCCAGGATTTCGATTCGAAGCAGACCACCGAGCCGGCACCGCTGCTCAGCCTGCCGAGCGGCGACGAGTTCGATTTCCTGGCCCCCGCCAGGAAGCCCGCGCGCCCTGAGCCCGTGGCCTTCCAGCCCGAGCCGGAACCCGAGCCCATCGAGGCGGCTCCCGAAGTCATCGAAGCGACCCTCCCGACCGAGACGGCCTTGCCCGACTTCGACTGGGAGCCCGAGCCGCTGCCCGTTCAGGCCGCCGAGCCCGAAGTCATCGAAGCCGCGCAGCCACCGGCCGACGAGCCCGTGCAGGCGCCTGTCGAAACGATCGATGAAGCGCCTGTAGAAGCGCCCGAGCCGTTGCTGGCCATCGCGCCGGAACCCGAACCGGAGGCGGTGCCTGAAGCCGTGTTCGAACTGGAACCCGAGCCGGAGCCCGCACCCGCGGTCGCCGAAGTGGTCGTGCCCATCTTCGAGGCGCCCCCGGCACCCGTCGAGGCGCAGATCCTCGTCGCCGAAGAAGCGCCCGAACCGGTGGTTGCGGCCGCCCCGGCCGAGCCTGCCGAGCCGGTCACGCAAGACATCGCCGTGTCAGCCAGCGCCGAAGACCAGGTCAAGGTCATCGGCCCGCTGCGCATCGGCATCGCGCTCTACAACGTCTACCTCAACGAGGCCGACGAGTGGTCGCGCCAGCTGGCGAACGACGTGGGCGAGTGGGCGCTGGAATCGCACGAACGCCTGCCCGACTCGACCGTGGCGCTGGCCCATTCGCTGGCCGGCAGTTCGGCCACCGTGGGCTTCCACAGCCTGTCGGGCATGGCCCGCCTGCTCGAAGCCGCGCTGCAGCACCTGCAGATGCAAGGCAGCGGCACGCGTGAACAGGGCCTGGTGCTGGTCGCCGCCGCCGACGAGCTGCGTCGCCTGCTGCACCAGTTCGCGGTCGGCTTCCTGCGCGATCCGGCCGAAGGCACGTTGCAGGCGCTGCGCGACATCGCCGCCTCGCCGATGCCCACCGAAATCGCCATGCGCGCCGAAGTCCGGCCGCCGCAACAGGTGGTGGTGCACGACAGCGTGGCCGACGTGGCGCTGGACGACTCCGAGGACGCCATCGACCTGGCCGACGCGGTCGACATCGACCTGTTCCCGATCTTCGAGGAAGAGGCCGCCGATCTGCTGCCGCAACTGGGCGAGGCCCTGCGCCAGTGGGCGCACCACCCCGACGACAGCGCGCCGCGCGCGTCGGTGCTGCGCACGTTGCACACGCTCAAGGGCAGTGCGCGCCTGGCCGGCGCCATGCGCCTTGGCGAGCGTGCGCACCGCATGGAGTCCGAGATCGAAGTCCTGGGCTCCCAGGGCGCCGAACGCGCCGACATCGAAAAACTGCTCGCGCGCCTCGACGCCCTGCAGGCCACTTTCGACGCGCTGCGCGCGGCGGACGACGCCACGCAGGTCGAGCTGGCGCAGATCGTCGCCTCGGCAACCGCTTCCGTGCCGGCCGCCCAGCTGGTGCAGGTGGCGCATGACGCGTCGGTGCCGGCCAACGACGAAACCGCCGAGCCGCTGAGCGGCGACGCGGACGAAGCCGCCGGCATCGATGCCGCCGCCCCGGCCATGCTGCAGCCGCGTCCCGCGCCGGCCATGCTGCAGCCGCGTCCCGCGCCGGCCATGCTGCAGCCGCTGCGCACCGCGACCGGCCAGGCCGTGCGCATCCGCACCCAGCTGCTCGACCGCCTGGTCGCGCAGACCGGCGAGGTCATCATCACGCGTTCGCGCCTGGAGGCCGAACTGGGCCAGCTGCGCGGTTCGCTCGCCGACCTCACGGGCAACCTGGACCGCCTGCGCCAGCAGCTGCGCGACATCGAAGTGCAGGCCGAAAGCCAGATGCAGTCCCGCCTGGCGCAAGCCAAGGACTCGCAGCAGAGCTTCGACCCGCTGGAGTTCGACCGCTTCACCCGCGTGCAGGAGCTCACGCGCATGATGGCCGAGTCGGTGAACGACGTGGCCACCGTGCAGCGCACGCTGCAAAAGACGGTGCAGGCCACGGAAGACGACCTCAGCGTGCAGGCGCGCCAGACGCGCGAACTGCAGCGCGGCCTGCTGCGCACCCGCATGGTGGAGTTCGAGGGCATTTCCGACCGCCTGTACCGCGTGGTGCGCCAGGCCTCTAAAGACACCGGCAAGCAGGTGCGCCTGGACATCGTCGGCGGCTCCATCGAGATGGACCGCGGCGTGCTGGAACGCATGACGCCCGCCTTCGAGCACCTGCTGCGCAACTGCGTGGCGCACGGCATCGAGAGCGCGCAGGCACGCGAGCAGGCCGGCAAGGACGCCAGCGGCCTGATCGTCATCGAGCTGCACCATGAAGGCAACGACGTCTCGGTGAGCTTCCGCGACGACGGCGCCGGCCTCGACCACCAACGCATCGCCGAGCGTGCCCGCACGCTGGGCCTGCTGGGCCACGACCAGGACCTGTCGCCCGAAGAAGCCACCGAGCTGATCTTCAAGCCCGGCTTCTCGACCGCCGGCCAGGTGTCCGAACTTGCTGGCCGCGGCATCGGCATGGACGTGGTGCGCTCGCAGATCGCGGCGATCGGCGGACGCATCGAAACGCACAGCGCCGCCGGCCAGGGCACTACCTTCAAGCTGGTGCTGCCGCTCACCACCGCCGTGACGCACGTGGTGATGCTGCGCGCGGGCGAGGTGTCGATCGGCGTGCCGTCGAACCTGGTGGAGCTGGTGCAGCGCGTGAGCGCCACCGACCTCCAGTCGGCCTACGAGCAGAACAGCCATCCCTTCGGCAGCGAACAGGTGCCGTTCTACTGGGCCGGCGCGCTGCTGCAGCACTCCACCCGCAGCGAACAGGTGGCCAGCAGGAGCAACACGCTGGTCGTGGTGCGAAGCGCGGCGCAGCGCGTGGCGCTGCACGTGGACGAAGTGCTGGGCAACCAGGAAGTCGTGGTGAAGAACCTCGGCCCGCAGCTCGCTCGCTTGCCCGGCCTGGCCGGCATCTCGGTGCTGGCGTCGGGTGCGGTGGCGCTGATCTACAACCCGGTGGCGCTGGCCGCGGTGCACGGCGAGTTGGCGCGCGAGCGCCAGGCCGCCGCGCTCGCGGTGCCGGCCCATGCCACGGCCGAGGGCGATGCGCCGCAAACGCCGGTGGCCCTGGCCCCGGTGGTGCCGCAGGTTCCGCTGGTGCTGGTGGTGGACGACTCCATCACCGTGCGCCGCGTCACGCAGCGCCTGCTGCAGCGCGAAGGCTATCGCGTGTCGCTCGCGGCCGACGGCCTGCAGGCGCTCGAGCGCCTGCAGCAGGAACGCCCGGCGGTGGTGCTGTCGGACATCGAGATGCCGCGCATGGACGGCTTCGACCTGGCCCGCAACATCCGCGCCGACGCGGCCCTGGCCGAGCTGCCGATCATCATGATCACCTCGCGCATCGCCGAGAAGCACCGCGACTACGCGCGCACGTTGGGCGTGAACCACTACCTGGGCAAGCCCTACTCGGAAGAGGAACTGCTGCGCCTGGTGCGTGCGTACACGAGCGAACCGGCCCTGGCCGCCGCAGCCTGACGCTGGCCGTCCGGCACCGACCAGACAAAAGGGGCCGCGAGGCCCCTTTGTCATTGCTGCTGCGATTGCGGCGCGCTACTTCTGCACGGCTTTGGCCCGTGCCACCCCGTAGCGCTGCAGCGTCTTCTCGCGCGCCTCGGCGTGGTCCACCACCGGGGCCGGGTACGTGTCGCCCAGCTTGATGCCGGCCGCTGCCAGCTCCACCGGCGAGGCCGTCCACGGCGAATGGATGGCCGCGTTCGACAGCCCCGCCAGCTGTGGCAGGTAGCGGCGGATGAACTTGCCCTCGGGGTCGAAGCGTTCGCTTTGCGTCACCGGGTTGAAGATGCGGAAGTACGGCTGCGCGTCGCAGCCGCTGGAGCTGGCCCATTGCCAGCCGCCGTTGTTGGAGGCCAGCTCGAAGTCGTTCAGGTGCGTGGCGAAGTAGGCCTCGCCGCGCCGCCAGTCCAGCCCCAGGTCCTTGCACAGGAAGCTCGCCACCACCATGCGCAGTCGGTTGTGCATGTAGCCGCTCTGGTTGATCTGCAGCATCGCCGCGTCCACCAGCGGGTAGCCGGTGCGGCCCTGGCACCAGGCCTCGAACAGCTGGTCGGCGTGCTTGCCGTGGTGCCACTGGATCTTGTCGTACTCGGGCCGGAAGCTCTTCGACTCGCCGTTCGCGTGCACGTGCGGGAAGTGCGCCAGGATCTGGAAGTAGAAGTCGCGCCAGATCAGCTCGCTCAGCCACGTTGCCGCCCCCGCGTTGCCCTGCAGCGAGAGCTGGTGCGCCACGCTGGCCAGCTGGCGGATCGACACCGTGCCGAAGCGCAGGTGCACGCCCATGTAGCTGGGCCCGCGCACCGCCGGAAAGTTGCGCGCGTCGTCGTAGCGGTCGATGCGCTCGAAAAAGTCTTCGAACAGCGCGCCCGCACCCTGGGTGCCGGTGGGAATCTCCAGCGCCGAGAGGTTGGTCTTCTCGAAGCCGATCTCGCGCAGCGTCGGCACCGGCTCGCCGTAGGCCTGGGGCGAGGGCGCCAGCGCGTCGGCGTGGCTGCGCACCGGGTACGGCTTGAGGAAGAAGGAATCCACCTTGGCCAGCCAGGCCCGCTTGTAGGGCGTGAACACCGTGTACGGCTGGCCGGTCTTGGTCATGACCTCGTCGCGGTCGAAGACGGTGGCGTCCTTGTAGGTGTGAAAGGTCACGCCGGCATTGGCCAGCGCGCCGAACACCTTGGCGTCGCGCTCCAGCGCCTCGGGCTCGTCGTCGCGGTTGGCGAACACGGCCTGCACGTCGAGTTCGCGCGCAAGGGCCGGAATTTCGTGCGCCGCCGTGGCGTGCCGCACGATCAGCCCGCCGCCGAGGGCGCGCAGCTCGGCTTCGAGCGCCACCAGCGATTCGCGGATGAACTCGACGCGCCGGTCGGCGCTGGGCAGCAGGTCCAGGATCGCCTTGTCGAAGACGAAAACGCACACCACCTGGCGGCAGGCGCGAAGGGCGCGGTAGAGGGCAGCGTTGTCGTCCACGCGCAGGTCGCGGCGGAACCACATGAGCCCTTTGGGATAGGTCTTGTCGACGGCCAGTAAAATCGGAGGCATATGGCTGCCGATTCTGCCCCGATGAACCTCACGCATCACTTTTTGATAGCGATGCCCGGGATGGAAGACAAAACTTTCAACCGCAGCGTCGTGTACCTCTGCGAACACAGCGAGCGCGGCGCGCTCGGCCTGGTGATCAACAAACCCAGCGACATCAACCTCAAGGTGCTGTTCGAAAAAATCGAGCTGCACCTGTCCCGCCCCGAGCTGGGCGAGGCCCTCGTCTTCCAGGGCGGCCCGGTGCAGACCGAGCGCGGCTTCGTGCTGCACGAACCGGTCTTCACGCAGGCCGAGAAGCCCGAGGAATCGGTCTACGCCTCGACCATGTCCATCCCCGGCGGGCTCGAAATGACCACCTCCAAGGACGTGCTGGAGGCCCTGGCCACCGGCGCCGGCCCGCGCAAGGTGCTGGTGTCGCTGGGCTACGCCGCCTGGGGCGAGGGCCAGCTGGAGTCCGAACTGGCCGAAAACAGCTGGCTCACCGTGGGCGCCGACCCGGCCGTGATCTTCGACACGCCGGTCGAGCAGCGCTACGACAGGGCGCTGCTGCTGCTGGGCCTGGAGGCCTGGAAGCTCTCGCCCGACGCGGGGCACGCGTGAGCGCCGTGGTCATGCCTGAGGTGCCCGATCCCGTTCCCGTTGCCTCCGCCGTTCCCGCCCCCGCCGTCGTTCCCGCCCATTTCCAGTCCTTCCTGGCCTTCGACTTCGGCCTGAAGCGCACCGGCGTGGCCAGCGGCAACCGGCTGCTGCAAACCGCCACCCCGCAGGCCACCATCAAGGCCGAGGGCGATGCCCGCTTCGCGCACGTCGAGGCGCGCATCAAGGAATGGCAGCCCGACGCCCTGGTGATCGGCGTGCCCTACCACCCCGACGGCGCCCCGCACGAGAACACCCGCCGCGCGCAGAAGTTCGCGCGCCAGTTGCGCGGGCGTTTCAATCTCCAGGTGTTCGAGGTCGACGAGCGCTACAGCACCACCGAGGCCCTGTCATCGGGCGCGCGCGATGCCGATGCCGCTTCGGCCTGCATCATCCTGGAGCAATTTTTGAGGAGTCTCCAAGGATGAAGCTCTCCCCCAGGCTTCGCGCACTTCGTGTCCCTTCTCCTTCCCCCTCACCGGGGGCAACACCGGTGGCCCGGCAAAGCCGGTTCCACGGTGTTCCCGGAATTTTCCTTTTTCCCTGCCTTGTCCTGGAGCAATCATGGTGAGTCCTGTCGTGCCCGACGCGGAGTTGTTGTATCTCGATCTTCTGGCCGGCGTGAAGACGCTGATGCGCCCCGAGACCAAGCTGGTCGGCATCACCTCCGGTGGCGCCTGGCTGGTCGAGCGCATGCAGAAGGACCTGGGCCTGCCCGGTGCGCCCGGCGTCATCTCCTCGGCCATGCACCGCGACGACTTCGCGCGCCGCGGCCTTTCGGCCAGCGCGCAGACCGCGCTGCCCTTCGACGTGAACGGGACCGACGTGCTGCTGCTCGACGACGTGCTCTACACCGGGCGCACCATCCGCGCGGTGCTCAACGAGCTGTTCGACTTCGGCCGCCCGGCCTGCGTGCGCCTGGCGGTGCTGGTGGACCGCGGCGGTCGCGAACTGCCCGTGGCCGCGGACTTTGCCGCCACGACGCTCACGCTGCCCGAGACGCAACTGCTCGCCCTTGCCCGCGCCGAAGACGGCGCCTTCAGCCTCAAGGTGGAGGAAAACAACTGATGCTCTACAAGCGAAATCCGCAGCTCAACAAGCATGGCGAGCTGATCCACCTGCTGTCGATCGAGGGCCTGCCCAAGGACATCGTCACGCACATCCTGGACACCGCCGCCAACTTCACCAGCGTGAGCGACCGCGAGGTGAAGAAGGTGCCGCTCTTGCGCGGCAAGAGCGTGTTCAACCTGTTCTTCGAGAACAGCACGCGCACCCGCACCACCTTCGAGATCGCGGCCAAGCGCCTGAGCGCCGACGTCATCAACCTCGACATCGCGCGCTCTTCGGCCACCAAGGGCGAGTCGCTGCTGGACACCATCGCCAACCTGAGCGCCATGGCCGCCGACCTGTTCGTGGTGCGCCACAGCGAGTCGGGCGCGCCCTACCTGATCGCGCAGCACGTGGCACCCCACGTGCACGTGGTGAACGCCGGCGACGGCCGCCACGCGCACCCCACGCAGGGGCTGCTCGACATGTACACGATCCGCCACTACAAGAAGGACTTCTCGAACCTCACGGTGGCCATCGTCGGCGACGTGCTGCATTCGCGCGTGGCGCGTTCCGACATCCATGCCCTCACCACGCTGGGCTGCGCCGAAGTGCGCGTGGTCGGCCCCAAGACGCTGGTGCCCACCGACATGGCCGGCATGGGCGTGCGCGTGTGCCACACGCTCGAAGAGGGCATCAAGGACTGCGACGTCGTCATCATGCTGCGCCTGCAGAACGAGCGCATGAGCGGCGCGCTGCTGCCGTCGTCGCAGGAGTTCTTCAAGACCTTCGGCCTCACGCCGGAGAAGCTGCAACTGGCCAAGCCCGACGCCATCGTGATGCACCCGGGCCCCATCAACCGCGGCGTGGAGATCGACTCCGCCGTGGTCGACGGCAAGCAGAGCGTGATCCTTCCGCAGGTCACTTTCGGCATCGCGGTGCGCATGGCCGTGATGAGCATCGTGGCGGGCAACGAAGCATAGACATGTTGCTCGCCCCCAGTCTTCGCGCACTTCGTGTCGCTTCGCCCACCCCCTGCCGGGGGCAACACCAGTGGCCCGGCGAAGCCGGTTCCACGGTGTTTCCCGAAAAGGCCCTGACTGCCACCGGAAGAACAGACGCATGAACATCCAAATCATCAACGGCCGCGTCGTCGATCCCGCATCGGGCATCGACAAGCAGGCCGACATCGCCCTGGCCGACGGAAAGATCGTCGGCATCGGCAACACGCCGGCCGGCTTCAAGGCCGATCGCACCATCGATGCCACGGGCTGCATCGTCGCTCCCGGCCTGGTCGACCTGGCCGCGCGCCTGCGCGAGCCCGGCTACGAACACGAAGGCATGCTCGAAAGCGAAATGGCCGCGGCCATTGCCGGTGGCGTCACCAGCCTCGTGTGCCCGCCCGACACCGACCCCGTGCTCGACGAGCCCGGCCTGGTCGAGATGCTCAAGTTCCGCGCCGAGAAGCTGCAGGGCGCGCGCCTGTTCCCACTGGGCGCGCTCACGCGCAGCCTGGCCGGCGGCGTGCTCACCGAGATGGCCGAGCTCACCGAGGCCGGCTGCATCGGCTTCAGCCAGGCCGACGTGCCGCTGGCCGACACGCAGGTGCTGCAGCGCGCGCTGTCGTACGCCAGCACCTTCGGCTACACCGTGTGGCTGCGCCCGCAGGACCGCGACCTCGGCAAGGGCGTCGCGGCCAGCGGCCCGCTGGCCACGCGGCTGGGGCTGGGCGGCGTGCCGGTCTCGGCCGAGACCATTGCCATCTTCACCATCGTCGAGCTCATGAAGAGCACCGGCGCGCGCGTGCACCTGTGCCGCATTTCCAGTGCCCGCGGCGTGGCGCTGGTGCGCGAGGCCAAGGCGCAGGGCCTGCCGCTCACCTGCGACGTCAGCATCAACTCGCTGCACCTCGTGGACACCGACATCGGCTACTTCGACAGCCGTGCGCGCCTGAACCCGCCGCTGCGCCAGCAGGGCGACCGCGACGCGCTCTCGGCCGGCCTGGCCGACGGCACCATCGACGCGCTGGTGTCCGACCACACGCCCGTCGAAGCCGACGCCAAGACCCTGCCGTTCGCCGAAGCGGAGCCGGGCGCGACCGGTCTCGAACTGCTGCTGCCGCTGGCGCTGCAGTGGGGCGAGCGCAGCGGCGCCGGCGTGGCGCGCGCCATCGAGGTCATCACCTCGGCGCCGGCCCGTTTGCTCGCCGCGGCCGACGCGGGCACCGGCATCGGCCGGCTGGCCGAAGGCGGCGTGGCCGACCTGTGCATCTTCGACCCCGCGCTCGAATGGCAGGTGCAGCCCGACGCGCTCAAGAGCCAGGGCAAGCACACGCCGTTCGCCGGCTACCCGCTGCAGGGCCGCGCGCGCCACACGCTGGTGGCCGGGCGCGTGGTGCACGGCTAGACACCCACTCACCATCCCAACCGCAGGCAGACGACGCCCCATGGTCCATTCACTGAAAGCCTGCTGGCGCCTGTTGCATGCGGTGGCGCATGCACTGGCCGGGTGGTGGACCATCCGCTTCACCTTTCCCGGCCTGCCGCAGCAGGAGCGCAATGCGCGCGTGCAGGCATGGTCGAAGCGCATGCTCGAGATCATGGGCATCACGCTCAAGGTGCAGGGCACGCCGCCGCCCGAGGGGCCGGTGCTGCTCATCTGCAACCACCTGTCGTGGCTCGACATCACCTGCATCCATGCGGCGCGCCATGTGCGCTTCGTGTCGAAGTCCGACGTCAAGGGCTGGCCGCTGATCGGCACGCTCTCCACCGGCTCGGGCACGCTCTACATCGAGCGCGAACGCCGCCGCGACGCGCTGCGCGTGGTGCACCACATGACCGAGGCGCTGCGCAACGGCGACCTGATCGGCGTGTTCCCCGAAGGCACCACCAGCGACGGGCGCGGCCTGCTGCCGTTCCACGCCAACCTGCTGCAGGCGGCCATTTCGTCCGGCGCGCCCGTGCTCCCTGCCGCGCTGCGCTTCGCCGATGCCTCCACCAGCGAGACCAGCCAGGCCCCGCGCTACATTGACGACGACAGCCTGGCCGGCTCGCTGTGGAACACGCTGCGCGCGCCGCCGCTGCTGGCCATCGTGCGCTTCGGCGAACCGCAGGACTCGCACGGCCGCGATCGCCGCGTGTGGGCGCAGTCGCTGCATGAAGACGTGCAGCAGCTGCGCCGCGAAACGCACTGACCCTCGTCAGGACAAAAAAAAGCGCCTCCGAAGAGGCGCTGAACGACGCCGAAGCGCCGTGAGGAGGAACCGCAATTGCAGTTCGAGCAAAACCGGGAGGGTCAGAGGATGCCGAAGATCTTCAGGCCGATGATCACGATCAACGGTACGCCGCACAGCCAAAGAATGATGCTTTTCATGATCGAGGTCTCCTGAAGTAGTGAGCCTTCAGGTTCGCCCCGCCCGGGGCGGGCGCGTGCGGGATAAAGCAAAACACGCGCGTGAGCGTGTGCCTACATTGCTGTGCGCTCAGGCCTGCTCGCCTGTGGGCACGAAGCCCAGGCGGCGCGAGATTTCCAGGGCGCAGGCCTTCAGCGGCGCCGCCACGCGGCCTTCCCATTCGCGGTCGAACGTGGCCTCGGGCCCCATGGCCGTGATGCCCAGCACCAGGTTGTTGGTCGAGTCGAACACCGGCGCGCAGAAGGCGTCGATGCCCGGAATCGGCTGGCCCAGCGTGCGCGACATGCCGTGCAGGCGCGTTTCGACCAGCAGCGCCTCGATCTCCGCGCGCGACAACTCGGTGGTGGCGCCGCGCCCGTCCGCCGGGCGGGCGCGCGCCAGGTCGTCGAGCATCATTTTTTCCACCACCTTCGGCGGCAGGTACGCCGCGAACAAGCGCCCCGTGGCCGTGTAGGCCAGGGACATCACGGTGCCCGTGCGCAGGTTCACGTGCAGCGGGTGGATGGGTTCTTCCAGCCGCACCACGGTCGGGCCGAAGTTGCCCCACACGGCCACCGCAATGCTTTGTTCGGTTTCGGAGGCGAGCGCCTCGATGAGCGGCGAGGCCTCCTTGATCGGGTCGAGCCGCTGCAGCTTGGCAAGCCCCAGTTGCAGGGCCAGCGGGCCCAGCTCGTAGCGCCCGGCGCTGTCCTGAACGACGAAGCCGACCTTCAGGAAGCTGACCAGGTACGGGTGCGCCTTGCCGACCGGAACGCCCGCCGACTTGCCCAGGTCGCGCAACGCCATGGGCGCCACGTGCCGCCCGAGGGCGACCAGGAGCTGGGTTCCGATTTCGATCGACTGAATGCCACGTCTTGGCTTTTCCATGGGGCGCCCGGCGTGGGGAATGAGAGTGGGGGCGAGTATAGCCATCAGGGTTTCTACTGATATTGTCACAGTCCATCGACGATGACTGATCGTCTGATAGTAACTAAACGACTTGACCATATCAATGTCGCTGCCTAAACTCCGCCGCAACTTAAGACGTACACAACAGAGGCAAGACAGGCAGATGGAACAGAACACTTTTGAATGCGATGTGCTGGTGGTCGGCAGCGGCGCGTCGGGCATGTCCACCGCCATCACGGCGGCGTCGCAGGGGTTGAAGGTGCTGGTGGTCGACAAGGAGCCGCGCTTCGGCGGGACCACCGCGCGCTCGGGCGGCTGGCTGTGGATTCCGGGCACGCGCCTGGCCACGGAGCAGGGCATTCACGAACCCGAGGGCGCCGCGCTCGCCTACATGCAGCACGAGACCACCACGCACTTCGACGCGGCACGCGTCGGCGCCTTCCTCGACATGGGCCCCAAGGCCATCGACTTCTTCACGCGCAACACCTGCGTGCAGTTCGACATGCCGCCCGTGTTCCCCGACTACCACGCCGAAGCGCCCGGCGGCCAGCAGGGCGGCCGCTCGATGGTCACGCGCCCGTTCGACGGCCGCGAACTCGGCGCGCGCGTCAAGCAGCTCGCGCCGCCGCTGCCCGAACTCACCGTGTTCGGAATGATGTTGGGCTCGGGCCCCGAGATCAAACACTTCATGCGGGCCTTCAAGTCGCCCACCTCGTTCTGGTACGTCACCAAGCGGCTCACCCGCCACTTCCTCGACGTGCTGGGCCACGGCCGCGGCATGACGCTGACCAACGGCAACGCGCTGGCCGGCCGGCTGGCCAAGGCCGCCATGGACCTGGACATTCCCGTGTGGCTTTCCTCCCCAGTGAAGAAGCTCGTGGTCGAGTACGACGGCGTCTCGGGCGCGGTGGTGGAGCACGAAGGCAAGACGATGCGCATCGTGGCCAGGCGCGGCGTGGTGCTGGCCTGCGGCGGCTTTCCGTTCGACGTGGAGCGCCGCAAGCAGCTGTTCCCGCATGCACCCACGGGCAAGGAGCACTACTCGCCATCGCCTTCCACCAACACCGGCGACGGCCTGCGCCTGGCCGAGGCCGTGGGCGGCCGCGTCGACGGCACCATTCCGCACGCCGCCGCGTGGGTGCCGGCCTCGGTCACCACGCGGCCCGACGGCACCCAGGGCGTGATGCCCCACTTCATCGACCGCGCCAAGCCCGGCGTGATCGCGGTCACGCCCAAGGGCAAGCGCTTTGCTAACGAAGGCAACTCGTACCACGACTTCGTGCAATCGATGGTCAAGGCCTGCGAACGCGACGGCGAGCCCGAGGTCACGGCCTGGCTGCTGTGCGACCACAAGGCGCTGCGCAACTACGGCCTGGGCTGCGTCGCGCCGGCACCGCTGCCCATCGGGCGCCACCTGAAGAGCGGCTACCTGAAGCGCGGCGCGAGCATCGGCGAGCTGGCGCAAGAAATCGGCATTGCCCCCGCCACGCTCGAAGCCACCGTGCAGGAGTTCAACAAGGCCGCCGCCACCGGCGACGACCCGCTCTTCGGCAAGGGCAGCAAGGCCTACAACCGCTACCAGGGCGATGCCAACGTCACGCCCAACCCCTGCGTGGCGCCGCTGGACAACGGCCCGTACTACGCCATCAGGCTGGTGGTCGGCGACATCGGCACCTTCGCCGGCCTGGTCACCGACGAGAAGACCCGCGTGCTCGACGCCGACCGCCAGCCCATCAAGGGCCTTTATGCAGTGGGCAACGACGCGGCCAGCGTCATGGGCGGCAACTACCCCGGCGCGGGCATCACGCTCGGCCCGGCGTTGACCTTCGGCTATGTGGCGGGCCTGCAGCTCGCGCAGGCCGAGGCCCTGGCCACCGTGCAGCTCCAGGTCGAACAGCGCGAAGCCGTGCCGCTCGCCCGCAAGGCCTGACGCCTTTCCGTTCCCAACCCTCAGATACAGGAGCCACCGATGGCCTTTCCCGCAAACGTCGCCCCCCGCCTGCTCGAAGGCCGCCTCGCCTTCATCACCGGTGCCGGGCAGGGCAACGGCCGCGCGCTCGCGCTGGGCCTGGCGCAGGCCGGCGCCCGCGTGGTCGTCACCGACATGAACGACGCCACCGTGCGCGAGACCGCGCAGCTGGTGCGCAACGAAGGCGGCGAGGCCTGGCCGTTCGTGCTCGACGTCACCGTGCCCGAGGCCTGCCATGCGCTCGCCGAGCGGGTAGGCAAGGAGATCGGCAACGTCGACCTGCTGGTGAACAACGCCGGCATCATCATTCGCGAGAACACCAGCAGCCCGAACGCCGCGGCCAACTGGAAGAAGACCATCGACGTGAACGTGCACGGCACCTTCAACACCACGCTGGCCTTCATTCCGGTGCTCAAGCAGACCAAGGGTTCGATCGTCAACATCGCCTCCATCGCCGCCTACGCGGGGCAGGCCGCCAGCCTGGGCTACGCGCCGTCGAAGGGCGCCATCAAGATGCTCACGCAGTCGCTCGCGCAAGAGCTGGCCCCGGCCGGCGTGCGCGTGAATGCGCTGGCCCCCGGCGTCATCGAAACGCCCATGACCGCCGCCACGCGCGAAAACCCGGCCCGCCTCGAATCGTTCATGACGCGCATTCCCATGGGCCGCGTCGGCCAGACCGAAGACCTCGTGGGGCCGGTGATCTTCCTGGCCAGCGACATGTCGCGCTACGTCACCGGCATCGTGCTGCCGGTGGACGGCGGCTTCCTCGCCGTCTGAGCGCCGCCCTTTCTTTCGCTTCCGCTTCCTCGTCCGTCAACCTCAGGAGACAAAAAATGAAAACCATCCGTCTGTACAAGACCCTGCTCGCAGCCGCTGCATTCGCCGCCTTCACCGCCGGTGCCGCGGCGCAGGACATCAAGGTCGGCTACAACGGCGACCTGTCCGCCTCGCCCTCGGCGCAGAGCGGCCAAGCCGCGGTGCTGGGCATGGAAGCGGCCATCGCCGACATCAACGCCGCCGGCGGCGTGCTCGGCAAGAAGCTGGCGCTGGTCACGCGCGACGACGTGTCGGCCCCGCCCAAGTCGATCCAGAACATGAGCGACCTGATCGACAACGAGAAGGTGGTGGCGGTGTTCGGCCCCACCAACTCGGGCAACGCCATGGCGTGGAAGCACATCGCCAACCAGAAGAAGATTCCCGTGCTGGGCAACGTGGGCTCGGGCACCGACATCACCAAGCCCATGAGCCCGGGCGCCGACAACTACATGTTCCGCGTGTCCATGGTCGACCGCGAGCAGGTCGCCGCGCTCATGGCCTACGTGAAGAAGAACAGCGCCGGCTCCAAGGTGGTCGGCCTCATGGCCGAGACCACCGGCTACGGCCAGGGCGGCCTGAAGGACATGGAGGAAATCGCCAAGCTGCAGGACATCAGGATCGCGGCCACCGAGCGCTTCGGCGTCGGCGACACCGACATGACCTCGCAGCTCAGCAAGATGAAGGCCGCCAACGTCGACACCGTGGTGGTGTGGGCCCAGGGCACGCCCATCGCGCAGCTGGTGCGCAGCATGGAGAAGATCAACTACTTCCCGCTCACCCTCACCTCCTGGGCGGCAGACAACATCACCTTCTACGACGCGGCCGGCAAGGCGCTGGCCGAGAAGCCGATCTTCATGCGCACCGTGAGCGAAACCCGCACGCCCGCGCAGCAGAAGCTGTTCGACCGCATCGGCAGCAAGCTGAAGGCCCCGGGCTCGTTCTCGTTCGCGCTGCACGGCTATGACTCGATGCAGCTGCTCGCGCAGGCGATGAAGCAGGCCAACAGCACCGAAGGCTCGGCCGTGCGCCTTGCGCTCGAAGACCTGAAGACGCCCGTGCAAGGCGTGCTCAAGACCTACGACAAGCCCTTCAGCAAGACCAACCACGAAGCCCTGACCGCCAAGGACCTGGTGTGGATCCGCTGGAAGGACGGCAAGCTGCTGCCCTACACCGACGCGCTGATCGGCGGCCTCAACGCCGCCGACTTCAAGCAGTAAGCCCCGGCCAAGAAGACGCTAGAAGAGACAAAGACCATGGTTGTAGCGCTCCTGCAGGCGCTCATCAGCGGGCTCGCCGTCGGCGGTGCCTATGCGCTGGTGGCGCTCGGTTTCAGCATCACGTTCACGACGACCAAGACGCTGAACTTTTCGCACGGCGAGTTCGTCTCGGCCGGCGCGTTCATCGGCATGAGCGCACTGTTCCTGGTGCTGGGCAAGCCCTTCGACTCCACCACCTTCGGCGACGCCGTGCCCGGCGCGGGCGCACAGCTGTTCGCGCTGGTGGCGGCACTGGGCGTGATGGGCTTTCTGGGCTGGCTGCTCTATGTGCTGGGCGTGCGCCCCTTCGCGGGCCGCCCCGGCATGGCCTGGGTCATGAGCACCCTGGGCTTCGGCGTCATCCTGCAAAGCGTGGGCCTGGCCATCTGGGGGCCCAAGCCCGTGGTGGTGCCCGCGCCCGTGGGCGACGCCGTGATCCGCATGTTCGGCGTGGGCGTGCGCCCGCAGGAGCTGCTCACGCTGGGCGTGGCCGTGGTCGTGATGTTCGGATTCGACCGCGTCATGAACCGCACCATGGTCGGCAAGGCCATGCGCGCGGTCGCGCAGAACGGCAACGTCGCCAGCCTCATGGGCATCAACACCAACGCCATGATGATCGGCGCCTTCGTCGTCAGCTCGGCGCTGGCGGGGCTGTCGGGCTTTCTGCTGGCGCCCATCGCGCAGGCCTCGCTCTTCATGGGGCTGACCGTGGGGCTCAAGGGCTTCTCGGGCGCAATGATCGGGGGGCTGAGCAATCCGCGCGGCTGCGTCATCGGCGGCTTCCTGCTCGGCGTGCTGGAGTCGATGGTCAACCTCTGGCAGGCGCAGTGGCGCGAGGTGGCGGTGTTCGCGCTGGTCATCCTGGTGCTGGCCTTCCGTCCCACGGGCCTGTTCGGCCGCTCGACGGTGGAGAAGGTATGAGCGGCACCACTGCAATGTCCCGCTTCGCCCACCCCGCCGGCGTGGTGCTGGTGGCCGCCGCCCTGTGCGGTGCCGCCTCGCTGCTCGGCAACGACTACTACCTGCGCATCGCCTTCATGATGTGCGTCTACTACCTGTGCGCCGCCGGCATGAACGTGCTGGTCGGCTATGCGGGGCAGAAATCGCTCGGCCAGGCGGGCCTTTTCGCCGCGGGCGCTTACGGCGTGGCGCTGCTGACTTCGCGCACCGACATGAACCCGTGGCTCGCGCTCGCGCTGGCCGCCGTGATCTCCGGCGTGTGCGGCGTGCTCATCGCGCTGCCTTCGCTGCGCGTGAAGGGTCCGTACCTCGCCATGGTCACGCTGGCCTTCGGCATCGTGGTGGAAAAGCTCGTGGGCGAATGGACCGACGTGTTCGGCGGCGCGCAGGGCATCTACGGCATTCGCCCGCTCACCTGGAAGGGCGCGCCGCTGGACACCACGCAGTGGGTCATCCTTGGCATCGTGCTGTGCGCGGCCCTGCACCTGCTGCTGCGCAACCTGCTGGGCGGACGATTCGGGCGTGCGCTGCTGTCGCTGCAGGCGGACGAGATCGCGTCGTCGTCGGTGGGCGTGCGCGTGTACCGCGCCAAGGTCATGGCCTTCGTGGTCGCGGCCGTCACCTGCGGCATTGCGGGTGCGCTCGTGGCACAGCAAAACCAGTACATCAACTCCGACTTCATCACCTTCCACCTGTCGATCTTCATCCTGCTGCTGGTGCTGTTCGGCGGCGCGGGCTCCATGTACGGCCCGCTGGTGGGCGCGGTGCTGCTCACGCTGACCGACGCGCTGCTGGCGCGCTGGCCGTCGGCGCAGCATTTCCTGTACGGCTTCCTGCTGCTGTTCGCGCTGTACGTCATGCCGGGCGGCGTGGTGGGCCTGTTCAACAAGTGGTTCATGAAGTCGCGCCACCGCGGCGAGGGCGCGGGCACCAACGGCGTGCCCGGGCAGATCGGCCCCGGCGGCGAAGGCGAGCTGCTGGTGGTGCAGGGCGTGACCAAGTCGTACGGCGGCGTGAAGCCCGCGCAGGACGTGTCGTTCCGCCTGCAGCGCGGCCACATCCACGCGCTCATCGGGCCCAACGGCGCGGGCAAGAGCACCATGATCAACATGCTCACCGGCGTGATCGCGCCCGACGCGGGCTCCATCCGCTTCCTGGGCCAGGACATCGCGGGACGCCCCGCGCACACCATCTGCTGCATGGGCATGGGCCGCACCTTCCAGAACCTGCGCCTGTTCGCCGAGCTGTCGGTGCTCGACAACGTGATGCTGGGCCGGCACAGCCGCATGAGCAACGGCTTTCTCTCGTCGCTGGTCGCATGGCCGACGGCGGGCAGGCAGGAGCGCGCCACGCGCGAGCGCGCGCTGCAGCTGCTCGACCTGGTCGACCTGGGCCACCTGGCGCACTGGCCCGCGGGCAGCCTGCCCTACGGCCTGCAGCGCCGCGTGGAGCTGGCGCGTGCGCTGGCCACCGAGCCGCAGTTGCTGCTGCTCGACGAACCGGCCGCCGGCCTGAACCCGCAGGAGACCGCCGAGCTGGGCGCGCTGCTGCTGCGCGTGGGCAAGTGCGGCGTGTCGATCCTGATGGTGGAGCACCACATGGACCTGGTGATGTCGATATCGGACCACGTCATCGTGCTCGACTACGGCATCAAGATCGCCGAGGGCAAGCCCGCCGAGGTGCAGTCCAACCCGCGCGTGGTCGAGGCCTACCTGGGCGTCGACGACGACGAAGAAGCGCAGGGGCATTCCCCACAGGCGCCGCAGCCCGTGCCCGCCTGAGCGAAGGACCGAAACCATCATGTTGAAAATCGAATCGGTGAAGGTCTCCTACGGCGCCATCGAGGCCGTCAAGGGCGTGAGCCTGGAAGTGCGCGCGGGCGAGGTCGTCACCATCATCGGCGCCAACGGCGCCGGCAAGAGCACGCTGCTCAAGAGCATCGTCGGCCTGGAGAGCGTGGCCGAAGGCCGCGTGCTGATCGACGGCAACGACTGCACCCGCGTGCCCGCGCACCAGCGCGTGGGGCTGGGCGTGGCGCTGTCGCCCGAAGGCCGCGGCGTGTTCCCCGACCAGACGGTGCGCGAGAACCTCATGCTCGGCGCCTACTCGCGCCGCAGCGACAAGGCCTTCGTGGACCGTGCCATCGAGCGCGAGTTCGCGCGCTTTCCGCGCCTGAAGGAGCGCCAGCACCAGCCCTCGGGCACCTTGTCGGGCGGCGAGCAGCAGATGCTGGCCATTGCCCGCGCGCTCATGAGCGAGCCGCGCCTGCTGCTGCTGGACGAACCCTCGCTGGGCCTGGCGCCGCTCATCATCAAGGACATCTTCGACGCCATCCGCCAGCTGCGCAGCTCGGGCCTCACCATCCTGCTGGTGGAGCAGATGGCCAAGCAGGCGCTGGGCGTGGCCGACCGCGCCTATGTGCTCGAAACCGGCCGCATCACGCTCGAAGGCTCGGGCCGCGAGCTGCTCGACAACCCCAAGGTGAAGTCCGCGTACCTCGGCACGCACTGATTCCATCGCCTACCGCTCAACGTCAAAAGGAACACACCCATGACCGCACCCGTCACCAAGAAATTCGCCAGCCAGGCCGACCTGGAAGAAAAGAAGGTCTCCTTCACCCGCCTTTCCGAAAACGCCTACGCCTACACGGCAGAGGGCGACCCCAACACCGGCATCTTCATCGGCGACGAGGCCGTGATGGTGGTCGACACGCAGGCCACGCCCGCCATGGCGCAGGACGTGATCCGCCGCATCCGCGAAGTCACGCCGCTGCCCATCAAGTACGTGCTGCTGAGCCACTACCACGCGGTGCGCGTGCTGGGCGCGTCGGCGTACTTCAAGGAAGGTGCCGAGCAGATCATTGCCAGCCGCGACACCTACGACCTGATCGTGGAGCGCGGCGAGCAGGACAAGGCCAGCGAAATCGGCCGCTTCCCTCGCCTGTTCCGCAACGTCGAGTCGGTGCCCGCCGGCCTCACCTGGCCCACCATGACCTTCGACGGCACCATGAGCGTGTGGCTGGGCAAGAAGCTGGAAGTGAAGATCGCGCAGGTGGGCCGCGGCCACACCAAGGGCGACACCATCGCCTACCTCGAAGACCAGAAGATCTGCTTCGCGGGCGACCTCGTCGAATACCAGAGCACGGCCTACGCGGGCGACTGCTACTTCCGCGACTGGCCCACCACGCTGGACCGCCTCGCGGGCTTCGGCTTCGAGAAGCTGGTGCCCGGCCGCGGCGCCGCGCTGGAGAACGCGAGCGACGTGCGCAAGGCCATCGCTTCCACGCGCGCCTTCATCTCCGACGTGTACACGCTGGTCAACAACGGCGTGGCCGCGGGCAAGACGCTGAACGTCATCTACAAGGAAACCGTGGCCGCGCTGCGCCCCACCTACGGCCATTGGGTCATCTTCGACCACTGCATGCCCTTCGACGTGACCCGTGCCTACGACGAGGCCACCGGCCATGTGGACCCGCGCATCTGGACGGCGGAGCGCGACATCGAGATGTGGAACGCCCTCGAAAGCTGAGGTGAACCGGCGCTCGCCTTCATCGGGCGCCACGCCCGCCGCGGTGCAGGGCTGGATGCTGCTGGCGATGGTGCTGTGGGGCGTGAACGTGTCGGCCGTGAAGGCGCTCACCGCGTCCTTCGAACCGCTGACGCTCGCCGCGCTGCGCATGGCCGTGGCCTGGCTGGCGCTCAGCGCCATCGTGCTGTGGCGGCGCGGCGGCCTGCCCGCGCTCGGCGCGCGGCAGTTCGCGGCGCTCGCGGGTTGCGCGTTCCTGATGGTGTATGCCAACCAGATCCTGTTTGCGCAGGGGCTGCAGCGCTCCACCGCCACCAACGGCGCGCTCATCATGGCGCTGAGCCCGCTGGTGTCGGCGCTGATGGCCGCGCTGGTGTTCGGTGAACGCTTCACGCCGCGCCGCATGCTGGGCGTGGCGCTGGGCTTTGCGGGCGTGGTCGCGGTGGTGCTGAGCCACCCCGGCGCGGGCCTGTCGAGCGCCGGCATCGGCGACCTGATGCTGGCGTTGTCCGTCGCGAGCTTCGCGGTCGGCGGCGTCGGCGTGCAGCGCCTGGCGCGGCAAGTCGATCCGCTGTCGATCAGCTGGTTCATCTACGTGATCGGCACGCTCATGCTCGTGGTGCACGCCGTGCTCGGGCCTTCGCGGCTGGGCACCGCGCAGTTGTTTCCCGGTGCGTGGCCGTGGGCGCTGGTGCTGTTCTCGGGCATTGCCGCCACCGCGGCGGGCAACCTGATCTGGAACCGCGCCATCTCCGTCATCGGCGTGGCGCGCACCGCCGTGTTTCTTTATTGGGTGCCGGTGTTCGGCGTGGGCTTTGCGGCGCTGCTGCTCGGCGAAACGCTGACGTGGTGGCACCTGTTCGGCTTTGCCGCGGTGATGACGGGCACCTGGCTCGGCACCCGGCCCACACCCTCGTCCTGATGCCTTCGAAGATGTCCGACTCCCTTCCCCTGCTGTTCCAGCCCCTGAGCCTTCGCGCGCTCACGCTCGCCAACCGCGTCGTCATTTCGCCGATGTGCCAGCACGCCGCCGAGCGCGGCCACGCCACGCCGTGGCACCTGGTGCACCTGGGCAAGTTCGCGCTGGGCGGCGCGGGGCTCATCCTCACCGAGAGCACCGCCGTCGATCCGCGCGGGCGCATCGGCACGGCCGACCTCGGGCTGTGGAAGGACAGCCAGATCGCGCCGCTGAAAGCCGTGGTCGATTTCGTGCACGCGCAGGGCAGCGCCATCGGCGTGCAGCTCGCGCACGCGGGGCGCAAGGCCGGCAGCGAGCCGCTGTGGGAGGGCGGCGCGGCCTTGGGCGATGCGCGCATGGCCGCCGACGAAGAGCCCTGGGAGCGCCTGGGCCCGAGCGCGCTGGCGGCCGGCCCCGGCTGGTCGGCGCCGCGCGCCCTCGACGCCGAGGGCATCGAGTCGGTCGTACGGCACTTCGTCGATGCGACGGTGCGCGCGGACAAGGCGGGCTTCGACGTGGTCGAGCTGCACTTCGGCCACGGCTACCTGGTCGCCAGCTTCCTGTCGCCCAACGCCAACCACCGCGGCGACGCGCACGGCGGCAGCCGCGAGAACCGCATGCGGCTCGCCTTGGAAATCGCGCAGCGCGTGCGTGCCGCGTGGCCCGCGGGCAAGCCGCTGTTCTGCCGGCTGTCGGCGGTCGACGGCACGCTCGACGGCTGGAACCTCGACGACTCGGTGGTGCTCGCGCGCGAGCTCAAGCGCTGCGGCGTCGACGTCATCGACTGTTCGTCGGGCGGCCTCACCGAAGAGACGCGCGCCTTGCCCGTGCCGCGCGGGCTGGGCTTCCAGGTGCCGTTCTCGGAGTGCATCCGGCGCGAGGCGCAGGTGCCCACGCAGGCGGTCGGGATGATCGTCGATGCGCAGCAGGCCGAGGCCGTGCTGGCGGCAGGGCAGGCCGACCTGATCGCGCTGGGCCGCGAGGCGCTGTTCGACCCCTACTGGCCGCACCACGCGGCCGCCGCGCTCGGCGCGGACCCCGGCTACGAGCGATGGCCCGTGCGCCACGGCGTGTGGCTGGCCAAGCGCGCGCCCGGCCTGGCGCGTGCGCGTGCCGAGGCCGAAGCACTGCACCACCCCAAGGAGACAGACGCATGACCGAACCGACGACCCTGCGCATGGGCTTGATCCGCAAGAAGCCCGGGTGGACCGACGAAGCCTTTCGCAACCACTGGCGCTACAGCCACGGCCCGCTGGTCGCGCGACTGCCCACACTGCGCGCCTACCGGCAGAACCTGGTGGTCGACCGCCTGCAGCGCGGCATCGACTTTGCGCGCGGGCCGTGGGACTTCGACGGCTTCTCGCAGCTGCGCTTCGATGCGGCAGCCCAGGCCGGCGACGCTTTCAGCAACGGCGAGCTGGCTGCGGCCATCCGCGCCGATGAAGCGCATTTCCTGGGCGGCCTGCACATCGTGAGCGTCGCGCAGACCGAAGTCATTGCACTGCCGCCGAAGCCTGAAGGCCTGCTCAAGCGCATCTCGCTGCTGCGCCGCCCGGTCGCGCAAACCGAAGAAGACTTCCGCCGCGAATGGAAGGTGCACGCCGACCATGTGCGCCGCATGCCCGGCGTGAGCGGCTACCGCCAGAACGTGGTGACCGCGCGCGAGTTCGACAAGGGCACGCCCTGCGACTATCCCGAGCTACCGATCGACGGCATCGTCGAGCTGTGGTTCGAGAACACCGACACGCTGGACGCCGCGTTCGCCTCGCCGCCGGGACAGGTGACCATGGCGCATGCGCTCAGCTTCCTGGCGGAGATCACGGCCTTCGTGGTGGAAGAGCACACGGTGGTGTAACGGCACCCCCCTGCCATCGGGCCTCGACAACACCAAGGCGCACATGGGTCGAATCTTCTTCCTGGGCATCGTCATGGCCACCGCCGCGTGGTCGGCATCGGGCCAGACGCGCAAGCCGTTTCCGCCCGGCGTGATCGGCGCCATGCAGGTCGACGCGGGCACCGAGTACGTGTTTCTCGACCGGCCGAGCACGGTGGGCGGTGCCTGCAGGGGATGGAAGGCCGTGTCCATCCAGCAGCCGGGCCGGCTGGGCTCGGGCACGCTGGGCGTGATGTGCTGGAAAGAATCGAACGGCCAGCTGATGACCGCCACCGCCACCAAGGTGTCGCCGCAGCGTGCGTCCATGGACCTGATTCGCTGAGGCGAACCCCTGGGCAGGTCCGCGCAGGGGCCCGTCAGGCCGGCAGCAAGCGGTCTTTCCGCAGGGGCACCGCGCGGGCCGGTGCGTCCGGCCGTGCCTGCACCCATTCGGCCTGCACGGGCGCATCGTCGGGCAGCACGAACTGGCTGATGAGCGTGTCCAGGTTGCGCGCCTGGTCGCGCAGGCCCTCCGATGCGGCGGCCGACTCCTCGACCATGGCCGAGTTCTGCTGCGTCATCTGGTCCAGGCGGGTGACGGCGGTGTTGATCTGCCCGATGTCCTGCATCTGCGACTGCGTGGCCGCCGTGATGGCGCTGACCGTGCCCGCGACCTGGCCGATCGAGGCCACGATGCGGCCCATGGTCCGGCCCGCGCTGTCGGCCAGCACCGTGCCGGCCTCGATGCGCTGCACCGAGGAGTCGATCAGGCCCTTGATCTCGCGCGCCGCCGCTGCCGAGCGCGTGGCCAGCATCCGCACTTCCGACGCCACCACCGCGAAGCCGCGCCCTGCGTCGCCCGCGCGCGCGGCTTCGACCGCGGCATTGAGCGCCAGGATGTTCGTCTGGAACGCGATGCCGTCGATCACGCTGGTGATGTCCGCCACCTTGTGCGACGCGCGATGGATGTCCTGCATGGTGCTCACCACCTGCGACACCACCTCGCCGCCCTGGGCCGCCACCGCGGCCGCGGCGCCGGCCAGCTGTTCGGCCTGGTTCGCGGCCTCGCTCGAATGCCGCACGTTGCGCATCACCTGCTCGAGCGCCGCCGCCGTCTGCTGCAGGCTGGACGCGGCATCTTCGGTGCGCGCCGACAGGTCGGCGTTGCCCTGCGCCATTTCGCCGGCGGCCGTGCGCACGTTCTGCACCGACTCCCGCACCCGCAGCACCAGTTCGCGCAACGCGCCCTGCATGGCGCCCAGCGCCAGCAGCATCTGGCCGGCTTCGTCGCGCGTGTGGCCTTCGATGTTTTGGCGCAGGTCGAGGCCGGCCACGCGCTCGGCGGTTTCGTTGGCGGCGCGAATGGGCCGGCTGATGCTGCGCACCAGCCATTGCGCCAGCACCGCGCCCAGCAGCAGGGCGGCGGCACTGAACAGCACCAGCGCCAGCCGGGCGGAGGCGCTCAGCTCGGCGATGCGCACGCCGGCCGCGTCGATGGCCTCGCGCTGCGATTGCGCGAGCCTGGACACAGCGGCCAGCAGCGCGGCCGAGCTGGGCTGGAAGCGTTGCGCGTACACAGTGCGGATGCGCTCGGTCAGGCCCGAGTCGCGCGCGGCCACCAGCTCCTTGACGGCGGCCGCGAAGTCCTTGGCGGCGGCGTCGGCCTGCGCGAGCAATGCGCGGTCGGCGTCGTCGTGCAGGCGCTGGCGCACCTGCCCGAGCAGGTCGTCGTACCGGGCCGCGGTGGCCTGGATGTCCGCCGAGAGAATCTCGCCCACCTCGGGCTCGGAGCTCAGCGCCATGGCCTTGTAGCGCTCGGCGTTGATGGCCTGCAGGCGGTAGGCGTCGACCACCAGCCGCTCGGACACGCCGTGCTCCTGGATGGCGACGCGCGTGGCCTCGTCCACCTTGGCGAGCGACCAGATGCCGATGCCCGAACCCGCCAGGGTCAGCAGCAGCACGACGCCGAAGGTGGCCAGCAGGCGGCGGCCGAGCGTGTTGCTGTCTCTTATACACATCT